>NZ_JBVJYM010000027.1:0-108750 GCF_055600495.1 Streptomyces sp. NPDC038213
CGGCGAAGTCGGTGCCGCGTTCGAGGAGGATGCCGGCGAGGTGTCCGCGGCGTAGTCCGCGGTCGGTGAGGTGGTGGGCGAGGCGGTTGGCGCGTGCGTTGAGTTCGCCGTAGGTGAGGGTGGTGTCCTCGAAGACGACGGCGGGGTGGTCGGGGCGGATGCGCGCCTGCTCCTCGAAGAGACCGCCCAGTGAGGCGTCCGGGATCGGGACCGCGGTGTCGTTCCACTCCTCCAGCACCAGCCGCCGCTCCACCTCGTCCAGCAACTGCATCTTGTGCAGGGGGATTTCGGGGTCGCCCGGCTCGCCGTCGAGGGCCGCGTCCACGAACCGCAGGAAGCGTTCCTGGTGGTCCGCCACCGCCGCCGTGTCGCACACCTCCGGCGAGGCGTCGAAGTCGATCCGCAGCCCGGTCTCGGGCCCCAGGTCGTAGATCCCGATCGCCAGGTCCTCCACCGGCCCGTTGGTCAGGTTGTGGGCCGTCGCCGGCTGCCCGCCGAAGGTGAAGTCCGGTGCGAACGCCATGATGTTGACCAGCGGGGAGCTGATCCGCCGCTCCCCGTCCGCCGGATCCAGGTCCCGGCAGACGTCCTCGTAGCGCGTCATCTGGTGCCGCAGCCCGTGCCGGGTCTCCGTCACCACCGTCTTGACCAGCTCGGACAGCGGAGCCCCGGGGTCCACGGGGATCCGCAGCGGCACCACGTTCGAGCACATGCCCGGGGTGCGGCGGGCCAGTTCGGTGGTCCGCCCGGTCACGGGCAGCCCGAGCACGAGCTCCCGCCGCCCGCTGACCCGGTGCGTGTACGCGGCCGTCAGGGCCACCATCAGCATCGTCCACCGGGTCCGGTAGGCCCGGGCCGCGGACCGCAGCCGCTCCGCCCGCTCCGGCGGCAGGACCACGGTGCGGCGTACGAACGGCAGCCCGCCGCGCTCCCCTCCGGACCCGGCGGCCGCCCCGGACGCCGTCCGGCCCTCCCCGATCCGGGCCGGTCCGGGCGCGCCCGCCAGGTGCTCCGCCCAGTGCGCCCGCTCGGCCGGGGCCCCGGGCGAGGACCGGAAGGCCGCGTCCTCCGCGAGCAGTTCCGGCAGGGTGCCGAAGGGGCTGTCGCCCCAGGGCCGGCCCGCCAGTGCCCGCTCGTACAGCTCCACGAGCCGGGCGTCCAGCAGGGCCGCGCCCATCCCGTCGATGACCAGGTGGTGGTAGCTCTTGAAGTAGAAGAACCGCTCCGCGCCGAGCTTGAGCAGCGCGTGCCGGCTCAGCTCCCCGCCCGCCGGGTCGAAGGGCAGTGCGATCGTCGCGGCCACCCACTCCCGGGCCCGCCCCAGCGGGTCCGCCTCGGCGCTCAGGTCCACGAACTCCAGGTGCCGCGCTCCCGGTTCGGCGTCCAGGAGCTGCCATACCCCGTCCTCGTCGCACCCGGTGCCCGCGATGCGCAGCACGTCCGCCTCGCAGGCCAGCCGGTACCAGGCCGCCGCCAGCAGCTCCGGGTCCACCGGCCCGCGGATGTCGTGGTACTCGCCGATGCTGTAGCGGCAGCCCGTCGGGTCCAGGTCGTGGGCCATCCAGATATCGCGCTGGGCCGCCGACAGCGGCAGCCGCACGGGGGCCGGCGCGGCGGGGGTCGCCTCGCCGCGGGCCGCCGGTCCGGGGGACGTGCGGCCCGCACCGGGCGCGGTGCTCGGTTCGGACGCCATGAGGGCCATGCGGGAGCTCCTTGGGTTCGCGGTGTGCGGGTGGTCGGGCCGTCTCCGGGGCGATCCGCGCACCAACCGGCCGATGTCATCCAAACCCCGGCGGGTGGCCGCGGGCGGCAGTTGTTCCGGCACTCCGGCAGCAGAACGGCGGCAGCGCAGGCGGCAGTTGATCCCTCAGCCGACCGGCTCCGCCGACGCGGCAGCCGACCGTCAGCCGATCCGGCCGCGGGCCGCCGGGGGAGCGGCGGGGTCAGCGGGCGGCGGCGGCCTGGGCGTCCGCGGCCTCGCGCAGCAGGCCGTCCCGTACGAGCCGCAGCACCCGGAAGCGGCTGCGGCCGGCCTCGTGGCCCGGCCGGATCAGCCCGGCGATCAGCAGGTCCCGCACCATCCGCCCGCTCTCGGGCAGCCCGCGCCCGGTCAGCGCGACGACCTCGTCCAGGCCGAACCCGCTCTCCGGGCCGTCGCACAGGGCGTGCAGCAGCTCCCGGTGCCCGGCCGGCAGCCGCAGCAGCCCGCGGCGCAGCCCCTCCTGGAAGCGGCGGCCGCCGTCGCCCCCGGCCAGGTGGTCGAGGAGCGGGGCCGGGTCCCCGTCGAGGGTGGTGCCGAGGGTGCGCAGATCGCAGACGGCGAGCCAGGAGGCCGCGGCCCCCAGGGCCATCGGCAGCCCGTCGAGCCGCCGGCAGATCCGCGCCACCTCGGCCAGGTCCCCGGCCGCCGGGGTGAACTCGGGCCGCACGCGCCGCACATGGTCGAGGAAGAGCCGTACGGAGGGCAGTGCGGCCGTGTCCGCCGCCGTCGCGGACTCCGGGGCGCCCGGCTCCGGTACCTCCAACGGGCCCAGCAGGAAGGGGCGTTCGCCCGGCACGTCCCAGGGCCGCTCCGAGGTGACGAGCAGCCGCAGCCCCGGGCAGTCGCGCAGCAGCCGGGTCAGCCGCTCGGGCCGCGGGCAGCCGCCCGGGGCCCCGTCGAGGACGAGCAGCACGGGCCGGTCCCCGAGGAGTTCGGAGAGCCCGCCGCAGTCGGCGGCGCCCTCGTGCCCGAAGAGGTACGCGACCCCCGCCCTGACCGGCTCGGCGGCCCCGGCGTCCGCCGGGGCCAGGTAGTCCATCGCCGCCCCCGGGAAGGCGTACCAGAGCACCGGCATCCCGTCGGCGTGCAGCCGGTCCGCCGCCTCCAGGGCCAGCCGGGTCTTGCCCACGCCGCTCAGCCCGACCACGTGGACGAGCCGCTCCGCACCCGAGGACAGCTCCCGCGCCATCACCCCGGCCTCGGCCTCCCGGCCCGTGAGCCCGTGCAGCGCGGTCGGCGGCGCGGGCGGCTCGCAGTCCAGCCCCGCCCCGGCCGGCCCGGTGAAGCGGCCCTGCTGGGCCGCCGCCTCCAGCGCGGCCCTCGCCCGCGGGCCCAGCCGCAGGGCGTCGGCCATCAGCCGCACGGTGTCGGTGCGCGGCCGGCGGGCCTTGCCCTGCTCCAGGTCGCGGATGGCCCGGACGCTGATCGTCGACAGGTCGGCCAATTCGCGCTGGGTCAGGCCGATGCGCAGGCGGTGCCCCCGTATGAGCGCGCCGACCCGGGTGGTCTCGGCCGCGGAGTCGGGCTCCGGGTGGGGGGCTGCGGCCGGGCTGATGGTGCTCATATGCGCTCCCGCGAGTCGTGGTGGGGAACCCGGAGGCAGATGCAGGCCCTGCGCCTCCTCGTGGGACGGCCGGTGCCCGGTTCCTTCTTCCATCGTGCGAACTTCGCTATCGGCAGGGCATCACCCGACCAATGGCCAGGGGTTAGCGGTGCGGGGCCCCGGGCGGCGCGGGCCCGGCGGCGTTATCAGGCCAATGCCCGGGAGGGGCGGGAGTGCCGTCCGGGATAGCGGGGAACTGTTCCGGGCCGCCCCGCGCTATCACGGGGCACACGCCGCCGGAGTTCGGGTGGAGCGGTGGTGGAGCCGTGATAGCGCCGCGATAGGGGCGGAGACGGTGCCGGGATTCCAGCCCTTCCTAACGTGGTGCCCACAGAGAGCGAAGAGCAGCGGGAAACACGCAGAACCGCAGCTCGGAGCAGGGAAAACCACCAGAAGGGACCACCCCGATGAACCTCGCCAAGGCCTTCCGCACCGCCCTCCTGACCGCTGTTGTCGCCGGTGCCGCGGTACTCGGCACCCAGGCCGCCCAGGCGGACGAGGCCACCGGCACCCCGGTTCCCCCCTCCGGCATCGTCCAGGTCACCACCCCGGAGGACGGCGGGGTCCAGCAGCAGAACGCCGCCCCCACGCCCAGCCCCACCGCCACCAACCACGGCAACGACCCCTGGGACTAATCGACCCGGCACGACCCGCACGAAGCGCGACCGCACGACCCGCACGAAGGCACCACCGCACGAAGGCACGACCCGCACGACCCGAGCGACACCGCACCGCACCGCAGCGCCCGGATCGCCCGGGACCGGCAGCAGGAGCCGGCCCGGCACGCCACAGCGAACGATCCGCCGGCCCGCAGCGGCAGCGACGGAACAGCCGGAAGCCGGAAGCCGTACGGCACCGGCCCGCAGATCCGCACCCCCGCCGACGGCACCACCCCGCCGACGGCCCTAGCCGCCCAGCATCAGCTCCGCCTCGCGCAGCTCCGGCACCATGTTCCGGTCCCGGAACGCCTGCGCCGCGCACTCCAGCAGGTCCCGCGAGCGCACCGCCTCGCCCGAGCGCGCCAGCAGCCGCGCCAGGTCGAGCCGCACCAGCGCCGCCCCGCCCTGGTCCATGATCTGCTCGCGCACGGACAGCGACCGGTCGTAGAAGCCCCGCGCCTGCTCGTCGCGGCCCATCGCCGCGAGCGCCTGGCCCAGGTCCCGCAGCAGGTGCCCCTCGCCGATCACGTCACCGCGGCTGCGGCACAGCTCCAGCACCTCGGTGAAGGTGACCACGGCCCGCTCGTGCTCCCCCTGCTGGCGCAGCAGCTGGCCGACCCGGCGCAGGGTCCGCGCCTGGCCGCCGGTGTAGCCCACCGTGCGGTAGATGCCCAGCGCCTCGTCCAGCTGGCCCTTCGCCGTGTCCCCCCGGCCCCGCCGCATCCAGATGTGCGCGCTGTGCGTGAGCACGTTGGCCCGGCCCACCACGTCGCCGGCCAGGTCGAAGTCCGCGAGGGCCAGGCCGTACAGGTCCAGCGCCCGGTCGTCCTCGCCGCGCAGCCGCTCCAGCAGCGCCAGGTCCCGCCGGCACAGCGCCCGCCCGTGCGGGTCCCCGAGCTCCAGGAACAGTTCGAGCGCCGAACCCAGCGAGCCCCGGGCCTCGTCGTGCTGGCTGCGGCTCAGGTGCAGCGAGCCCATCGAGCCCAGCAGCGCCGCCGTGCCGCGGGTGTTGCCGGCCAGCCGCACGGCCTCCAGGGCCTGCCGGTGGGTCCGCTCCCAGTGGTCGTGGTACCCGCGCACCTCGAACAGCGTGACCAGGGTCGTCGCCAGGTCCCAGCACACCTCGTGCAGCTGCTCGCGCGCCGCGTGCTCCACCGCCTGGCACAGGTTGGCCTGCTCGCTGTCCAGCCACTCCAGCGGGTCGATCAGCAGCTCGTCCACGACCATCTGCGGCGGCCGCCAGCGCGGCGCGCTGCCGTGCAGCACCGTGAAGTCGCCCCCGTAGATCCGCCGGTGCGCCTGCTCCGCGAGGGCCATCCAGCCGCCCATCATCCGCTCCAGCGCCCCGAGCTGGGTGGCGGGCTCGTCGTGCGCGGCGAGCTGCTCGCGGGCGAAGACCCGGATGATCTCGTGGAAGCGGTAGCGGAACCCGCCCGTGGACTCGACGCCGACCACGTCCAGCATCTGCACGTCGACGAGCGGTTCGAGCAGGTCCGAGGGGAAGGGCCGGTCGTCGTCGAGCAGCGCGCCCGCGAGCCAGCCCGGCAGGGTGGGCCCCTGCGCCAGGCTCAGGAGCCGCAGCAGCCTGCGGTCCGGGGCGCCCAGCCCGTCGTGCGTCAGCGACAGGCTGGCCCGCATGGTCATCTCGCCGTGCGCGAGCTCGTCCAGGCGGTGCCGCTCGTTCGCCAGCCGGTGCACCATCGAGGCCAGCGACCAGTGCGGCCGGGCGGCCAGCCGCGCCGCGACGATCCGCAGCGCCAGCGGCAGCCCGCCCACCGTGCGGATCAGCGCCTCGGCGGCCACCGACTCCCGTGCCACCCGGTCCTCGCCGATCACCCGGACGAGCAGCTCCAGGGCCCGTTCGGTGTCCAGTACGTCCAGCTCGATCCGGTGCGCCCCGGGCAGCCCCGTCATCCGGACCCGGCTGGTCACGAGCACGGCGCAGTTGCGGCTGCCCGGCAGCAGCGGCCGGACCTGGCTCTCGGAGGCCGCGTCGTCGAGCACGACCAGCACCCGGCGGCCCGCGAGCAGGGTCCGGTACATCTCGGCCCGCTCGTCGAGGGACTCGGGGATCACCGGGCCCGGGATGCCGAGGGCCCGCAGGAAGCGGCCGAGCACCTCGGTGGCGGTGGCCGGCGTGCCCGTCGTACCGCGCAGGTCGCAGTACAGCTGCCCGTCCGGGAAGCCGTTCTCGCTCAGCAGGTGGGCCGTGTACGTGGCCAGGGTGGACTTGCCGGTGCCGGGTTTGCCGACGATCACGGCCACGCCGACGGCGCGCCGCGTCCCGTCCCCGATCAGGGCCCGCTCGATCACCGCGATCTGCTCCGCGTCGCCCACGAAGTCCGCGGTGTCGGCGGGGAGCTGGCGGGGGATCTCCTCCCGGTAGCCGAGGCCGGGCTCCGCCGGGGCGGGTACGGCCACGGCCTCGGCGGCCGCCGCCTCGGGGGACCCCGTCCCGCCCGCGGGACCCGCGAGCACAACCGTTCCTGCACCGGCTGCGCCCGCCGTACCCGCCGCACCCGTCAGCCCGGTCGCGCCCGCCGGACCCGCACCCGCAGACCCGCCCGCCCCGGATCCGCGACCCGCCTCCGGGCCCGTACCCGCCCCGGCCCCGCCGTGGGCAGCGCGATCCAGCGGTGCGGAGAACCCGCCGGCGGCGCCGCCCGCCCCGGGGCGCGCCGGAGCGGCCGGCGCACCCGCGGCGGGCGGGTGCAGCACCGCCTCGCCCGACAGGATCGCCGACTCCAGCTGCCGCAGCTCCTCGCCCGGTTCCAGCCCGAGCTCCTCGACCAGCAGCTCCCGGCCCACCCGGTAGGCCTCCAGGGCCTCGGCCTGCCGCCCGGAGCGGTACAGGGCCAGCATGAGCTGGCCGCGCAGCCGCTCGCGCAGCGGGTGCTCGTGCACCAGCAGCTGGATCTCCCCGACCAGCTGGTGGTGGCGGGCGAGGTCCAGCTCCAGCTGGAGCCGGGTCTCGACGGCCGTCAGCCGCTCCTCGTCCAGCTGCCGCGCCTTGCTGCGCAGGGTCTCCGCGGACACCCCGCCCAGGCAGTCCCCGAGCCACAGCCCCTCGGCCCGGCGCAGCCGCTCGGCCGCCTCGGCCGCCTCCCCGGACCTGGCGAGCGCCCGCGCCTCGGCCACCTGCCGCCCGAAGAGCACCGCGTCCACGCCGCCGTCGTCCGTCATGAGCACGTACCCGGGCGGCCGGGTGGTGATGGCCGCGTCGATGCCCGCCCCCGTGAAGAGCTTGCGCAGCCGGGACACGCAGATCTGCACCTGCGTGCGGGCGGTGTCGGGAGGCTCGTCGTCCCAGATCAGGTCGACGAGGTAGTCGGTGCTGACCACCCGGTTGGCTTCCAGCAGCAGGGCGGCCAGGATCACTTCCTGCCGGCCGGGAGGCACCCGCACGGGACCGGCGGGGCCCGAGACCTGTAACGGCCCGAGGATCCGGAAAACGGGTCGGTCGGGGGCAGGGCGTACCCCGCCGATGGAATCGGGCATGCGTCTCCCAGCTCGGGGCAAGGCACTTGGAGAGTCAGGGGAGTTGAAGATCCACGTTGGAGCCGTGCCAGTCTTACGGAACAGGCACGTTCTTGTCCATGGTGTGCAGTTTCCGTGGTGGTCCCGCTCCGTGATAGCCCTGCGATAGTTCGGGGTTGCGCGCACCGAGCACAGTGGCGGGGGTCGGAGAAAGGACGGATCCCCGTGAACATTCAGCGCAACGAGCACGGTCAGCCGGTACGCGCGCGGCGGCCCAGCCGCATGGCGACGGCGGCCGGGGTGGACCACGTACGGCTCGCCTACCACTACCTGGACTGCGGGGACGTGGACGGGTACGGCTCGCTGCTGGACGAGGACGTGGAGGTCCGCCACCCCGACGCGCCGCCCGGCCGGGGGCGCGCCGAGGTGCTCCGGATGCACCGGGAGGGCCGGGGGGACCGCGGGGACCGGGTCCCGCCGGCCCGGCACGCCATCGACCGCATCGTCGCCGACGGCGACAGCGTGGTGGCCGTGGGCCGGGTCGGCGGGGTGGAGTTCGTGGACGTGTTCACCCTGTCCGACGAGGGGATGCTGCGCGGCTGTCGCCGCTACTACCACGCCACCCCCTGAGGGCGGTTCAGGAGGGCGGCCCCCGCGTAGGTCCGCCGGCGGCGACGTGCCGTCGGCGGCCTACTGGCCGAGCACCCGTGCGGCCAGGACCGAGAGGATGCGCACGATCCGCTGGGGCTCGAAGCCCAGCGTGCGGCGCTGGTGCCGGAAGACCTCCGGGGCCAGCGGGCTGAGCAGGACGTCCACCCAGCTGTCGGGATCGTCCACGCCCGCGTCCAGCAGCAGCGAGCGCACGTGCGTGCGCCAGGACCGGTACGCCCCGCTGCGGAACCGCGCGGCGCCCGCCTCCGCACCCAGCACCAGCGGCAGGTGGCGGTCCAGCAGCTCCACCGAGGCGGCGTAGAACGCGGCCAGCCGTTCCGCGGGCGGCGCCCCCGGTCCCAGCGGCGGCGGCCCGTAGACCAGCTGCTGCCGCAGCTGCCGCTCGTGCTCCTCCAGCAGGGCCACGGCGATCGAGGACGGATCGGGGAAGCGGCGGTAGAGGGTGGCCCGGCCGACCCCGGCCGCCTTCGCTATCTGCCCCATCGTGACGGTGTGCGGATCCTGCTCGGCGAAGAGCTGCTCGGCGGCGCCGAGTATCTGCGCGCGGTTGCGCAGGGCGTCGGCGCGCGGGCGCGTGTGCTGCCGCGGAAGCCTCCGGCCGGCCCCGGGAGGGCCGCCGCGCGGGCCCGCCCCGTCGCCGTCAGTCATGGCCACGACCTTACTCGCGGCAAGTGGAGGGGGGTCTCCCGGAGCGCGCCGCGCGCCGCGCCGTGTCGGTGTTGGGCTGAACGGGTGAAACGCGAGAGGATGGGCGGATGCACAAGAAGCGTGGGGCCGAGGTGGGCCGGTGAGCAGGTACGACGTCACCGACGAACAGTGGGAGGGGCTTGCCCAGGTGGTGCCCCTGCGCAGCCGCAACGAATGGCCTTCGCGGGTCGACCACCGCACCATTCCCGGGCCCGGACAGGACCCCGCGGCGGCGACCCGGCGGTTCGTCGTCCTGCGCGTGCAGGTCTTCGCGGACGCGCGCGAGGTGGCGGAGTACCTGATCGCCCAGATCCCGGTACTGCTCGACCTCACCGCCGCCGACACCGAGGTGGCCAAGCGGATCCTGGACTTCAGCAGCGGCGTGGTCTTCGGACTCGGCAGCGGGATGCACCGGGTGGACCGCAACGTCTTCCTGCTGGCGCCCGTCGGCACCGAGGTCGAGGGGATCGCCGCGGCGGCCGTCCCCCAATCGTAGGAAGGCGCCGGGGGCGGAACGGTTCGCCGGGGCCGGGGGTGGCTAGCGTCCCGCCATGGACGCCCCCCGCCCCGCAGCCCCGCCCCCGTACGGCCCCTCCGTACGGGCCGCCGCACCCCCCGCCCCCGTACGCGACCCCCTGCACCCGGCCCCCGCGCCCGCACCCGTCGCCCCCGGCGCGTCCGGCCCGCCGGGCACTGCCGTACGGCTGCCCGCGCGCCCGGCCCCGGCCCCCGCCCCCGCACCCGGCGCGCCGGCCCCCGGCGGGGACCCGGCCGGCGACGTCTCCGTACGGGTCCCCACGGCCCGTACCGGCTCCCGTACGGGCCCCGGTACCGGCTCCGGTGCGGCCTCCCGTACCGCTGGACCGGCCGCCCGCCCCCGGGCCGCCCGCCCCCTGCGCCCGGCCCGCCCCGCCGTCACCGAACTGCGCCTGTCCGCTTACAAGGCCCACCGCGGCGCGGTCTTCCCGCTGACCGCGGTCACCCTCTTCGCCGGCCCCAGCGGCAGCGGCAAGTCCCAGGCCCTGGAGGCGTACGCCGCCCTGGCCGCCCTCGCCTGCGGGGACCCGCTCGCCGAGGTGTTCCCCGAACCCGCGGCCTGCGTGCCCGAGCGGGCCGCAGCCGACACCCAGGGCCGGCGCGGCTTCCGGATCGGCTGCACGGTCGACGGGCCAGAGGGCCCCGTCGCCCTCGACCTCGCCGTCCAGGCCGAACCCGAACTGCGCGTGGTCGGCGAGAGGTTGAGCGCGGGCGGCCAGACCCTCTTCACCACGGCGCTGCGCGACCCCGGCCGGCGCTCGGTCCAGGGGGCCTGGTTCACCGGCGGCACGGTCGGCGTCACCCGCGCCCCGCTGCCCGACGACCGCCTCGGCACCGCCCTGCTGCCGCTGCGCGTGGCGGGCAGCACCGCGGGCCAGCGCCGGGTGCTGGCCGCCGCCGAGCAGCTGGTCGTCGCCCTGCGCGCCGTGTTCGCCTGCGATCCGGAACCGCACCTCATGCGGGAGCCCGCCGCGCGCGGCGCCGGACTGCTGAGCTCCGGCTGCGGGAACCTCGCCGAAGTGCTCCTGCGCACCCGGGACGAGTGCGTCACCCGGCACGCGGCCCTGGTCGGCGCGGCCGGCACCGGCTGCGCCGGGCCGGTCGCGGACATCGCGGCCCGCGAACTGCCCGACGGCCGGATCCGTGCCGTCCTCAGCCGCGGCAGCGGCCTGCCGGACACCCCGCTGGACCGGCTCGCCGCGGGCGAACTGCGCTACCTGGCCCTCGCGCTGGTGCTGCTGACCGGCCCCGGCGTACTGGCGGTCGACACGGCCGCCGAGCTGCTGCCCGCGCGGCAGGCCCTGACCGTCCTCGCCGACGGCCTCGACCGCTGTCTCGACCCCCGCCAGGCCGCGGCGCTGCTCGGGCTGGCCGCGGCCTGCGGCGTGCGCGGGCACATCCGGCTGGTGGGGGCGGTCGGGGCGGTGGGGGCCGCCGCGGGGGAGGCGGCGCGGGCCGCCGCGGTGCGGGAGGGGGAGGCGGCGGGGACCGGCGAGGGGGGCGGCGGGCTGTCGGTGGTAGACCTGGAGGGGTGAGCGAATCCGAGAACACGGCCGGCGGGGCCCCGGCGCCGTCCGTCGAGGCCCTGCAGCGCCGGCTGGCCGCCTTCGCGGCGGCCCGCGACTGGGAGCAGTACCACACCCCCAAGAACCTGGCCGTCGCGCTGAGCGTGGAGGCGTCCGAACTGGTCGAGATCTTCCAGTGGCTGACGCCCGAGCAGTCCGCGCGCATCATGGAGGACGCGGACTCCGCGCACCGCGTGGCCGACGAGGTGGCGGACGTGCTGGCGTACCTGCTGCAGTTCTGCGAGGTGCTGGGGGTGGATGCGCTGGGTGCGCTGGCCGCCAAGATCGAGCGGAACGAGAGCCGGTTCCCGGCGCCGGGACGGGACGGCGGGAGCCCAAATCGGGCCGATCGTCACTCTTCGGAGTGATGGACTTGTCCACAACCGTGAGAGTGTCCACAGATTTCCGAATACCCCTGGCTTTACGGTCCCGTTGCCCTCACGCTGGGTAGTGAGTGAGGGACGGCGTCACGTCGTCGAGAGGGGCGCGGAGGGGTCGCGGCGGACCGTGTGGGGTCCGGCGGGCCGCCGCGGGCCCCAACGGGTGTTGAGGGGTACGGGACGGGGGACGGCTCATGGATGCGGTGCGGCTCATCGCGGCCGGCCGCCATGCTCTGGCACAGAGCCGGGCGGCACTGGACATCGTGGTGGAGGCCTGGCAGGCCCAGGCGCTCGCCCAGGCGGTAGGAAGCTGGCTGGCGGTCACCGGACCGCCTGAACTCAGATCGGAGTCAAGGGGGTTGGGGGAGGCGGGGGGCCGCGGCTGCGGGGTGCTGGACCGCCCCGCGCTCGCCCTGGAGGGCAGGAGCGCGGACGTCCTGCCGAGGGCTTCGCAGATGACCGGGATCTCCGACCCCCGGCAGGCCCTGCTGGGGCTGGGGGCGCTGTTCGGAGAGGTGGGCATAGCCCTCGTCGGGGTGGCGTGCGCGACGGACGAGGAGGGCCTGTACTGGCAGTGCATCGAGGCGATCGACGCCGCCGACGAGTCGAGCGACCGGGTGCGGGCGATCCTGCGCAGGCTCGCCGACCGGGAGCGGGGCAGCACCTCGGGCGCTGCCCGCGACTCGACGGCCGGGGCGACCTGACCGGGCCGGGGTCCGTGGCCCGGCCGGCGCCTCAGTGGCCGCGGTAGGAACCGTACGGGGAGCTCTCCGGGCGGATCTCCGCGGCGGGCTCGGCGGGGCGGGTCGGCGGGAGCGACGGCGCCGCGGTGCGCTCCCCGGAGGACTGGAGGTCGGCGTCGAGCTGGGACAGGTCGGCGTTGAGCGCGGCCATCAGCTCCTCCATCTGCTGCAGCAGGCCCTTGGGCTGTCCGCCCTGCGTGGGCGCGGGCTGCTCCAGCCGTGCGTGGTCGTGTGCTGCCTGTCCGGGGTGCTCGGGCACGGATTCCTGGGACATGGCGGCCTCCTCGGCCCGGGCCCTTCCGCGGGGGAAGGGTGCGGTGGACGCACCGGCGAGGGCCGCCGGCGCGCGGGCCGGGCGGTCCGGCTCCGTCCGAGCCAACGATCTCCGTCGGCGCCGGTCACTGGCGGGGACGGGCGCGGCGGCCCGGGTTGACGGAGATTCACCCTGCCGGGGTGCCGAACCGGCAGGATGGAGGAATGGATCTTCGCATCTTCACCGAGCCCCAGCAGGGCGCCTCCTACGACACGCTGCTCAGGGTGGCCAGGGCCACCGAGGACCTCGGCTTCGACGCCTTCTTCCGCTCCGACCACTACCTGCGGATGGGGCCGGAGGTGCGGCCGGCCCCGGGGGAGGACCCGCCGGGGATGCCGGGGCCCACGGACGCCTGGATCACCCTGGCCGGGCTGGCCCGGGAGACCCGCCGGATCCGCCTCGGCACCCTGATGACCGCGGGCACCTTCCGGCTGCCGGGCGTGCTCGCCATCCAGGCCGCACAGGTCGACGCCATGTCGGGCGGCCGGATCGAACTGGGCCTGGGAGCAGGCTGGTTCGGGCGCGAGCACGAGGCGTACGGGATCCCCTTCCCGGCCGAGCGGTTCGCGCGCCTGGAGGAGCAGCTGGCCATCGTCACCGGGCTGTGGGCCACCCCCGTCGGGGAGACCTTCAGCTTCGAGGGCGCGTACTACCGGCTGGACGCCTCCCCGGCCCTGCCCAAGCCGGCGCAGGCCCGGGTGCCGGTGCTGATCGGCGGGCACGGGGCGCGGCGCACCCCGCGGCTGGCGGCCCGGTACGCGGACGAGTTCAACATCCCGTTCGCCTCGGTTGCCGACACCCGGCGGCAGTTCGGACGGGTGCGGGAGGCCGCCCGGGAGGCCGGGCGGGACCCCGGGGAGCTGGTGTACTCCAACGCCCTGGTGGTGTGCGTGGGCAAGGACGACGCGGAGGTCGCCCGGCGGGCGGCGGCCATCGGGCGGGAGGTGGACGAACTCAAGGCGAACGGGCTCGCGGGCAGCCCCGGGGAGGTGGTCGAGAAGATCGCGGCGTACCGGGAGGCGGGATCCTCCCGGATCTACCTCCAGGTGCTGGACCTGCACGACCTCGACCACCTGGAGCTGATCTCCGCCCAGGTCATGAGCCGGCTCGGCTGAGGCCGCGGTGCGCGCGGGCGGACCCCTGCCGCTGGAGCAGCGGACCGTGCTCCTGGACGGCGGGCTGAGCAACCAGCTGCTCGACCAGGGCTGCGACCTGTCGGGGCCGCTGTGGACGGGGCGGGTGCTGGCCGGGGCCCCCGGGCAGGTCCGGGCCGCCCACGCGGCGTACCTGCGGGCCGGGGCCGAGGTGCTGACCACGGCGAGCTACCAGGTCACCGAACCGGCGCTGGTCCGCCGCAGCGTGGAGCTGGCGGCCGCCGCGGCGGGCGGGACCGGGCGCGCCGTGTGGGTGGCCGGCTCGGCGGGCCCGTACGGGGCGGTCCTCGCCGACGGCTCCGAGTACCGGGGGCGGTACGGGCTGGGCCGCGCGGAGCTGGAGCGGTTCCACCGGCCGCGGATCGAGGCGCTGGCCGCGGCCGGGGCGGACCTCATCGCGGTGGAGACGGTACCCGACACGGCCGAGGCCGAGGCGGTGCTGCGGGTGCTGGCCGACTGCCCGGTGCCGGCCTGGCTCTCGTACACCGTGGAGGGCGGCCGGACCCGGGCCGGGCAGCCCCTCGACGAGGCCTTCGGGCTGGCCGCCGGGGTGCCGGGTGTCATCGCCGTGGGGGTGAACTGCTGCCACCCGCGCGAGGTCGGCCCCGCCGTCGAGGCCGCCGCCGCGGCCACGGGCGGGCCGGTGGTGGCCTATCCGAACGACGGCTCGGCGTGGGAGGCGGACCGGGGCCTGTGGCGGCCCCCGGCGGATCCTGCGGAGGGCTGGGAGCCGGAGCGCTGGCAGGCGGCCGGCGCCCGGCTGGTCGGAGGCTGCTGCCGGGTGCCCCCGCGCGCGATCGCGGACCTGGCGCGCCGGCTCGCCCGCCCCGGCTGAACCGGCCCGCCCGGACAGGCGGCCCGCACCAGCCCGTGCGGGCCCGCGCGGGCCCCGTCCGGGGGCCGGGAAAATGCCTGGTGGTGGCCGGAGCGGCGGAGAATACTCGGACGGGTGTTCCTGACGATCTCCACCACCGGTACCCCTGACCGCCCCGCGACCGATCTCGGCTTCCTGCTGCACAAGCATCCCGGCAGGGCGCAGTCGTTCAGCACCTCGCACGGTACGGCCCACGTGCTGTACCCCGAGGCCTCCGAGGCGCGGTGCACGGCGGCCCTGCTGCTGGAGATCGACCCCGTCGCCCTCGTCCGCAAGGGCCGCGAGAGCGGCCGCGGCCGCGGCTCCGCCCCCGACGCCACGCTGGCCCAGTACGTGAACGACCGGCCGTACGCGGCCTCCTCGCTGCTGGCCGTCGCCCTCGCCCAGGTCTTCCGCACCGCCCTGTCCGGCGAGTGCCGCAACCGCCCCGAGCTGGTCGGGCGCACCCTGCCGCTGCGCGTCGAGGTGCCCGCCCTGCCCGCCCGCGGCGGCGGCGCGGACCTGGTCCGCAGGCTGTTCGCCCCGCTGGGCTGGACCACGGTCGAAGCCGTCCCGGTCCCCCTGGACGGGCAGTTCCCCGCATGGGGCGACTCGCGGTACGTGCAGCTGGTCCTCGAGGGCGAGCTGGTCCTCGCCGACGCCCTGCGCCAGCTGTACGTCCTGCTGCCCGTCCTCGACGACGCCAAGCACTACTGGGTCACCCCCGACGAGGTCGACAAGCTGCTGCGGGCCGGAGAGGGCTGGCTGCCCGCGCACCCCGAGCACGCCCTGATCACCAGCCGCTACCTGTCCCGGCGCTGGGGGCTCACCCGGGCCGCCATGGAGCGCCTGGAGCTGGCCCGCCTCGCCGACGCGGACGACAGCCGGGCCGAGGACCTCGACAACGCCGTCGAGGACCTGCCGCCCGGCGAGGAGCGGCCCGTACCCCTCGCGGCCCGGCGCCGCGAGGCGGTCCTCGGCGCCCTGCGCGCCGCCGGCGCCCAGCGCGTCCTGGACCTCGGCTGCGGCCAGGGCCAGCTGGTGCAGGAGCTGCTCAAGGACCCGTCGTTCACGGAGGTCGTGGGCGTGGACGTGTCCGTGCGCGCCCTCACCGTGGCCGCCCGCAGGCTCCGCCTGGACCGCATGGGCGAGCGCGTGCGCTCCCGGGTGACCCTCGTCCAGGGCTCCCTGGCGTACACCGACAAGCGGCTGGCCGGGTACGACGCGGCCGTGCTCAGCGAGGTCGTCGAGCACGTGGACCTGCCGCGGCTGCCGGCCCTGGAGTACGCCGTGTTCGGGTCCGCGCGCCCCCGCACGGTGATCGTGACCACCCCCAACTCCGAGTACAACGTGCGCTGGGAGTCGCTGCCCGCCGGGCACCTGCGGCACTCCGACCACCGCTTCGAGTGGACCCGCGGGGAGTTCCGCACCTGGGCCGCGCAGACCGCCGCCCGGCACGGCTACACCGCGGAGTTCCTGCCGGTCGGCCCCGACGACCCCGAGGTCGGACCGCCCACCCAGATGGCCGTGTTCACCCTCGCCGCACCGACTGCACCCCCCGCACCCACCACGTCCGCCACCCCGAAGAAGGAGGAGGAGGCATGACCGAGCAGCACGCACCGCGCCGGCAGGACCGCGCCGCGGGCGCCCCGCGCCCCGGCCGCACCCTCGCCGTTCCCGACCTCTCCCTCGTGGTCCTGGTCGGCGCCACCGGATCGGGCAAGTCCACCTTCGCCCGCCGGCACTTCAAGCCCACCGAGGTCATCTCCTCGGACTACTGCCGGGGCCTGGTCGCCGACGACGAGAACGACCAGGGCGCCAGCCGCGACGCCTTCGACGTCCTGCACTACATCGCGGGCAAGCGGCTGGCCGCCGGACGCCTGACCGTGGTCGACGCGACCAGCGTCCAGCCCGAGGCCCGCCGCTCCCTGGTCCGCCTGGCCCGCGAGTACGACGTCCTGCCCGTCGCCGTGGTCCTCGACATGCCCGAGGAGGTCTGCGCGGCCCGCAACGCCGACCGCCCCGACCGGGCCGGCCTGCCCCGCCAGGTCATCCAGCGCCACCGCCGCGAACTGCGCCGCTCCCTGCGCGGACTGGAGCGCGAGGGCTTCCGCAAGGTGCACGTCCTGCGCACCCCCGAGGAGGCCGACACCGCCGAAGTGGTGCGCGAGCGCCGGTTCAACGACCTGCGCCACCTCACCGGCCCCTTCGACATCGTCGGCGACGTGCACGGCTGCTCCGCCGAGCTGGAGACCCTGCTGGAGCGGCTCGGGTACCGCGACGGGGTCCACCCCGACGGCCGCACCGCCGTGTTCGTCGGCGACCTCGTGGACCGCGGCCCCGACAGCCCGGGCGTCCTGCGCCGGGTCATGGGCATGGTCCGCTCCGGCAGCGCCCTGTGCGTGCCCGGAAACCACGAGAACAAGCTCGGCCGCCACCTCGCCGGCCGCAGGGTCCAGCGGACCCACGGGCTCGCCGAGACCGTCGACCAGCTCGCCGGGCAGAGCGAGGAGTTCGTCGCCGAGGTGCGGGAGTTCATCGAAGGGCTGGTCAGCCACTACGTGCTCGACGGCGGCCGGCTGGTCGTCTGCCACGCCGGGCTGCCCGAGAAGTACCACGGCCGCACCTCCGGCCGGGTCCGCTCGCACGCCCTGTACGGGGACACCACCGGCGAGACCGACGAGTTCGGCCTGCCCGTGCGCTACCCGTGGGCCGAGGACTACCGCGGCAAGGCGGCCGTCGTGTACGGCCACACGCCGGTCCCGGCGGCGGGCTGGCTCAACAACACCATCTGCCTGGACACCGGAGTCGTCTTCGGCGGGAAGATCACCGCCCTGCGCTGGCCCGAGCGCGAACTGGTCGACGTACCGGCCGAGAAGGTCTGGTACGAGCCGGTGCGCCCGCTCGCCCCGGAGGCCCCCGGCGGGCACGAGGGGCGCCCCCTCGACCTCGCGGACGTGCACGGCCGGCGGGCCGTCGAGACCCGGCACCTGGGACGGGTCGCCGTGCGGGAGGAGAACGCGGCCGCGGCCCTGGAGGTCATGAGCCGGTTCGCCGTGGACCCCCGCCTGGTGCCGTACCTGCCGCCGACCATGGCGCCGACCCCCACCTCGAAGGAGGACGCCTTCCTGGAGCACCCGGCCGAGGCCTTCGCCCAGTACCGGGACGACGGCGTGGCGGAGGTCGTGTGCGAGGAGAAGCACATGGGCTCCCGCGCCGTGGTGCTGCTCTGCCGCGACGGGGCCGCCGCCCGCACGCGGTTCGGCGCCGCCGGGGCGACCGGCTCGCTGTACACCCGTACCGGCCGCCCGTTCTTCGACGACCCGGCCGTCACCGAGGAGGTCCTGGAGCGGCTGCGGACCTCCGTCAGCGCGGCCGGGCTCTGGGAGGAGCTGGGCACGGACTGGCTGCTGTTCGACGGCGAGCTGCTGCCGTGGTCCCTCAAGGCCACCGGACTGCTGCGCACCCAGTACGCCGCCGTGGGCGCAGCCGCCGGCGCGGTGCTCCCCGGGGTCCTGGCGGCCCTGGAGGGCGCCGCCGCCCGCGGGGTCGACACCGGCGGCCTGCTGGAGCGCCAGCGGGAGCGCGCCGCGGACGCGGCCGCCTTCACCGAGGCGTACCGGCGCTACTGCTGGCCCGTGCAGGGCCTGGACGGGGTCCGCTTCGCCCCCTTCCAGCTGCTGGCCGCCGAGGGCCGCAGCCTGGCCGCCGTACCGCACGACGAGCAGCTGGCCTGGCTGGACCGGCTGGTGGCCGCCGACGCGCGGGCGGGCACCGGGCTGCTGCGCACCACCGGGCGGATCCTCGTGGACACCGGGGACGCGGACTCGGTGCGGGCGGGCACGGACTGGTGGCTGCGGCTGACGGAGTCCGGCGGCGAGGGCATGGTCGTCAAACCGCTGGCCGCCTTCGCGGCGGGCCGGGACGGCCGCCCGGTGCAGCCGGGGGTGAAGGTCCGCGGGCGCGAGTACCTGCGGATCATCTACGGTCCCGAGTACACGCGCCCGGAGAACCTCCAGCGGCTGCGGGCCCGTTCGCTGGGCCACAAGCGCTCGCTGGCCCTGCGGGAGTACGCGCTGGGGCTGGAGGCCCTGGAGCGGCTGGCCGCGGGCGAGCCCCTGTGGCGGGTCCACGAGCCCGTGTTCGCGGTCCTCGCCCTGGAGTCGGAGCCCGTGGACCCGCGGCTCTGAGCCGCCGCCGGGCCCGTCCGCGCCCCCGGCCGCGCCCGACGCGTTAGGTCACATGGGTGAATTTTTCGGGGAATCGGCGGGCGGGCTCGTTCTTGCAGGGCAGCGGAGTGTCCGCGATCCCCTGAAGAACGGAACGCAGAATGAAGATGACCGCACGCGGGAGCATTGCGGCGCTCATGACGTGCATGGCCACGGCGGTGGCGGCCTCCCCGGCCGCCGCCGGCGGGCACGTGCCGGTGGACGTACCCCTGGACGCGGTGGAGCCGACGCTCGGCCTGGCGGCCCCCAAGCTCACCACGGGCCTGCCCCTGCCGGTGCCGGGTGCGATCGAGGCCCCCACCTACCACCCGGGGCAGCTGCTCCCGAACCCGCTGCTGCCGGCGGTCCCGCTGCACGGGGAGCTGGCCCCCAGCCTGCTCAAGGCCCCGCTGCCCGAGCTGGAAAGCACGGGCGGCCCCGACGAGGCCGCCCTCACCTCGCCCGCCTCCGAGGTCGTGGCGCAGGGTCCGGGTGCCGTGGTCGGCGCCCCCCTGACCATGCCGCGGGCCGAGCACTGGGGCCTGCCGGAGCTGGCCGCGCCGCGCCTCGGCCTGGTCGCCCCCGCCCTGCTGGCCGACCTGGCGGGCGACGCGGGCCTGCGCTGAGGCCGGCCGCCCGCACCCGGCGGGCGGGCCGCGCACCGGGTGCCGGGGCGCGGCCCGCTGCCAAAAGCCCGTCCCCGGGCCGCCCGGTCTGCGACCGTGTACGCATGGGATTCCATGTCGATTCCGAGACCGGGCGGCTGCGCCGCGTCATCCTCCACCGGCCCGACCTGGAGCTGAAGCGGCTCACCCCGAGCAATAAGGACGCCCTCCTCTTCGACGACGTGCTCTGGGTGCGCAGGGCCCGCCAGGAGCACGACGGCTTCGCGGACGTCCTGCGCGACCGCGGGGTGGAGGTGCACCTCTTCGGCGACCTGCTGGGCGAGGCCCTGTCGATCCCGGAGGCCAGGCGCCTCGTGCTGGACCGGGTCTTCGACGAGAAGGAGTACGGTCCGCTGGCCACGGACCACCTGCGCGCGGCCTTCGAGGAGCTGCCCGCGGCCGATCTGGTCGAGGCCCTCGTCGGGGGCATGACCAAGCGCGAGTACCTGGAGCGGTTCGCCGAGCCGGTCTCCGTCCGCTTCCACGCGCTGGAGCTGGACGGCTTCCTGCTGGGCCCGCTGCCCAACCACCTGTTCACCCGCGACACCTCCGCCTGGATCTACGACGGGGTGTCCATCAACGCGATGCGCTGGCCGGCCCGGCAGCGCGAGACCGTCCACTTCGAGGCCATCTACCGCCACCACCCGCTGTTCACGGCCTCCGGCGCCTTCCACTTCTGGTCCCAGGGCCAGTCCGACTACCCCTCGACCATCGAGGGCGGCGACGTGCTCGTCATCGGCAACGGGGCCGTCCTGATCGGCATGAGCGAGCGGACCACCCCCCAGGCCGTCGAGATGCTCGCCCGGGGCCTGTTCGCGGCCGGCTCGGCCCGCACCATCGTGGCGCTGGACATGCCCAAGCGGCGGGCCTTCATGCACCTCGACACCGTGATGACGATGGTCGACGGAGATACGTTCACGCAGTACGCGGGACTGGGGATGCTGCGCTCGTACACCATCGAGCCGGGGGCGGGCGAGAGCGACCTGAAGGTCACCGACCACCCCCCGGAGCACATGCACCGGGCCATCGCCGCGGCCCTCGGGCTGGACGCGGTGAGGGTGCTGACGGCCACCCAGGACGTGCACTCCGCCGAGCGCGAGCAGTGGGACGACGGCTGCAACGTGCTCGCCGTGGAGCCGGGGGTGGTGGTGGCCTACGAGCGCAACGTCACCACCAACACGCACCTGCGCAAACAGGGCATCGAGGTGATCGAGATCCCGGGCAGCGAGCTCGGCCGGGGCCGGGGCGGTCCGCGGTGCATGAGCTGCCCGGTGGAGCGGGACGCCGTACCGTGAGGGCGGGGCGGCCGGCGGGGCCGGGAGGCGGGCCGCGGCCGGGGCGGGGAGCGCTGGACCGCGTAGTGATGCGCACCACTGTATAGAGATGCATTCACTCGTATAGACTTCCAAGGTCTTCCCGTATCCGTGACCTAGGAGCGCCCCGATGGCGACCGCCCTTGCCGGCCGCAGCCTTGCCGGCCGCAGCTTTCTGAAGGAGCTCGACTTCACCGCGGCCGAGTTCCGCGGCCTGGTCGGGCTGGCCGCCGAGCTCAAGGCGGCCAAGCGCGCGGGCACCGAGGTGCAGCGGCTGCGCGGGCGCAACATCGCCCTGGTCTTCGAGAAGACCTCCACGCGCACCCGCTGCGCCTTCGAGGTGGCCGCCGCCGACCAGGGTGCCTCGACCACCGTTCTGGACCCCTCCGGCTCCCAGATCGGGCACAAGGAGTCCGTGAAGGACACGGCCCGGGTCCTGGGCCGGATGTTCGACGCGATCCAGTACCGCGGGGACAGCCAGGACGCCGTCGAGGAGCTCGCCGCGTACGCCGGCGTGCCGGTGTACAACGGGCTCACCGACGACTGGCACCCCACCCAGATGCTCGCCGACGTGCTCACCATGACCGAGCACTGCGCCAAGCCGCTGGAGCGCACGTCCTTCGCCTACCTCGGCGACGCGCGCTTCAACATGGGCAACTCCTACCTGGTCACCGGCGCCCTGCTCGGCATGGACGTGCGGATCGCGGCGCCGCGCGCCTACTGGCCCGCCGCCTCCGTCCAGGCCCTGGCCCGGGAGGCCGCGCAGCGCAGCGGGGCCCGGATCACGCTCACGGAGAGCGTCGAGGAGGCCGTCGGCGGCGCCGACTTCGTCGCCACCGACGTCTGGGTCTCGATGGGCGAGCCCAAGGAGGTCTGGGACGAGCGGATCGCGGTCATGGCCCCGTACGCCGTCACCATGGACGTGCTGCGGGCCACGGGGAACCCGGACGTCAAGTTCCTGCACTGCCTGCCCGCCTTCCACGACCTGGGCACCGGGCTGGGCCGCGAGATCCACGAGCGGCACGGGCTGGACTCGCTGGAGGTCACGGACGAGGTGTTCGAGTCCGTGCACTCGGTCGTCTTCGACGAGGCCGAGAACCGGCTGCACACGATCAAGGCCGTACTCGTCGCCACCCTCGCGCGCGACGGCGCATAGTCATTCACCGGGCCGTCCGGCGGCCCGTTCAGCGGACCTGTGCGGGCCGTCCGCCGCCGTGCAGGGTGAACCACACGGCCTTGCCGTGGGCGGTGCGGCGGTGGCCGCAGGCGGAGCTGAGGGTGCGGATGAGCAGCAGCCCGCGGCCGTGCTCCTGCCAGGGGTCGGGCCGGGTGCCGCTGCCGGACGCGAGGTCGCCCGGCGGGCGCGGGTCCCCGTCGTGCACCTCGACCTGGCAGCCGTCGCCGGGCAGCAGCTCGACGACCAGCTCGACGGGGGCGTCGCCGGAGGCGTGCTGGACGGCGTTCGCGACCAGCTCGGCGGTCAGCAGCTCCGCCGTGTCCCCGTCGGCCGGGGCGTCCAGGTCGGCGAGGGCGGTGCGCACCAGCGCGCGGGCGACGGGTACGGCGGCGGTGGTGCGGGGCAGGGTGATCCGCCAGGAGGTGACGGTGGCGGGATCGGGCACAGCAGGACTCCTTCCGCGCTCGGGGCGGCCCGGGGGCCGGGAGCCGGGCCCTGCCGGGCTGCGACCCGGAAGGGGAACTCCTGCTTTCAACCATACGAAGTCGAAATCACGCCCTGTAGGGTCCCCCGGCGCCCGGGCAGGGGACCTCCGCCGCCCCGGGGCGGGACTTCCGCCACCTCCCGGTCGGAGACGGGAACACCGGAGGCCGGTGCCCGTTCCGACAGGCCTATCGCGTAATGATGACGACGGTCACGAGTCGGTGATACCTTCGGGGGGTGAGCCCCTTCACCGGTTCCGCGGACCGCACCCAGCGCTGGCGACACCTGCGGCTGACCACGCAGGACGGCGTCGCCACGGTCACCCTCGACCGCCCCGAGAAGCTCAACGCCCTCACCTTCGGCGCCTACGCCGACCTCCGGGACCTCCTCGCCGAACTGTCCCGCGAGCGCTCCGTGCGCGCCCTCGTCCTCGGCGGCGAGGGCCGCGGGTTCTGCTCCGGCGGGGACGTGGACGAGATCATCGGCGCCACCCTCGCCATGGACACCGCCCAACTCCTCGACTTCAACCGGATGACCGGCCAGGTGGTCCGGGCCGTCCGCGAATGCCCCTTCCCCGTGATCGCCGCCGTCCACGGGGTCGCCGCCGGCGCCGGGGCCGTCCTCGCCCTCGCCGCCGACTTCCGCATCGCCGACCCCTCCGCCCGCTTCGCCTTCCTCTTCACCCGCGTCGGCCTCTCCGGCGGGGACATGGGCGCCGCGTACCTGCTGCCCCGCGTGGTCGGGCTCGGGCACGCCACCCGGCTGCTGATGCTCGGAGAGCCCGTACGCGCCGCCGAAGCCGAGCGGATCGGCCTGCTCAGCGAGCTCACCGACGAGGGCAAGGCCCACGTCCGGGCCGCCGAACTCGCCGCGCGGCTCGCCGCCGGCCCCGCCCTCGCCTACGCGCAGACCAAGGCCCTGCTCACCGCCGAACTCGACATGCCGCTCGCCGCGGCCGTCGAACTCGACGCGGCCACGCAGGCGCTGCTCATGAACGGCGAGGACTACGCCGAGTTCCACGCGGCCTTCACGCAGAAGCGCCCGCCCGACTGGCGGGGGCGGTAGCCGTGCGCATCGCCGTCGTGGGCGGCGGACCCGGCGGGCTGTACGCGGCGGCCCTCCTCAAACGGCTCGGCCCCGACCGGGAGGTCACCGTCTGGGAGCGGGGCGCCCCCGAGGACACCTTCGGCTTCGGCGTGGTCCTCTCCGACGAGACCCTCGGAGGCATCGAAGCCGCCGACCCCGAGGTGTACGCCGCCCTGAGCCGCGAGTTCGTCCGCTGGGACGATATCGACGTGGTCCACCGCGGCCGCGTGCTCACCTCCGGGGGCCACGGCTTCGCCGCCGTCGGCCGCCGCCGGCTCCTGGAGGTCCTGCACGAGCGCTGCACCGCCCTCGGCGTCCGCATCCGCACCCGCACCGAAGCCCCCGAACCTACCGCCCTCGCCGCCGCGCACGACCTGGTGATCGCCGCCGACGGGGTGCACAGCCGCACCCGCGCCGCCTTCGCCCGCACCTTCCGCCCCGAGGTCACCACCCACCGCTGCCGCTACATCTGGCTCGCCGCCGACTTCGCCTTCGACGCATTCCGCTTCGAGACCGCCGAGACCGCGTACGGGATCATGCAGCTGCACGGCTACCCGTACGCCCGCCCCGGCGGCGAGGGGGATCCCTCCGGCTCCTCCACCGTCATCGTCGAGATGCGCGAGGAGGTCTGGCGGGCCGCCGGACTCGACCTGTGCGAAGAGCAGGAGTCCGCCCAGCGCTGCGCCAAGATCTTCAGCGAGGCCCTGCGCGGCCGCCCGCTGCGCGGCAACAACTCCGCCTGGACGGCCTTCCGCACGGTCGTCAACTCCCGCTGGTCCCACGGCAACACCGTGCTCCTCGGCGACGCCGCGCACACCGCGCACTTCTCCATCGGATCCGGCACCAAGCTCGCCGTCGAGGACGCCCTCGCCCTCGCCGCCTGCATCGGGGAGCAGCCCGACCTGCCCGCCGCCCTCGCCGCCTACGAGGCCGAGCGCAAGCCCGTCGTGGAGTCCACCCAGCGGGCCGCCGCCGCCAGCCTGCGCTGGTTCGAGGAGCTCGCCGGGTACGCCGACCAGCCCCCCCGGCAGTTCGCCTTCAACCTCCTCACCCGCAGCCGCCGCGTCACCCACGGCAACCTGCGGCTGCGCGACCCCCGCTTCACCGGCCTGGTCGAACGGGACTTCGGCTGCCCCGAGGGCACCCCGCCCATGTTCACCCCCTTCCGGCTGCGCGGACTGACCCTGCGCAACCGCGTGGTCGTCTCGCCGATGGACACCTACCAGGCCGTCGACGGGGTCCCCGGCGACTTCCACCTCGTCCACCTCGGCGCCCGCGCCCTCGGAGGGGCCGGGCTGGTCATGACCGAGATGGTCTGCGTCAGCCCCGAGGGGCGCATCACCCCCGGCTGCTCCGGGCTCTACACCGGGGAGCAGGCCGCGGCCTGGACCCGGATCGTGGACTTCGTCCACGGCTCCGCCGAAGGCACCGCCATCGGCGTCCAGTTGGGCCACTCCGGCCGCAAGGGGTCCACCCGCCGCATGTGGGAGGGCATGGACGAGCCCCTCCCCGCCGGGAACTGGCCCCTGTCCGCCGCCTCCGCCCTGCCCTACCGGCACGGGGTCAACCAGGTCCCGAAGGAGCTCACCGCCGCCGAACTGGGGCCGCTGCGCGCGCAGTTCGTCCAGTCCGCCCGGCGGGCCGCCGACTGCGGGTTCGACCTCCTCGAACTCCACTGCGCCCACGGCTACCTGCTCTCCGGCTTCCTCTCCCCGCTGACCAACCGGCGCACCGACGCGTACGGCGGCAGCCTGGAGAACCGGCTGCGCTTCCCCCTCGAAGTCTTCGACGCCGTACGGGAGGTGTGGCCGCAGGACCGTCCGATGACGGTGCGCATCTCCGCCACCGACTGGGCCGAGGGCGGCACCGGCGCCGAGGACTCCGTCGCCCTCGCACGGGCCTTCGCCGCCCACGGCGCCGACGCCGTCGACGTCTCCACCGGCCAGGTCGTCGCCGAGGAGCGCCCCGAGTACGGGCGCTCGTACCAGACCCCGTACGCCGACCGGATCCGCAACGCCGTCGGCGTGCCCGTCATCGCCGTCGGGGCCATCTCCTCCTGGGACGACGTCAACTCCCTGCTGCTGGCGGGCCGCGCCGACCTGTGCGCCCTGGGCCGCCCGCACCTGTACGACCCCCACTGGACCCTGCACGCCGCGGCGGAGCAGGACTACAAGGGCCTGGCCGCCCCCTGGCCCCCGCCCTACCGCGCCGGCTCCCGCCGCCCCCCGACCGGCCGCACGGACGCCCCGAAGCCCCGGCTCGCCCTCTGAGGGGCGGGGTCAGTCCGGTGGAGCCGCCGCCGCGAAGGCCGCCCCCGCCTCCCGCAGCCGCGCGTGCAGTCCGGCGAAGACCGCCGCCGAGCGCTCGCCCGGCCAGTCCGCGGGCAGCAGCGCCGGGGGCAGGCCGGGATCGGCGTACGGCAGCCGCCGCCAGGAGTCCAGGGCCAGCAGGTAGTCCCGGTACGCCTGCTCCGGCGCCTCCCCGGGGACGGCGGCCGGCCGGCCCGCCTGCCAGCCGCGCAGCACCGGCTCGTGCAGGTCCAGGAACTCCTCGTGCTGCTTGGCGATCGCCGCGAGGTCCCACCACCGGGACACCGCCTCCGCCGTCGGGGTGAACCCGAGGTGCGCCCCGCGGAACAGGTCCACGTACCCGCCCAGCTGGAGCCGCTCCAGCGTGTGCCGGGTCTCCTCGTACAGCGCCGCCGGGGCGATCCACACCCCGGGCGCCGCCGAGCCGAAGCCCAGCCGGGCCAGCCGCGAGCGCAGCAGGTGCCGCTTGTTCCGCTCCTGCTCGGGTACGGAGAACACCGCCAGCAGCCACTCCCCGTCCGCTCCGGCCGCCCCCGGCGCCCGGTAGATCCGCCGGTCCCCGTCGGCCAGCAGCTCGCGGGCCTCGTCCGACAGGGCGTACGCGGCGGCGCCGCCCGCGGCCCGCGCCGGCACCAGGAACCCGCGCCGCTTGAGCCGCGACACGGAGGACCGTACGGAGGGCGCGTCGACGCCGGCCGCCCCGAGCAGCCGGATCAGGGCGGCCACCGGTACGGGGCCCTGCTCCGGCCGCCCGTAGGCGCCGTAGAACGTGACGATCAGGGATCGCGGGGTGTGCTGCTCGGCCACGGGGTCACTCTAGATCGCGCAGGCGGTATCGCTGGAGTTTGCCGGTGGCCGTGCGGGGGAGGGCCGGGAGGAAGACGAAGGTGCGGGGGCACTTGTGGGGGGCCAGTTCCGCCTTCATGAAGAGGCGGAGGTCCTCCTCCGTGGCCCGTGCCCCCTCGCGCAGGACGGTGTACGCCACCACGATCTGCCCGCGGTGCTCGTCCGGGCGGCCCACCACCGCCGCCTCCGCCACCCCGGGGTGGCGCAGGAGGGCGTCCTCCACCTCGGGGCCCGCGATGTTGTAGCCGGAGGAGATGATCATGTCGTCGGCCCGGGCGACGTAGCGGAAGTACCCGTCCGGCTCGCGGACGTACGTGTCGCCGGTGACGTTCCAGCCGTGCCGGACGTACTCCCGCTGCCGGGGGTCGCCCAGGTAGCGGCAGCCCACCGGGCCGCGCACCGCCAGGAGGCCGGGCTCGCCGTCCGGGACCGGCTCGCCCGCGGCGTCCACGACCCGGGCCTGCCAGCCGGGGACCGGGCGGCCCGTGGTGCCCGGGCGGATCTCCTCGTCGGCGGCCGAGATGAAGATGTGCAGCAGCTCGGTGGCGCCGATGCCGTTGATGATCCGCAGGCCGGTGCGGGCCCGCCAGGCCTCCCAGGTGGCCGCGGGCAGGTTCTCGCCCGCCGACACGCAGCGGCGCAGCCCGCTCAGGTCGGGGGGCGGGCCGGAGCCGGCGGTGCGGTCGAGCTCGTCGAGCATCGCCCGGTACGCCGTCGGGGCCGTGAACAGCACCGACACCCGGTGCTCGGCCAGCGCGGGCAGCAGCTGCCGCGGGCCGGCCTGCTCCAGCAGCAGCGCCGAGGCCCCCGCCCGCAGCGGGAAGACCACCAGCCCGCCGAGCCCGAAGGTGAACCCGAGCGGGGGGCTGCCCGCGAACACGTCGTCGGGCCGGGGCCGCAGCACCCGCGAGGAGAAGGTGTCCGCCACGGCCAGCACGTCCCGGTGGAAGTGCATGCACCCCTTGGGCCGCCCGGTGGTCCCGGAGGTGAAGGCGATCAGCGCCACGTCGTCGGCGGAGGTCGCCACCGCGGGATAGCGGCCGCTCTTCCCGGCCGACCGCACCAGCAGGTCCCCCGGCGAGTCCCCGCCGTACGGGGTCACGCGCAGCCCCGGCACGCCCGCCCGGGTCAGGTCGTCCAGCGCGGAGACGTGGCACAGTGCGTGCGTGACCCGCGCGATCCCGCACACCGTCGCCAGCTCCTGCGCCCGCTGCTGGGCCAGTACGGTCACCGCGACGGCCCCCGCCTTCATCACCGCCAGCCAGCAGGCGGCCAGCCAGGGCCCGGTCGGCCCGCGCAGCAGCACCCGGTTGCCGGGGGCCACGCCCAGGTCCGCGGTGAGCACGTGCGCGATGCGGTCCACGCGGGCCTGCAGCTGCCCGTACGTCCACACCCCGCCGTCGGCGGTGCGGAAGGCCGGGCGGTGCGCGCCGAACCGGGCGACGGTGGCGTCCAGCAGCTCCGCCCCGCAGTTCAGCCGGTCCGGATAGGACAGTTCGGGCAGCGGGAAGATCAGCTCGGGCCACTCCTCGGCCGGCGGCAGGTGGTCGCGGGCGAAGGTGTCGGCGTGTGCGGAAGGCTTGAGCTCCAAGGCGGGTACGCCCCCTTGCGACGGTCCGGGATCCGGGAAGCTCCGGGGAACGCCGGGAATCTCCGGAAAAGCGGGGTGGGGCCGGCCGTGCGGTCGCACAAGGAGCGTATCGTGGCAGTGACGACAGTCAACAGGACGCGATAGAACTCACCCGAGTGGAAGAGGCCGCGATGCCGTTCGCCTTCGCCCTGGAGCCCGCACAGGAACAGTGGTGCGCGCAGCTGCGCACCCTCGCCGCCGAACGCCTGCGCCCGCTCGCCGACAAGGGCGAACCCGGCCGCGTCAACCGCCCCCTGCTCGCGGCCCTCGGCGAAACCGGCCTGCTGGACCGGCTGTTCACCTCCGGCGCCCTGGACCTGTGCCTGCTGCGCGAATCCCTCGCCTACGCCTGTACGGAGGCCGAGACCGCCCTCGCCCTCCAGGGCCTGGGCGCCCGCCCCGTCCTCAGCGCCGGTACGGACGCCCAGCGGGAGCGCTGGCTTCCGCAGGTGCGGGCCGGGCGGGCGGTGGCCGCCTTCGCGCTCAGCGAGCCCGGGGCCGGATCGGACGCCGCCGCGCTGGCCCTGCGGGCCGCACGGGACGGCGCCGGCTGGCGGCTGACGGGGGAGAAGCGCTGGATCTCCAACGCCCCCGAGGCCGACTTCTACACCGTCTTCGCCCGCACGGACGAGGCCGCCGGGGCCCGCGGGGTCACCGCCTTCCTGGTTCCGGCGGACCGCCCCGGGCTGGCCGGGGAGCCCCTGGAGATGCTCTCCCCGCACCCCATCGGCGCCCTGTCCTTCGACGGGGTGCCGGTGGGTCCGCAGGACCTGCTGGGGGAACCGGGCCGGGGCTTCCGCGTGGCCATGGACACCCTCAACCTCTTCCGCCCCAGCGTCGGGGCCTTCGCCGTGGGCATGGCGCAGGCGGCCCTCGACGCCACCGTCCGGCACACGGCGGACCGGACCGCCTTCGGCGGGGTGCTCGGCGACCTCCAGGCGGTGGCCCACCGGGTGGCGGAGATGGCCACCCGCACCGAGGCCGCCCGGCTGCTCGTGTACGCGGCGGCGGGGGCGTACGACGGCGGGGCGGCGGACGTCCCGCGGCGGGTGGCGATGGCGAAGCTGCTGGCCACGGAGACCGCGCAGTACGTGGTCGACCACGCCGTACAGCTGCACGGCGCCCGGGCCCTCCAGCGCGGCCACCTGCTCGAACACCTCTACCGCGAGGTGCGGGCCCCGCGGATCTACGAGGGGGCCAGCGAGGTGCAGCGGACGATCATCGCGCGCGAGCTGTACCGCTGACCGGACGCGCCCGCACCCGGGTGCCCCGCCCGCGCCCGTACGACGCCCCGACCGACCCGCAAGGAGCCGTACCGATGAGCCTGGAACGGATCAACCCGCCCGAACTCTCCCCGCCCACCGGCTTCTCGCACGCCGTCTGCGCCACCGGCAGCCGCCTGGTGCTGCTGGCCGGGCAGACCGCGCTGGACCCCGCCGGCAAGCTGGTGGGGGAGACCCTCCCCGAGCAGTTCGAGACCGCGCTCGGCAACCTCCTGGCCGCCCTGGCGGCGGCGGGCGGCACCCCGGCCGCCCTGGCCCGGGTCACCGTGTACGCCACCGACGTGGCCGCGTACCGCGCCCATGCGCCCGAACTGGGCCGGATCTGGCGGCGGCTGGCGGGCCGGGACTACCCGGCGATGGCCGTGATCGGCGCCACCCGGCTGTGGGACGAGCAGGCGGTGGTGGAGCTGGACGGGATCGCCGTACTGGACTGACGGCGGGCAGGGGAGGGCAGGGGGCGGGGCGGGGAGCGGCGGCCCCCCGGCCGTCGCTCCCCGCCCGGCTCAGCCCTCCAGCAGGGTCCCCATCCACTCCTCGATGCCCGCCACCGTGCGCGGCAGCGCGCCGGACATCAGGCGCGCCCCGTCCGCGGTGATCACGAGGTCGTCCTCGATGCGGACGCCGATGCCGCGCAGGGCGGCGGGGAGGGTCTCGTCGTCGGGCTGGAGGTACAGGCCCGGTTCGACCGTGAGGACCTGGCCCTCCTCCAGCACCCCGTCCAGGTACGTCTCGGCGCGCGCCTTCGCGCAGTCGTGGACGTCGAGTCCGAGCATGTGGCCGCTGCTGCACAGGGTGTAGCGGCGGTACAGGTCGCCCCCGGCGTCCTTCAGCACGCCCCACTCGGCCAGCCCGTCGGCGATCACGCGCATGCCCGCCCGGTGGAAGTCGCGGAAGCTCGCGCCGGGGCGCAGGGCCGCGATGCCGGCCTCCTGCGCGGCCAGGACCAGTTCGTACACCTGCCGCTGGACGGGGGAGAAGCGGCCCGACAGGGGCAGGGTGCGGGTGATGTCGGCGGTGTAGAGGGTGTCGGTCTCCACGCCCGCGTCGAGCAGCAGCAGTTCGCCGCGGTCCAGCGGGCCGTCGTTGCGGATCCAGTGCAGGACGCAGGCGTGGGCGCCGGAGGCGGCGATGGTGTCGTACCCGGTGCCGTTGCCCTCCGCGCGGGCGCGCAGTCCGAAGACCCCCTCGATCCAGCGCTCCCCGCGCCCGTGCGCGAGGGCCGCGGGCAGGGCGCGTACGACGTCCTCGAAGCCCGCGGCGGTGTGGTCCACGGCCAGTTGCAGCTGGCCGACCTCCCAGGCGTCCTTGACCAGGCGCAGTTCGGAGAGGGCGGCGTCCAGCCCGGGGTCGGTGCCGGCGGTGCGGCCGGGCTGGGCACCGGGGTCGCCGAGCCGGTCGAGGTGCTCGCAGCGGATGCCGGTCAGCCGCTCGGCCTCGGCGAGGTCGGGGCGGCGGCCCACCCAGAACTCGCCGTAGCGGCGGTCGCGGTAGAACTCCTCGTTCCCGCCCGTGCGCGGGGAGCGGGGGCGCAGGTAGAGGACGGCCTCGTGCCCGTGCGGCCCGGCGGGCTCCAGGACGAGCACGTGCCCGACCTGGTCCTCGCCGGTCAGCCCGGTGAGCCAGGCGTACGCGCTGTGCGGGCGGAAGCGGTGGTCGCAGTCGTTCGAGCGGACCTTCAACTCCCCGGCCGGGACGATCAGCCGCTCCCCGGGGAAGCGCCGGGAGAGCCGGGTGCGGCGGGCGGGGGTGACACCGCGTGCGGCGGTGCGGGCGTCGCCGGGCAGCGGGGAGGCGGCCCAGCCGGTGGCCATGAACGCCGACAACTCGGGTGATACGGGCAGATCGTGACTGCCTATGGTGAGCCGGGACGGATGGTCGGTCACGAGGACCCTCTCAGTGACGGCGCCAGGTGGCGGAATGTGAAGCTCCGGAAAACGGGGCATGCACAGGGCTTGTCAGTGCAATTTCACATTACTATGTTACAGCTCACATCGCGGCGCACTCATCCCCGTCAAGTGCCCGGTGATGCAGGGATGTTCGAGCAGTAGCACCTCCCCCACCTCCCCCTCCCACCAGGAGTTATTGGTGTCCAAGCACAGTGCCGTGCGCACGTCGTTCCTCGCCGCCGCCATCGCGGCCACCCTCGTCGCCTCCGCCGGCCAGGCCGTCCAGGCCGCCGACTCCTCGCAGGCCGCCAAGGCCCCCGCCGCGAAGGCCCCCGCCACCTTCGCCGGCCGCCAGGCCCCCGCCGCCGAGACGCACGCCAACCCGTTCGACGAGGTGGAACGTTTCGCCAATGCCCCCAAGGTCAAGGCCGCCCCGGCCCAGACCCCCGGCGACCTGACCGCCGGCCGCGTGGCCGGCCCGCAGACGAAGGCCAAGGCCAAGCCGAAGGCCCAGCTCAAGGCGGGCCTCGCGGCGGCCGCCGGCCAGACCGCCGCCGGGGTCGCCTGCACCCTCGACGGGGTCACGGGCCTGTCGCCCGAGCGCTTCGCGGACTTCCTCGCCGACCCGGCCGTCAAGGCCGACGGCTGTCTGCGCGACATCATCTGGACCTGGGACGCGCGCCTGGCGCCCGTCATGTCCGACGCACACGTCCAGGCCGTCGCCCGCCGCATATCCAGCCTCTCCGCGAACCACGACGGCAGGAACGGCAGCAACCTGGAGGAGATGTTCACCTACCTCCACGCCGTCGCCTACCACGACTTCTCGCGCGGCGAGATCGACGTGAGCGACGCCCCGACCGTCGAGACCATCCGCCGCGCGGTGGCCGACTTCGGCAGCGCCGCCCGCACCTTCGACGTCACCCGCACCAACGCCAACACCCTGCGCGAGGCCCTCTACGCCGCCAGCTCCAAGGGCCTGCGCCACCACCAGCTCGACCTCATCAAGCGGGTCATGGCCACCATGGACCCGAACCACCCGGCCACCCACCACGACGCCGCCTGGGCCGGCGCCGCGCTCGCCGGACTCTCCGTGAGCTACCTGGGCACCTACTCGGGCAACCAGGACGCCGCCTTCCACGCCGCGGTCACCGCGGACCCGTCCTTCCGCGCCACCCTGAAGGCCTTCGGCGGCTACACCCACCTCAAGGGCACCGCCAACGAGTGGGTGGCCCGCGACGCCATCCTGGAGTTCGGCCGCCTCGGCGAGATCCCCGCGCTGCGCGACGCGGTCGTGGCCGACCTCGGCCCGCTGCTCGCCACGACGAAGAACACCTTCGGCGCGGGCAGCGAGCCCTGGGCCAAGGTGGTCTCGTGGCTCAACTGGTTCGACGCCTGCAAGCCGTACGGCGTGTGCAAGGCGGACATCGAGGCGCAGCTCTTCCCGTACACGTACACGTACGACAGCGGGGCCATCAAGGTCCGCACCGGCCTCGACAAGGCCACCGTCGACCAGCTGTACTACGCGAGCAAGCGGGTCAAGGCGCAGTTCCACCGCGTGATCGGCACCGACCAGCCGCTGGCCGGGGACCCCAACTCCACGCTGAACATCGTGCTGTACGGCTCGCGCGCCGACTACGTCAACTACCACCCGGTGCTCACGGGCATGGGCACCAACAACGGCGGCGTCTACATCGAGCGCGGCGCGACCTTCTACACCTACCAGCGCCGGGTGCCGCAGGACTCCTCGCTCACGCTGGAGGAGCTCTTCCGCCACGAGTACGTGCACTACCTCAACGGCCGCTTCGCCGTCCCCGGCTTCTTCGGCCAGGGCGAGTGGTACCAGGGCGACCGCACCACGGCGATGGACGAGGGCACCGCGGAGTTCTTCGACGGCGCCACCCGCGACAACGGCATCGCCGTGCGCAAGTCGCTGGTCAAGAGCATCATCAACGACACCGCGGGCGGCGGCCCCCGGATGACGGTGGAGCAGCTGCTCAACGCCACCTACGACGGCGACGGCTTCCGCTTCTACAGCTACGCCGGCACCTTCTTCGAGTTCCTGTGGGCCCAGCGGCCCTCGCTGCTCCAGGAGATGTACCGCCACCTGCGGGCCGACGACCCGGCGGCCTTCGACGCATGGCGGGGCCGGCTGGGCGGGGACTCCTACCTCCAGCGGGACTACGACCGCTTCCTGGACGCCCAGATCGCCAAGGTGGAGGACCTGTACGTCCCGAACACCACCTTCACCCCGGTCGACCAGCTGCGGGACTCCTCCCTGGCCGCGGTCAAGACGAGCTTCCACCAGGCGACGTACAACAACCCCGACTGCGTCGAGAACGGCGAGCCCGGCAAGCGCCGCTTCGTCTGCACGGGCCGGATCACGGCGAACCTGTCGAACTTCCGCAACCCCGACCAGGTCTTCAAGGACATGTCCGAGACCGTGGACTACTTCATCCTCGACCGGGCGGGCGCGGTGTCCAACAACCTGGCCGACATGAACTGCTCCTTCGGGCCGGTCGAGATCTGGAGCACCAACAAGGCGGGCACGTCCTCCTACTCCTGTGACGGCCCGCTGCGCGGCTGATGCAGGGGTGCGGCCGGCCCCGGCGCCACGGGGGCGGGGCCGGCCGCACCGTACCGCCGCACCCTCCCGGTGCGCCCTTGGATCCCCCAGAAGAATGTGACATATTACTGTCGTGCCCAACAGACACTCCCTGGACGCCGTCATCATCGGCGCCGGCGTCGTCGGAGCCGCCTGCGCGTACTTCGCGGGCCGCTCCGGACTCTCCGTAGCCGTAGTCGACCGCGGCCCCGTCGCGGGCGGCACGACCGGTGCCGGGGAAGGAAATCTGCTCGTCTCCGACAAGGAGGCGGGCCCCGAGCTCGACCTCGCGCTGCTGTCCACCCGACTGTGGCACGAGCTGGCCGCGGAACCAGGGGTCCTCCCACCGGAGACCGAGTACGAGCCGAAGGGCGGCCTCGTCGTGGCGCCCGACGAGGCCACCCTGAAGGCCCTGCGGGCCTTCGCGGACGGCCAGCGCGCCGCGGGCGTCGACGCCCGGGAGATCGCCGCCGACGCCCTGCACGCACTGGAGCCGCACCTGGCCCCCGGCCTCGCCGGCGGCTTCCACTACCCCCAGGACGCCCAGGTCCAGCCCGCCCAGGCGGCGGCCCGGCTCCTGCACGCCTCCGGAGCCGCCCGCCACCTCGGTGAGGAGGTCACCGGATTCCTGACCGGACCCGGCGGGCAGCTCCGCGGGGTCCGCACCACCCGCGGCGAACTGCTCGCCCCCGCCGTGGTGAACGCCGCCGGCACCTGGGGCGGCCGGATCGCCGCACTCGCCGGCACCAGCCTGCCCGTACTGCCCCGCCGGGGCTTCGTCCTGGTCACCGAACCGCTGCCGCAGGTCGTGCGCCACAAGGTCTACGCCGCCGACTACATCGCGGACGTGGCCAGCGACTCCGCCGCCCTCCAGTCCTCGGCCGTGGTCGAGGGCACCCCCGCCGGGCCGGTCCTGATCGGGGCCACCCGCGAGCGGGTCGGCTTCGAGCGCGGACTGTCCACCGAGGCCCTGCGCCGGCTGGCCGGCCAGGCGGCCGCGCTGTTCCCGGTGCTCGCCCGGGTCCGCGCGATGCGCACCTACCACGGCTTCCGCCCCTACCTGCCCGACCACCTCCCCGCCATCGGGCCCGACCCGCGGGTCCCGGGCCTCTACCACGCCTGCGGGCACGAGGGCGCGGGCATCGGCCTGGCCCCGGGCACCGGCCTCCTCCTCGCCCAGTTCCTCACCGGAGCCGAACGGGACCTGGACGCCCGCCCGTTCCGCCCCGAGCGCTTCGGCGACGGGGCCGCCGCAGCCCCCGCCGCGGAGCCCTCCCACCGAGCTGACGGAGCTGCCCGATGAGCCACCCGCGCGACCTCGTCGGGGGCGCCGCCCAGACGGAGTTCACCCTCGACTTCGACGGCCGGCCGCTGCCCGCCCAGTCGGGCCAGACCGTCGCCGCCGTCCTGTGGGGCGCCGGCATCCTCGCCTGGCGCACCACCCGCCAGGGCGGCGCCCCGCGCGGCGCCTTCTGCGGGATCGGCAGCTGCTACGACTGCCTCGTCACCGTCAACGGGCAGCCCAACCAGCGCGCCTGCCTCGTCCCCGCCCGCCCCGGGGACACCGTCACCACCCAGGAAGGGACCGGCCATGGCGAACTCGCCGTCTGAGCCCGGCCGCGCCGCCGCCGGCCCCGCCGCCGCCGACCTCGCCGTCGTGGGCGCCGGACCCGCCGGGCTCGCCGCCGCCGTCACCGCCGCGGACCTGGGTCTGCGCGTCACCGTCCTGGACGCGGGGGAGCGCCCCGGAGGCCAGTTCTACCGCCACCCCGACCCCGCCCTCGGCGCCGCCCGCCCCGAGGCCCTGCACCACGGCTGGGAGGCCTTCGCCACCCGCGAACGGCAGCTGCGCGCCCACGAGTCCGCCGGCCGCATCTCCTACCTGCCCTCCCACCACGTCTGGACCGTTCTCCCCGAGGCGGCCCGCCCCGGCGGCCCGGCGGGGCCGTCGGGGACGGGCTGGGTGCTGCACGCCGTCGCGGGCCCCGAGGAGCGCCCCGCGACCGTCCGCGCCCGCGCCGTCCTCCTCGCCACCGGCGCGTACGAGCGCCAGCTGCCCTTCCCCGGCTGGACCCTGCCCGGGGTGGTCGGGGCCGGGGGCGCCCAGGCCATGCTCAAGTCCGGCCTCGTGCTGCCCGGCCGCCGGGTGGTCGTGGCCGGCAGCGGCCCGCTGCTGCTCGCCGTGGCCGGCTCCCTCGCCGCCGCCGGGGCCAGGGTGCCCGCCGTCGCCGAGGCCGGCTCGTACACCGGGTACGCCGGCCGGATCCCGGCCCTGCTGCGCAACCCCGCCAAACTCGCCGAAGGCGCCGTGTACGGCAGCGCCCTGCTGCGCCACGGCGTCCGGCTCCTGACCCGGCACGCCGTCACCGAGGCCCACGGCACCGACCGCGTCGAGGCCGTCACCGTCGCCCGGCTCGGCCGGGACTGGCGCCCGGTGCCCGGCACCGGCCGGCGCATCCCCTGCGACGCCCTGGCCGTCGGCCACGGGCTCGTCCCGCAGCTCGAACTGGCCACCGGACTCGGCTGCGCCACCGCCGCCGCCCCCGACGGCACCGCCGCCCTGGTCCTCGACGGGGCCCAGCGCACCTCGGTGCCCGGGATCTGGTCCGCGGGCGAGACCGGCGGCATCGGAGGCGCCCAGCTGGCCCTGGTGGAGGGGGAGATCGCCGCCCGCTCCGTGGCCGGCCGCGCGGTCCCCGCCGCGCTGCTGCGCAGCCGGGCCCGGCTGCGGGCCTTCGCCGCGGCCATGGGCGTAGCCCACCGGCCCGGCCCCGGCTGGACCGGCTGGCTGCGCGAGGACACGGACGTGTGCCGCTGCGAGGAGGTGCCCGCCGGGCGCATCCGCGAGGCCGTCGAGGAGCTCGGGGCCGGCGACGAGCGCACCGTCAAACTGCTGACCCGCGCCGGGATGGGCTGGTGCCAGGGCCGCATGTGCGGACAGGCCGTCGCCGCCCTGGCGGGCTGCGAGCCGGCCGCCGACCGCCGCCCGCTGTCCTGCCCGGTGCCGCTCGCCCACCTGGCCTCCCTGCCGGCCGAAGCCCCCGCCTGCGCCCCCTCCGGCCCCGCGGGCCCCCCGGAACCTTCCCCCGCTCCCCCTGCCGACTGCTGATCAGGGGCGTCGGGCCCTTGTGGCCGACGTACAGGCACCAGTAAAATGTCACACACCACACTAGGGAGACACCTGCCATGACCCTCGCGTCCACCCCCGAGCGCATCCGCCCCTGGCACGGCATCATGGTCGCCACCGCGCTACCGCTGCGGGAAGACCTCTCCGTCGACTACGACGCCTACGCCGAGCACGTCGCCTGGCTGATCGCCAACGGCTGCGACGGAGTCGTACCCAACGGCTCGCTCGGCGAGTACCAGACCCTCACCGACGAGGAGCGCGCCCGCGTCGTCACCACCGCCGTCGAGGCCGCCGGCCACGGCGACCGCGTCATGCCCGGCGTCGCCGCCTACGGCAGCGCCGAGTCCCGCCGCTGGGCCGAGCAGGCCGCCGAGGCGGGCTGCGGCTCCGTCCTTCTGCTGCCGCCGAACGCCTTCCGCGCCGACGAGCCGACCGTCCGCGCCCACTACGCCGACGTGGCCGCCGCCGGCGTCCCCGTCGTCGCGTACAACAACCCGATCGACACCAAGGTCGACCTCACCCCCGGCCTGCTCGCCCGCCTGTACACCGACGGCAGCATCGTCGCCGTCAAGGAGTTCAGCGGCGACGTCCGGCGCGCCTACGAGATCGGCGAGCTGGCCCCGGGCCTCGACCTGCTCATCGGCGCCGACGACGTCCTGCTGGAGCTCGCCCTCGCCGGGGCCGTCGGCTGGATCGCCGGCTACCCCAACGCCCTCCCGCAGTCCTGCGCCACCCTCTACCGCGCCGCCGTCGCCGGGGACCTGGAGACCGCGCTGCCGCTCTACAAGTCCCTGCACTCCCTGCTGCGCTGGGACTCCAAGACCGAGTTCGTCCAGGCCATCAAGCTCTCGATGGACCTCGCGGGCCGCCCCGGGGGCGCCACCCGCCCGCCGCGCTTCCCGCTCACCGGCGAGGTCGAGGCCTCGGTCCGCGCCGCCACCGAGAAGGCCCTGGCGGACGGCCACAACTGAGCCGGGCCCCGGCGCCGGGCCGCCGGTCCGCGCAGGGGAGGATCCCGCAGCAGCACCATCACCCGGCAGTACCCAGCAGCACCCAGCGGAAGAACCAGGCAAGGCCCCGCGGACGGACCCGCGGGCCGTCGAGGAGAGGAGGCGACCCCCGTGCGCACCCGCAACGTCTACCACGCGGTGGACTCGCACACCGAGGGCATGCCCACCCGCGTCATCACCGGCGGCGTGGGGGTCATCCCCGGCGCCACCATGGCCGAGCGGCGGCTCCACTTCATGGAGCACATGGACCGGCTGCGGACCCTGCTCATGTACGAGCCCCGCGGGCACGCGGCGATGAGCGGGGCCATCCTGCAGCCGCCCACCCGCCCCGACGCCGACTGCGGGGTGCTCTACATCGAGGTCTCCGGGCTGCTGCCGATGTGCGGGCACGGGACCATCGGGGTCGCCACCGTCCTCGTCGAGACGGGCATGGTGCCGGTGACCGAACCGGTCACCACCGTCCGCCTGGACACCCCCGCCGGACTCGTCAGCGTGGACGTGCAGGTCGAGGACGGGGCGGCCACCTCCGTCACCCTCACCAACGTCCCCGCCTTCTGCGTGGGCCTCGGCCTGAAGACCGAGCTGCCCGGCTTCGGCGAGATCGCCTACGACCTCGCGTACGGCGGCAACTTCTACGCCTTCGTCGAACTCGACGACCTCGGGCTGCCCTTCGACCGGGCCCGCAAGGAGGAGCTGGTCAAGGCCGGGCTCGCGGTGATGGACGCGATCAACTCCTCCGCGCACCGCCCGGTGCACCCCGAGGACCCCCGCATCGCCGGGGTCAAGCACGTCTACCTCGCGGCCCCCGGCTCCGACGCCGCGCGCTCCCGGCACGCGATGGCCATCCACCCCGGCTGGTTCGACCGCTCCCCGTGCGGCACCGGCACCTCCGCCCGGATGGCCCAGCTGCACGCCCGCGGCGAGCTCGCCCTCGGACAGGACTTCGTCAACGAGTCCTTCATCGGCACCGAGTTCACCGGCCGCCTGGTCGGCGAGACCACCGTCGGCGGCCTCCCCGCCGTGGTCCCGACCGTCACCGGCCGGGCCTGGATCACCGGCACCGCCCAGTACTTCCTCGACCCCACGGACCCCTTCCCCGGAGGCTTCCTCCTGTGAGCCTGCCCCCCGCACCCGCCGTGGTGCGCACCACCGACTACCACACGGCGGGCGAGCCCTTCCGGATCGTCACCGAGGGGCTGCCCCCCGTCCCCGGGGACACCGTCGCCGAGCGCTGCGCCACCGCCATCGGGCCCGGCGGGTCCGGGACCGCCCCCCGGCGCGGCCCGCTGGACGACGTACGCCGCCTGCTCGTGCGCGAACCGCGCGGACACGCCGGCATGTACGGCGGCTTCCTCGTGCCCCCGGACGACGACGGGGCCCACCTCGGCGTGCTGTTCTGGCACAAGGACGGGTTCTCCACCGCCTGCGGGCACGGCACCATGGCGCTCGGCGCCTGGGCCGTGGACAGCGGGCTCGTCGCCGCCCCCGACGAGGGCAGCGCCCAGGTCCGCATCGACGTGCCCTCCGGGCGGGTCACCGCCACCGTGCACCGTACGGAGGGCCGCACCACCGGGGTGACCTTCCGCAACGTCCCCGCCCGCGTCACCGCCCGCAAGGTGCCCGTCGCCACCTCGCTCGGCATCGCCGAAGTGGACATCTCGCACGCCGGCGCCTGCTACGCCTCCGTCCCCGCCCGCGCCCTCGGGCTGGCGGTGACCAAGGAGGCCCTGCCCCAGCTGGTCCGCGCCGGCCAGGAGATCCGCGCGGCCCTCGCCACCCACCCCGGGACCTGGCACCCGGAGAGCCCGCTCCTGTCGGGGGTCTACGGAGTGGTCCTGTACGAGGACCTGCCCGCGACCCCCTTCGGCCCGCACCAGCGCAACGTGACCGTCTTCGCCGACGGCCAGATCGACCGGTCCCCCTGCGGGTCCGGCACCTCCGCCCGGCTCGCCCTGCTGGCTGAGGACGGGATCATGGGCCCCGGCGAGGACCTCCTGCACGAGTCCGTCGCGGGCACGGTCTTCACCGGCCGGATCCTGGGCGGCGGGGTCACCGAGGTCACCGGCACCGCGTACCGGACGGGCGAGCACGCCTTCGTACTCGACCCGCACGACAGCCTCGGCACCGGGTTCCTGCTGTGACCGGCCCCGGCGCGGTGAAGGACCTGGCGCTGTTCGGCGCCGCCGAGATCGCATCGCTCGTCGGGCCCGCCGCCGCGGTCGAGGCCCTGGCCGGCATGCTGCGCGGCGGGCTCGACCCCGAGACCTGCCCGCACCGGACCGCCCTGCCCGTACCCGCCGGCGAGCTGCTGCTCATGCCCGCCGCCGCGGGCGGGTACGCCGGGGTGAAGACCGCCGGGGTGGCGCCGGGCAACGCGGCCCTGGGGCTGCCCCGGATCACCGGCAGCTACCTGCTGCTGGACGGGGCCACCCTCCAGCCCCTCGCGCTGCTCGACGGGGCCGCCCTCACGGCCCTGCGCACCCCGGCGGTCTCCGCCCTCGCCGTCCGGCACCTCGCGGCCCCCGGCCCGCTGCGCACCGTCCTCTTCGGATCCGGCCCGCAGGCGTACGGGCACCTGGAGGCCGTCCGCACGGTGCGGGAGGTCTCCGAGCTCGTGGTGGTGGCCCGCAACCGGGCCGCGGGCGAGGCGCTCGCCGCCCACGCCCGGGGCCTGGGCGTGGACGCCCGCACCGGCACCCCCGCCGACGTGGCCGGCGCCGCCCTCGTGCTCTGCTGCACGACCGCCCGCGAACCCCTCTTCGACGGGCGGCTCGTGGCCGACGGGGCCGCGGTGGTCGCCGTGGGCTCCCACGAGCCGGACGCCCGGGAGACGGACACGGCCCTGGTCCGGCGCGCCGCGGTGTACGTGGAGTCCCGGGCCGCCGCCCTGCGCGAGGCCGGGGACCTCCTGATCCCCGAGGCGGAGGGGGCCATCGGCCCGGGGCACGTGGCCGGAACCCTCGCCGACCTGGTCGCCGGAAGGGGACCGTCCGGATCAACGGGCGCCCCGCGGCTCTTCAAGAGCGTGGGGATGGCCTGGGAGGATCTGGCCGTGGCGGTGGCGGTGTACCTCGCCGCCGGGGCGGACAGCGAAACGTGACATTGTACGCTGTTCCTCTGCGAATTCTCGGAGGAAATGCGATGGGTGACCTGAAGCAGCACAGTCTCATCAAGGCCCAGGAGCGGCTGCGCGACCAGGTCGGTCACGCCCTCCGCGCGGCCCTGATAGCGGGTGAGCTGCGCCCGGGCAGCGTGTACTCCGCTCCCGGCCTGGCCGCGGAGCTCGGGGTCTCGGCCACCCCGGTGCGCGAGGCGATGCTCGACCTGGCCCGCGAGGGACTGGTCGAGCCGGTCCGCAACAAGGGCTTCCGGATCACGGAGGTCAGCGAGCGCGACCTCGACCAGTACACCGAACTGCGCACCCTCATCGAGGTGCCGACCATCGGGGTGGTGACCCGGATCGCGGCGCCCGAGCAGCTGGAGGCGCTGCGGCCGATCGCCGAGGAGATCGTGAGCAACGCGCGTGCGCACGACCTCATCGGCTACCTGGAGGCGGACCGCCGCTTCCACCTCACCCTGCTGGGCCTGTGCGGCAACGAGCGGCTGGTGGAGACGGTCGGCGACCTGCGCAAGCGCTCCCGCCTGTACGGGCTGACGGGCCTCGACGAGGCCGGTCTGCTGGTGGCCTCGGCCGAGGAGCACCTGGAACTGCTGGACCTCATGCTCGCCGGCGACGCCGAGGGCGCGGAGGCCTGTATGCGCAGGCACCTGGGGCACGTGCGGTCCCTGTGGGCCGAGGGGCGCGACGAGCCGGTCGGCAAGGGGGCCGCGCGGCCCCTGGGCGGCAGCAGCCGCTCGGCGTAGCGGCACCCCGTACCCGCGCACGCGCAGGGCCCGGACCGTAACGGTCCGGGCCCCAAGTGCGTTGCGGTCGTCCGCATTGGGACACGGCTGGATAACGAGGCCGCAGGGGTCTTGTCAGTACAATTTCACATTACTATGTTACCGGTCACATCGCAGATCAGCCCTTCCCTGGAATGACCGGAGTGACCATGAACAAGCGCACCCAACTCGCCCTCGCCACCTCGCTGGTGGCCGCACTGGCCCTCGGCGTCTCGGGTTGCTCCGAACCCACCAAGGCGAAGGCCCCCTCGGGCAAGGGCGCCGCGAACCCGGCGGCGGCGAACGACGGCAAGGTGCTCGGCGGCACCCCGGTCAAGGGCGGGACCCTGACGGTCCTGTCCAACCAGGACTTCTCCCACCTGGACCCGGCCCGCAACTGGGTGATGCCCGCGATGGACTTCGGTACCCGCCTGCTCTACCGCACCCTGGTCACCTTCAAGGCCGAGCCCGGCAAGGCCGGCAGCGAACTGGTCCCCGACCTCGCCACCGACCTCGGCAAGCCCTCCAACGGCGGCCGCACCTGGACCTTCACGCTCAAGGACGGCCTCAAGTACGAGGACGGCACCCCGATCAAGGCCCAGGACATCAAGTACAACGTCGAGCGGTCCTTCTCCCCGGACCTCACCGGCGGCCCCGACTACGCGGCCCGCTACCTCGCCGGCACGAAGGGCTACACCGGCCCCCTGAAGGGCAAGCACCTCGACTCCGTCAAGACCCCCGACGACAAGACCATCGTCTTCGAACTGAACCGCCCGGTCGCCGAGTTCTCCGCCACCGCCACCCTGCCGACCTTCTCCCCGGTCCCGCAGGCCCAGGAGAAGGGCGCCGGGTACGACTCCCGCCCCTTCTCCTCCGGCCCGTACAAGATCGAGAGCTACGACCGGGACAAGAAGCTCGTCCTGGTCCGCAACGAGCACTGGGACGCCGCCACCGACACCGTCCGCAAGGCCTACCCGGACAAGTTCGTGGTCGTGATGGGCCTCAAGGGCGGGCAGATCGACGACCGGCTCATCGCCTCCGCCGGTCCGGACGCCTCCGCCGTCGCCTACTCCAACATGCGCCCCGAGAGCGCCCCCAAGGTGCTCCCGAAGCCCGAGGTCAAGTCCCGCCTGCTGGCCGAGTCCCAGGGCTGTACGACCATGCTCCAGCTCAACACCTCGCGCGCGCCCTTCGACAACGCCCAGGTCCGCCAGGCCTTCCAGTACGCCGTGGACAAGGAGTCCATGGTCACCGCGGGCGGCGGCCCCGCCTTCAACGAGATCGCCACCGCCTACCTGCCCTCCTCCCTCACCGGCGGGGTCCAGGCCGACACCCTCAAGATCGCCCCCGCGGGTGACCCGGCCAAGGCCAAGGAGCTCCTGAAGGCCGCGGGCAAGGAGAAGCTGAAGGTCTCCCTGGCCGTCTCCACCGGCGACAAGACCCGCGCCGAGGCCCTCCAGCAGGGCCTGTCCCGCGCCGGCATCGAGGTCGTCATCGACACCGTCGACCCGGGCGCCTTCTACGACGTCATCGGCGACACCACCACCGCCCCCGACATGACCCTCGCCGGCTGGTGCCCCGACTACCCGTCCGGCTCCACCTTCCTGCCCTTCGTCTTCGACGGCCGCACCGTCAAGGTCAAGGGCAACAGCGGCAACTACTCGCAGTTCAAGGACGACGCGACCATCAAGCGCATCGACGAGATCAGCGCCTACGACGACGCGCAGCTCGCCCGCCAGGGCTGGATCGACCTCGACGCCGAGATCATGCAGAAGGCCCCGGCCGTCCCCGTCGTCCTGGAGCGCAAGCCCCTGCTGATCGGCACCAACATCGCCGGCGCCTTCGGCCACCCGGTGTGGAGCGGCGCCATCGACTACGCCACCATCGGCCTCAAGGACCCCGCGAAGGGCCAGGGCTGAGCACCCGGACCCACGAGCCACCCGTCGCCGTGACCACCACCGCAGCCGGTACCGCGCCGGCCGCGGCGGTCCCTCCGGGCAGCAGCCCCTGGCAGCTCGCCCGGAGGGAACTCCGCCGCCGCCCCGCCGTCCGCATCAGCCTCTCCGTCGTCGTCCTCTTCGTCCTCATGGCCCTCACCGCCCCCTGGCTGGGCGCCCTGGGCGGCTGGTCCCCCGAGGAGTTCGACAAGACCGCCGTCGACCCCTACCTCGGCGGCCTCCCGCTGGGCTCCTTCGGCGGGATCAGCTCCGAGCACTGGCTCGGCGTCGAACCCGTCACCGGACGCGACCTGTTCGCCCGCGTCGTCCACGGGGCCCAGGTCTCCCTGCTCATCGCCTTCGCCGCCACCGCGATCGTGGTGCTGGCGGGCACCGCGGCCGGCATCGCCGCCGGCTACTTCGGCGGGCGCACGGACGCCGTGCTCTCCCGCCTCATGGACCTCACCATGTCCTTCCCCTCGCTGATCTTCATGATCGCGATGCTGTCGGTGGCGAAGGACGTCAACCGCATCGTGCTGATGACCGCCGTCATCGGGGTCTTCGGCTGGCCCGGGGTCGCCCGCGTGGTCCGCGGCCAGACCCTCTCCCTCAAGCACCGCGAGTACGTGGACGCGGCGAGGGTGGGCGGCTCCGGCCCCTGGCGGATCCTCACCCGCGACATCCTGCCCGGGGTCTCCGGCCCCGTCATCGCGTACACCACCCTGCTCATCCCCGGCATGATCAGCACCGAGGCCGCCCTCAGCTACCTCGGCGTCGGCGTCCGCCCGCCCACCCCCTCCTGGGGGCAGATGATCGCCGAGAGCGTCGCCTTCTACGAGACCGACCCCATGTACTTCGTCATCCCGAGCACCTTCCTCTTCCTGTCGGTGCTCGCCTTCACCCTGCTCGGTGACGCCCTGCGCGACATCCTCGACCCGAGGGGCGGCCGCACGTGATCCTCTACCTCGCGCGCCGGCTGCTCGCCCTCACCGGGGTCCTGCTCGCCATCGCCGCCGTCACCTTCCTGATCTTCTACGTCCTGCCCTCCGACCCCGCCGCCGACGCCTGCGGGAAGACCTGCAGCCCCGAGCGGCTCGCCGTGGTCCGCGAGTACCTCGGCCTCGACAAGTCGATGTGGGAGCAGTTCGGCACCTTCCTCACCGGCATCTTCACCGGCCGCACCCTCGGCACCGGGCAGTACGCCGTCGCCTGCGACTTCCCCTGCCTGGGCTACTCGTACGAGAACTCCCTGCCCGTCTGGGACCTGCTCATGGACCGGCTCCCGGTCTCCGCCTCCCTCGCCGTCGGCGCCGCCGCCCTGTGGCTGCTGCTCGGCCTCGGCGCGGGCGTCACCGCGGCCCTGCGCAAGGACACCGCCACCGACAAGGCCCTGATGGTCGGCGCGGTCGCCGCGGCCTCCCTGCCCGTCTACTTCACCTCCGTGATGCTCATCTACGGGGTCATCCGGATCGCCGGCCTGCTGCCGTACCCCAGCTACCAGCCCTTCCTGGACAACCCCCTCGGCTGGGCCTCCAACCTGCTGCTGCCCTGGACCGCCCTGGCCCTGCTCTACGCGGCCATGTACGCCCGCCAGAGCCGCGGTTCGATGATCGAGGCGATGGCCGAGCCGTACATCCGCACCGCCCGCGCCAAGGGCATGCCCGAGCGGACCGTGGTCGTCAAGCACGGGCTGCGCTCCGGGATGACCCCTATCCTCACCATCTTCGGCATGGACCTCGGCGGACTGCTCGCCGGCGCCGTCATCACCGAGTCCATCTTCGGACTCCCCGGCATCGGAAGGCTCTTCTACGGGGCCCTCGTCAACTCCGACCAGCCCGTGGTCCTCGGCGTGACCCTGCTCGCGGCCTTCTTCATCGTCGTCGCCAACCTGGTCGTGGACCTCCTCTACGCCGTCGTCGACCCGAGGGTGAGGTACTGATGGCCACCGCCGCACCGCAGACCGGCAGTCCGGCGTCCGCCGGGGCCGCACCGCCCCTGCTCGCCGTCCGCGACCTCAGGGTCGCCTTCACCACCCCGCGCGGCACCGTCCGCGCCGTGGACTCCCTCGGCTTCACCGTCGAGTCCGGCCGCACCCTCGGCATCGTCGGGGAGTCCGGCTCGGGCAAGTCCGTCACCTCCCTCGCCGTGATGGGCCTGCACCGCGGCGCCGAGGTCACCGGATCCATCGCCCTGGAGGGGCGCGAGATCCTCGGGACCCCCGAGAAGGAGCTCTCCCGGCTCCGGGGCCGCCGGATGGCGATGATCTTCCAGGACCCGCTGTCCAGCCTGCACCCCTACTACACGGTCGGCGAGCAGATCTCCGAGCACTACCGCGTCCACTTCCGGGCCGGCCGGGCCGCCGCCCGCAAGCACGCCGTGGACATGCTCGGCGAGGTCGGCATCCCCGAACCCGCCCGGCGGGCGGGGGAGTACCCGCACCAGTTCTCCGGCGGCATGCGCCAGCGGGCCATGATCGCCATGGCCCTGGCCTGCGAACCCGACCTGCTGATCGCCGACGAGCCCACCACCGCCCTCGACGTCACCGTCCAGGCGCAGATCCTCGAACTGATCGCCCGCATCCAGCAGGACCGCGGACTCGGCGTCATCATGATCACCCACGACCTCGGGGTGGTCGCCCGCGTCGCCCACGAGGTCCTCGTCATGTACGGCGGCCGGGCCGCCGAACAGGCCGGGGTCGACGAGCTGTTCACCGCCCCCGCCCACCCCTACACCCGCGGCCTGCTCGACTCGCTGCCCCGGCTCGACGACAGCGACGACGCACCGCTGCGGGCCATCCCCGGCTCCCCGCCCTCCCTGCTGGCCCCCGCCCCCGGCTGCGCCTTCGCCCCGCGCTGCGCCCGGGCGGCGGCCGGTACGGAGGAGGAGCGCGACCGCTGCCGCACCGAGCGGCCCCCGTTCGCACCGCACGGTGCCACCGCACGCATGACGGCCTGCCACTTCGCCGGCGCCGTCCAGGAGGCAGCCCGATGACCACGGCACCCGCCGAGCTCCCCGCCTCCCGGAAGGGGGAGGAGCCGGGAACGCCCCCGCTGCTCGAGGTCACCGACCTGACCATGGCCTTCCCCGGCCGGCGCTCCGCCACCGGCCGCCGCGGCGCCCCGGTCCGGGCGGTCGACGGGGTCTCCTTCACCCTCCGGGCGGGCGAGACCCTCGGCCTGGTCGGCGAGTCCGGCTGCGGCAAGTCCACCACCGGCCGGATGCTCGTCCGGCTGCTGGAGCCCACCTCCGGGAGCATCCGCTTCGACGGCCGGGAGATCAGCCGGCTCTCCCAGGGGGCCATGCGCCCCCACCGCCGGCACCTCCAGATGGTCTTCCAGGACCCGCACTCCTCCCTCAACCCCCGCCAGACCGTGGCCCGGATCATCTCCGACCCGCTGCTGGTCCAGGGCTGGAGCGCGGCGGACGCCCGCACGCGGGCCGCCGAGCTGATGGAGCTCACCGGCCTGATCCCCGAGCACATCGACCGCTACCCGCACGAGTTCTCCGGCGGCCAGGCCCAGCGGATCGGCATCGCCCGCTCCCTGGCCACCAGCCCCCGCCTGATCGTCGCCGACGAGCCGGTCTCCGCGCTCGACGTCTCCGTCCAGGCCCAGATCGTCAACCTGATGGAACGGCTGCGCGACGAGCTCGGGCTCTCGTACGTCTTCATCGCGCACGACCTGTCCGTGGTCAAGCGGGTCAGCGACCGGGTCGCCGTGATGTACCTCGGCCGGATCGTCGAGATCGGCGACAAGCACTCCCTGTACGGGGACCCGCAGCACCCCTACACCCGGGCGCTGCTGTCCGCCGTACCGCTGCCCGACCCGGCGGCCGAGCGCCGCCGCGAACGGATCACCCTGCTCGGGGACCCGCCGAGCCCGGCCGCCCCGCCGCCGGGCTGCTCCTTCCACCCGCGCTGCGCCAAGGCCCAGGAGGTCTGCCGCACCGAACGGCCGCTGCTGCGGATCGCCTCGCCCGGAGAGAACCGCGAGGTGGCCTGCCACTTCCCCGGGGACTGACGGGGTAACCAGGGGGAGAGAAAGAGGGGCCCCGGAGACGGCGACGTCTCCGGGGCCCCTTCCCGTGCCCGCGGCCCGCCGCGCCGGGTGCGGTCCGGCGGGCGGGCGGCGGGCATCAGGCCAGTGCGCTGCGCAGGAAGTCCCGTTCGAGCGCCGCCAGCTTCTCGTTCGTGCCGTCGGGGGTCATATGGGTCACCCCGGGCAGGGCCAGCAGCTGGTGCGGGCGCCCGGCGTCCGTCAGCGCCTGCGAGAGCCGCAGGGTGTGGGACGGGTGGACGTTGTCGTCCGCGAGCCCGTGGACCAGCAGCAGCGGCCGCTCCAGCGCCGGGGCGTCACCGATCAGGCAGTCCTGCTCGTAGACCTCCGGGTGCTCCTGCGGCAGGCCGAGGTAGCGCTCGGTGTAGGCCGTGTCGTACAGCCGGAAGTCGGTGGGCGCGGCGCCCGCGACGGCCGCGTGGAAGACGTCGGGCCGGCGCAGCACCCCCATCGCGGCCAGGTAGCCCCCGTACGACCAGCCGCGCACGCCCACCCGGCCCAGGTCCAGGTCCGGATGGCGGTCGCCGAGCGCCCGGAGGGCCGCGATCTGGTCCTCCAGGGTCACCGCGGAGAACCCGCGGTACATGGCGCTGGTGAAGGCGGGGGAGACGTACGGGGTGCCGCGGTTGTCGGTGGTGACCACCGCGAAGCCCTGGTCGGCCCACCACTGCCGGTGCTGCCAGCGCCGGGGCTCGGCCGCGACCGCCTGGTAGCCGGGGCCGCCGTACACGTCGAGGAGCACGGGCAGGCGCCTGCCGGGCACGTGGTGGCGGGGCAGCACCAGGGCGGTGGGCAGGCCGTGCTCGGTGACCCGCTCCAGCCGGGGCGCCACCCGGTACGGCAGCGGTTCGGACAGGTCGCGCAGCTCCAGCTCGCGCCCGTCCGCGGTCCGGACCGTGCGCCGGATCCCGTCGGGGCCGCTGGAGGTGGTCAGCAGGGCTCCCGCGCCGGCCGCGCCCGCGTGCACCCCCGGGCCGTCGGCCACCGGGCGGACCGCGCCGGTCCCCGGATCCACCAGCACCAGCTGCTGCTCCGAGGGGTCCCGCAGGCCGGCCTCGACCAGCAGCGCACCCTCGTGCACCCCGACCACGCGCCGGACCTGCACCCCGTCCCCGGTGATCGTCTTCCCGTCCACGGCCAGCGCGCGGGCCGCGCCGCCGGGGGTGTCCGCCGAGGTCAGCATCCGGCCGTCGGGCAGCCGGGCGGGGGTGCCGGGGAGCGCGTCCACCCAGTGCGGGTGCACGGTGCGGGAGAGCTCGCGGGTGCGGCCGGTGGCCGGATCGGCGGTGAGCAGCAGCACGTTCTGCTGGAGCCGGTCCTGCACCGTCAGCAGGATCTCGTCGGAGGACTCCCAGGAGGCGTCCGACACGTACGGGAAGGCCTGCGCGTCCCACTCCAGGCGCACCCGGCCGCCGTCGGGGCCCAGCACCCACAGCTGCACGTCGGCGTTGGGGCCGCCCGCCTGCGGGTACGCGAACTCCTCCGGCTCCCGCTCCGGGTGCGCCGGATCGGCGAAGTGGCGGCGCGGCAGGGCGCCCTCGGCCACCCGGGCGGCCAGCAGGGTCACCCCGTCCGGGGACCACCAGTGGCCGCGGGAGCGGCCGAGCTCCTCCGCGGCGGCGAACTCCGCCACCCCCCAGCGGGCCCCGTCCTGCGGGCTGACCCGGCGGCCGTCGGGGGCGGTGTGCAGGGCGTCGCCCGTGACGTACGCGATCCGGGAGCCGTCGGCGTTGGGCCGCGGGTCGAAGACGGGCCCGGCGGCCGGCAGCTCCTCGGGGGCCGCGCCCGCGTCGGCGCGGACCCGCAGCAGCCTGCCGTACAGGGCGAACACGGCGCTGCGGCCGTCCCCGGCCAGGGCGAAGGAGCCGATCCCGGGGGCCCACAGGCGGATCCGCTCGCGCAGCCGGCGCTCGGCCGCGGGCAGCTCCCCGCCCCGGGGGGCGAGCACGGCGGGGTCGGCGAGGAGCCGCTCCGTGCCGTCCGCGGTGTCGAGGACCCAGAGGGAGTCCACCGGGTCGGCCGGGCCGGAGGAGCGCAGGAAGTACAGGAGCCGTCCGTCGGCTCCGAAGGCGGCGGCGCGGGGCGCGCCGTAGGTGAAGCGCCCGGTCCGGGCGGAGAGCTGGAGGAAGGAGTCCATGGCAGAAGTGTGACATGTGAAATAACACCGGCCCAGTCCCGGGGAGGGCCGTCGGCCCGCACTGGACCGTTCGAGTGGTGGGCCCCGGTCGACGGGCCTAGCGTCGGAAGGGTGGACCGGAACGATCTGCCGACCACCACCGGGACCGACGGCACGGTCCAAGGGAGCCGGAACGGCCTCGCGCTGTTCGTCATCGCCTCCTGCCAACTCATGATCGTCCTCGACATCACGATCGTGAACATCGCACTGCCGCACATCCAGCAGTCACTCGACTTCTCGACGACGACCCTGTCGTGGGTGGTCAACGCCTACACCCTGACCTTCGGCGGCCTGCTGCTCCTCGGCGGCCGCGTCGGCGACATCCTCGGCCGGCGCAAGGTCTTCATCTTCGGCGTCCTGCTCTTCGGACTGGCCTCCCTGCTCGGCGGGTTGGCCCAGAACTCCGGACAACTGCTCGCGGCCCGTGCCCTGCAGGGGGTCGGCGGCGCCATCGCCTCCCCGACCTCCCTCGCCCTCATCACCACCACCTTCACCGAAGGACCCGCCCGCAACCGGGCGTTCGGCGTGTTCGCCGGGGTCTCGGCCGGCGGCGGCGCCATCGGCCTCCTCGCCGGCGGCGTCCTCGTCGAATGGCTGGACTGGCGCTGGGTGTTCTTCGTCAACGTCCCCATCGCCCTGCTGATCGCGGCGGCGGCCACCCGCGTCATCCGCGAGTCCGAGCGCCACCCCGGGCACTTCGACCTCGCCGGCGCCCTGACCTCGACCCTGGGCATGGTCGCCCTCGTGTACGGGTTCATCCGCGCCGCACAGGACGGCTGGCGGGACGGCCTGACCATCGCCTCCTTCGTGGCGGCGGTGGTGCTCCTCGCGGCCTTCATCCTGATCGAGCGCCGCTCGAAACAGCCCATCACCCCGCTGCACATGTTCGCCGACCGCAACCGGGCGGGCACCTACGGGATCATGCTGGCCCTCGCCGCGGCCATGTTCGGCATGTTCTTCTTCCTGACCCTCTTCGTGCAGAACGTGCTCGACTTCAGCCCGCTCGAAGCGGGCCTGGCCTTCCTGCCCGTCAGCGCGGTCATCGCGGTGGGCGCCGGACTGACCTCCCAGCTGCTGCCGAAGTACGGGCCCAAACCCTTCATGGTCATCGGCGCGGTCCTGGCCGCGGCCGGCCTGGGCTGGCTGACCCTGACCGATATCCACTCCACGTACCTGGGCAGCATCCTCGGCCCCATGCTCGTCTTCAGCCTCGGCATGGGAATGATCTTCGTCTCGCTGACGCTGATGGCCCTGTCCGGGGTCACCGACCGGGAGTCCGGCGCCGCCAGCGGACTGCTCAACGCCACCCAGCAGGTCGGCGGCTCCCTGGGCCTGTCCATCCTGGTCACGGTCTTCGGCACCGCCAGCCGCAACGAGGCCGACAGCCAGGTCCCGGCCTTCCTCGCCGAGGCGCGGCCCGCCCAGCGCGCCGTGTTCGAGCGCACCGGGCAGCTCCCGGACCCCTGGGGCGACCAGGTCCTCACCTCGGGCGTCACCGCGGCCTTCATCGCGGCCGCGGTGTTCGCCCTGGTCGCGGCGGTCATCGCCCTGTTCGCCATCCAGGTCCGCCCGGCGGACCGGGAGCGGCTCCAGGGCAACCACACCCCGACGGCCGTCTGAGCCCTCCCCGGCGGCAGGGCCGCAGGGAGGGAAGGGCCGCAGGGCCGCCGGGGGCCGGGCCGCCGCCCGGCCCCCGGTCCGGCGGGTCAGCCGGCCGGGCGGATCCGGCAGTTGACGGGCACGGTCGCCCGCAGGGTGATCCCCGCGGTCACCGGGACCGTCCGCGTCACGGCCTCGAACTCGTACGCCCGCAGCATCAGCGCCAGCGCCAGCACCGACTCCAGCATCGAGAAGTGCTGCCCGATGCAGGCCCGCGGCCCCCCGCCGAAGGGGAACCACGCGTACCGCGGCCGCTGCGCCTCCGCCTCCGGGGTGAACCGGTCGGGGTCGAAGCGCTCCGGGTCCGGCCAGTAGCGCGGGTCGCGGTGGGTCACCCACGAGGCGACCAGCACGTCCGCCCCGGCCGGGATGGCGTGCCCGCCGATCTCGGTGGCGGCCACCGCCCGGCGGCCCACCACGGGAGCCGCGGGGTACAGGCGCATGGCCTCCTTGATCACCCGGGTCAGGTACGGCAGCCGCTCCAGGTCCGCGGCCTCGGGGGCCCGTCCGTCGCCCAGCACCCCGGCCACCTCGGCGCGGGCCCGCGCCTGCTGTTCGGGGTTCAGCGCCAGCAGGTGCAGCGCGAAGGCCAGCGAGGTGGCGGTGGTCTCGTGCCCGGCGAGCAGGAAGATCAGCACCTGGTCGCGCAGCTCGTCCGCGTCGAAGGCCCCGTCCTCGGCACTGCGCGCCTCGGCCAGCAGCCCCAGCAGGTCCCGGGCCTGCCCCGGCTCCGGCTCCGCGGCCCCGCCCCGGCGCCGGGCGATGATCCGGTCGCAGAGCCCGTACAGCTCGGAGATCGCGGAGGCCGCCCGCCGGTTGGCGGGGGTCGGCCACTGCCGGGGGAAGGAGAGGGGGGAGTAGCCGCGCTGCACGGAGTAGTCGGTGATCGCCGCCAGGCAGCGGTCCACGACCCCGGCCGCCTCCTCCACGTCCGTGCCGAACAGGATCCGCCCGACCGCGCGCAGCGCCAGGTGCATCATCTCCTCGGACACGTCCAGGACCCCGCCGGGCGCGTCCTTCCAGCCGGCGACCACGGCCTCGGTCTCGGCGGCCACCGCCGCCGCGTACCCGTCCACCCGGCGCCGGGTGAAAAGCGGCTGCACCAGCCGCCGCTGGCGCAGGTACTCCTCGTCCTGCGAGGTCAGCAGCCCGTTGCCCAGGGACTCGCGGATCTCCTGGTAGACGGCGCTGTCCTTGCGGAAGTTGGCGGACTCCCCGGCGAGCATCTGCTGCACGCCCTCCGCGGAGAACACGCCGTAGACCTCCGCCCGCAGTCCGGGCGGGCCCGCGAAGATCCTTACCACGTCGCCGTGTTCGCGCTGCGCCCGCAGGAAGGTGCCCAGCGAGTCCTTCTTGAGGTCGAGCAGCGAGCCGAGCAGGGGCACCCCCGCCGGACCCGGAACCTGTACGCCGCCTGCCATGCCGCCCCCTCAGTACCGAACTCCGTTGCCCCGCAGACGCGTTCGGTTTCCGCCTGCTGTCCTGATTCTGCGGCCCGGACAGCCGTACGGGCGACCCCCGGCCGCTTCTGCGACCGGAATTCGCCCGTACGCGGTGATTTCTGAAGGGGATCAGTGGCAGGTGGTGTACCCGCGGCCGTTGGCCTTCCAGGAACAGGAGTCCTTCTTCGTCCCGTTGGGGGCGATCAGGGTCACGGAGCCCTTGTTGTTGTTGAACCAGAAGTTGTCCTTCTTCCGGTACACGTGCTTGGCGGTGTTGCCGCCCTGCCCGTTGTGCAGCCGGACCGTCTTGCCGGCGCCGAGGGTGAAGGTGCCGAACTTGTACAGGTACCCGGACGCGGTCTTCACCGTGTAGTTGGTGAGCTTCACCGCCGAGCGCGAGTTGTTGTGCAGGTCGACGTACTCGGCGTTGAGCTTGGCATTCGTACGCGGCAGGTCGGCGCCCGGGCCGTCGAACTGCAGCGCACCGAAGTGCAGCCCGCCCTGGTGCGCGGCCGCGCTCGCCGACGGGGCCGCGAGCGCGGCTCCGGCGGTCAGTGCGGCAGCGGCGATGAACGTGGCGGTCTTCTTCATCTGAAAGGGGTCCCCTCCCTGGAACTCCGCCGCGGAGGCGGCGGAGCTATAGATATACAAGGTGCTGATGTGATGGACGCCCCAAAATCCGGAATACGCGGATCACGTCTCGGCCCGGGTACGGCAGAAGCCCCGTACCGGGACATCCGGTACGGGGCTTCGGTGCAGCGGTCGTGTCGTGTCCTAGATGTCCCGGAAGGTCTCGATCTGGGCGCCGACCGAGTTGAGGCGCTCGGCGAGCTCCTCGTAGCCGCGGTTGATGACGTAGACGTTGCGCAGCACCGAGGTGCCCTCGGCGGCCATCATCGCGAGGAGGACGACCACGGCCGGGCGCAGGGCCGGCGGGCACATCATCTCGGCCGCGCGCCAGCGGGTGGGGCCCTCGACCAGGACGCGGTGGGGGTCCAGGAGCTGGAGGCGGCCGCCGAGGCGGTTGAGGTCGGTGAGGTAGATGGCGCGGTTGTCGTAGACCCAGTCGTGGATCAGGGTCTGGCCCTGGGCCGCCGCCGCGATGGCCGCGAAGAAGGGGACGTTGTCGATGTTCAGGCCCGGGAAGGGCATGGGGTGGATCTTGTCGATCGGCGCCTCCAGCTTGGAGGGCCGGACCGTGAGGTCCACGAGGCGGGTGCGGCCGTTGTCGGCGGGGTACTCCGCGGTGCGGTCGTGGTCGAGGCCCATCTCCTCCAGGACCGCGAGCTCGATCTCCATGAACTCGATCGGCACCCGGCGGATGGTCAGCTCGGACTCCGTGACCACGGCGGCGGCCAGCAGGCTCATCGCCTCGACCGGGTCCTCGGAGGGGGAGTAGTCCACGTCCACGTCGATGTGGGGCACGCCGTGCACGGTGAGGGTGGTGGTGCCGATGCCCTCCACCCGGACGCCCAGGGCCTCCAGGAAGAAGCAGAGGTCCTGGACCATGTAGTTGGAGGAGGCGTTGCGGATGACGCTCACGCCGTCGTGGCGGGCGGCGGCGAGCAGGGCGTTCTCGGTGACGGTGTCCCCGCGCTCGGTCAGCACGATCGGGCGCCCGGGGGAGACCCCGGCCTCGACCTCCGCGTGGTACAGCCCCTCGGTGGCCGTGATGTCCAGGCCGAACCGGCGCAGGGCGATCATGTGCGGCTCGATGGTGCGGGTGCCGAGGTCGCAGCCGCCGGCGTAGGGCAGCTTGAAGCGGTCCATCCGGTGCAGCAGCGGGCCGAGGAACATGATGATGCTCCGGGTCCGGCGGGCCGCCTCCTCGTCGATGGCGTCCATGTCCAGCTGCGCGGGCGGGACGAGTTCGAGGTCGACTCCGCCGTTGATCCAACGGGTGCGCACGCCGATGGAGCCGAGCACCTCCAGGAGCCGGTAGACCTCCTCGATGCGGGCCACCCGGCGCAGGACCGTGCGGCCCTTGTTGAGCAGGGAGGCGCACAGCAGCGCGACGCAGGCGTTCTTGCTGGTCTTCACGTCGATGGAGCCGGAGAGGCGGCGGCCGCCGACCACGCGCAGGTGCATGGGTCCGGCGTAGCCCAGGGAGACGATCTCGCTGTCGAGTGCTTCACCGATGCGGGCGATCATCTCAAGGCTGATGTTCTGGTTGCCGCGCTCGATGCGGTTCACGGCGCTCTGGCTGGTGCCCAGTGCGTCGGCGAGCTGACTCTGCGTCCAGCCGCGGTGCTGCCGGGCGTCACGGATGAGCTTGCCGATGCGTACGAGGTAGTCGTCTGCCATGGCTGCACCGTATCTCAGATATGAGATGAGGCCGCACCCGGGTGGTCCGAACGGGTATGAGGGGGCGTCAGGGGCGCCGGGCGGGATGCGGCAGGGCCGTTCCGGCGGGATGAGCGCGGTCACACGCGTGCGCGCATCGTCGTGCGGCCGGTCATGTACTAGAGTTATCTCGACATCGAGATATCTGCCCGAGGCGTACCGCAGCCGCCCCCGAGGTAAGGGTTACCTAACTTAGCCTTACCTTAACGGATTGGCCGGGGAGCGTGGCGGCAGGATGCGGTAGAACGCGCGAATTCATGCATGAAGGAGACTGTCGTGTCGGCGAACAGCTTCGACGCCCGCAGCACGCTGCAGGTGGGCGACGAGTCGTACGAGATCTTCCGGCTGGACAAGGTGGAGGGCTCGGCCCGTCTGCCCTACAGCCTGAAGGTCCTGCTGGAGAACCTGCTCCGCACCGAGGACGGCGCGAACATCACCGCCGACCACATCCGTGCGCTGGGCAGCTGGGACTCCCAGGCCCAGCCCAGCCAGGAGATCCAGTTCACGCCGGCCCGCGTGATCATGCAGGACTTCACCGGCGTCCCCTGTGTCGTGGACCTCGCCACCATGCGTGAGGCCGTGAAGGCCCTCGGCGGCGACCCGGCGAAGATCAACCCGCTCTCGCCCGCCGAGATGGTCATCGACCACTCCGTCATCGCGGACAAGTTCGGCACGAAGGACGCCTTCGCGCAGAACGTCGAGCTGGAGTACGGCCGCAACAAGGAGCGCTACCAGTTCCTGCGCTGGGGCCAGACCGCCTTCGACGACTTCAAGGTCGTCCCCCCGGGCACCGGCATCGTCCACCAGGTCAACATCGAGCACCTGGCCCGCACGGTCATGGTCCGGAACGGCCAGGCCTACCCCGACACCCTCGTCGGCACCGACTCGCACACCACCATGGTCAACGGCCTCGGCGTGCTGGGCTGGGGCGTCGGCGGCATCGAGGCCGAGGCCGCGATGCTGGGCCAGCCGGTCTCCATGCTGATCCCGCGGGTCGTCGGCTTCAAGCTGACCGGCGAGCTGCCCACCGGCACCACCGCCACCGACCTGGTGCTGACCATCACCGAGATGCTGCGCAAGCACGGCGTCGTCGGCAAGTTCGTCGAGTTCTACGGCGAGGGCGTGGCCGCCACCTCCCTCGCGAACCGCGCCACCATCGGCAACATGTCGCCGGAGTTCGGCTCGACCGCCGCCATGTTCCCGATCGACGGCGAGACCCTGAAGTACCTCAAGCTCACCGGCCGCTCCGAGCAGCAGGTCGCGCTCGTCGAGGCGTACGCCAAGGAGCAGGGCCTGTGGCTGGACCCGGCCGCCGAGCCGGACTTCTCCGAGAAGCTGGAGCTCGACCTCTCCACGGTCGTCCCCTCCATCGCCGGCCCGAAGCGCCCGCAGGACCGCATCGTCCTCGCGAACGCCGCCGAGCAGTTCGCCCTCGACGTCCGCAACTACGTGGACGACGCGGACGAGGCGGGCAAGGAGTCCTTCCCGGCCTCCGACGCCCCCGCCGCCACCAACGGGGTCCCGACCCGCCCGACGCAGGTCACCCTGGCCGACGGCACCTCCTTCGAGATCGACCACGGCGCCGTCACCGTCGCCGCGATCACCTCCTGCACCAACACCTCGAACCCCTACGTCATGGTCGCCGCGGCGCTCGTGGCCAAGAAGGCGGTCGAGAAGGGCCTGGCCCGCAAGCCGTGGGTCAAGACCACCCTGGCCCCGGGCTCGAAGGTCGTCACCGACTACTTCGACAAGGCCGGCCTGACCCCGTACCTCGACAAGATGGGCTTCAACCTCGTCGGGTACGGCTGCACCACCTGCATCGGCAACTCCGGTCCGCTGGACGAGGAGATCTCGAAGGCGATCAACGAGCACGACCTCGCGGTCACCTCGGTGCTCTCCGGCAACCGCAACTTCGAGGGCCGGATCAACCCCGACGTCAAGATGAACTACCTGGCCTCCCCGCCGCTGGTCGTCGCCTACGCCATCGCGGGCTCCATGAAGGTGGACATCACCAAGGACGCCATCGGCACCGACACCGAGGGCAACCCGGTCTTCCTCAAGGACATCTGGCCCTCCGAGGCCGAGGTGAACGACGTCGTCGCCAACGCCATCGGCGAGGACATGTTCAGCAAGTCCTACCAGGACGTCTTCGCGGGCGACGCCCAGTGGCAGGCCCTGTCGATCCCGACCGGCAACACGTTCGAGTGGGACCCGCAGTCCACCTACGTGCGCAAGCCCCCGTACTTCGAGGGCATGACCATGGAGACCACCCCGGTCTCCGACATCGCCGGCGCCCGCGTGCTGGCGAAGCTGGGCGACTCGGTCACCACCGACCACATCTCCCCGGCCGGTGCGATCAAGGCCGACACCCCGGCCGGCAAGTACCTCACGGAGCACGGCGTCGAGCGCCGCGACTTCAACTCCTACGGCTCCCGCCGCGGCAACCACGAGGTCATGATCCGCGGAACCTTCGCGAACATTCGCCTCCGCAACCAGATCGCGCCGGGCACCGAGGGCGGCTTCACCCGCGACTTCACCGTCGAGGGCGCCCCGGTCTCCTTCATCTACGACGCCTCGCAGAACTACCAGGCCGCCGGCATCCCGCTGGTCATCCTGGCGGGCAAGGAGTACGGCTCCGGCTCCTCCCGCGACTGGGCGGCCAAGGGCACCGCGCTCCTGGGCGTCAAGGCCGTCATCGCCGAGTCCTACGAGCGCATCCACCGCTCGAACCTGATCGGCATGGGCGTCCTGCCCCTGCAGTTCCCCGAGGGCGCCTCCGCGGCCTCCCTGGGCCTCACCGGCGAGGAGACCTTCTCCTTCACCGGCGTGGCGGAGCTCAACGAGGGCACCACCCCGCGCACCGTCAAGGTGACCACCGACACCGGTGTGGAGTTCGACGCGGTCGTCCGCATCGACACCCCCGGTGAGGCGGACTACTACCGCAACGGCGGCATCATGCAGTACGTGCTCCGCAACCTGATCCGCGGCTAGGCACGCCACCGGCGCCGCGCGCGCCGAGCCGGACAAAGAGGGCCGTATCCCCGTAACGGGGGTACGGCCCTTCCGCTTTTCGGGGAAGGGTTCCCGTGTGACGGAACGGTCTCAACTCGGAAAAGCCGGTGCCCATCCTTGTGCACGATCTTGCTCAGCCGAAGGCAAGTGGACTATACCTGTGCCCGTCCGGCCCACCGCGGTACGAGCGGCCCCGGACCGCGGGACGGCGGGGCACCTGCGGCGATGTCCGCATACACGGCAACTGCCGTGACTTCCGGCCTCCTTCACAACCCTGACGAAGGCGAGGACATGAGCATGGGATCCACCTCCGCCCACGGCGAGCAGCAGACCGGACCCGGCGCGGCCGGTACGGCCGGCGTCGGCCGCCGCGACCTCATCAAGCGCTCCGCGGCGCTCGGCCTGATCGCGGTGCCCTCCATGGGCCTGCTCTCCGCGTGCGCCTCCGGCGGCGGCGAGGAGAAGCCCAAGGCCGCACCGTCGGGCAAGACCGACAAGAACAACCCCTTCGGCGTCGCGAAGGGCAGCAAGCTCGACGTGGTCGTCTTCAAGGGCGGGTACGGCGACGACTACGCCAAGGCCTGGGAGGCCGCCTTCGACAAGAAGTGGGGCACCACCTCCTCGCACCTGGGCACCCAGGAGATCACCGCCAAGCTCCAGCCCCGCTTCAACGGAGGCAACCCGCCGGACGTCGTGGACAACTCCGGCGCCCAGCAGATCAAGCTCGACGTGCTCTTCAAGGGCGGCCAGCTCGCCGACCTGACGGCGGTCCTCGACGCCCCGTCCCTGGACGACCCCACCAAGAAGGTCCGGGACATGCTGATCCCCGGCACCGTGGAACAGGGCATGCAGGGCGGCAAGTTCGTCTCGGTGAACTACGTCTACACCGTCTGGGGCCTGTGGTACTCCGGCAAGCTCTTCAAGGAGAAGGGCTGGACCCCGCCGAAGACCTGGGACGAGTTCCTGGACGTGTGTACGAAGGCCAAGGCAGCCGGCCTCGGCGGCCTCGCCCACCAGGGCAAGTTCCCGTACTACATCAACGTCGCCATCATGGACCTGATCGCCAAGAAGGGCGGCCTGGACTCCATGAAGGCGATCGACCACCTGGAGCCCAACGCCTTCGCCGACAACCCGGTGGCGCTGGAGGCCGTCGAGGCCGTGTACGAGGTGGTGGAGAAGGGCCTGCTCATGCCGGGCACCAACGGCCTGACGCACACCGACTCGCAGACCCGCTGGAACCAGTACAAGGCCGCCTTCATCACCTGCGGCTCCTGGCTGGAGAACGAGCAGCTGAAGCAGACCCCGGCCGACTTCGACATGCGCTTCCTGCCCATGCCGGTGCTGGCCGGCAGCAAGCTGCCCTTCGAGGCCATCCGGGCCGGGGCCGGCGAGCCCTTCATCGTCCCGGAGAAGGCCGCGAACAAGGCCGGCGGTCTGGAGTTCATCCGCTCCATGCTCTCGCGCGAGTGGTCCACCCTCTTCGCCCAGCAGGCCAACTCCCTGACCATCGTCAAGGACGGCGTGGACCCGAACGTACAGCTCCGAGCGGGTACGAAGTCGGCGGTCGAGGCGTTGAAGGCGGCCGGGGACAACACGTTCAACTACCGTTACCCGGACTGGTACAGCCAGATGGACCTGGACATCCAGAACGCGTCCAACGAGCTGATGGCCAAGCGCATCCAGCCCAAGGAGTGGATCAAGCGGGCCCAGGCGGCCGTCGACAAGGCCGCCAAGGACCCGAACGCCAAGAACAACCGCCGCGACTGACGGCTGCAGGCCGCGCCACCGCCAAGCCCGGGACACCAGGGACGGACACCATGAGCCACGTAGCCAAGAGCAGGGGACGGGGCGGCTTCATCGCCGGCTTCCTCGTCGTACCACTCGCGCTGTACCTGACATTCGTCATCTGGCCGTATGTGCAGACATTCGGCTACTCCTTCACCAACTGGACAGGCCAGTCGCCGACGTTCGACTTCGTCGGCCTGGAGAACTACCAGGCGCTGCTGAAGGACGACGTCTTCCTCGGCGCGATCTGGCACAACCTGCTGCTCCTGGTGTTCGTCCCGGTGATCACCATCCTGCTCGCCCTCTTCTTCGCCTTCATGGTGAACGCGGGCGGCAAGAGCGGGGCCGGCGGGGTGCAGGGCGTGCGGGGATCGGCGTTCTACAAGATCGTCTACTTCTTCCCGCAGGTCCTCTCCCTCACCATCCTCGCGGTGCTCTTCGGAGCCGTGTACCGCAGCGACGAGGGCGGCCTGCTCAACGGGGTGCTGATCAAGATCGGCCTGGTCGACCCGCAGGCCCCGATCGAATGGCTGAACGAGCCGAACTTCGTGCTCTGGTGCCTGCTGCTCGTCGTGGTCTGGCACGGGGTGGGCTTCTACCTGGTCCTCTTCTCGGCGGCGATGCAGTCGGTGCCGAAGGACATCTACGAGGCGGCCCTGCTGGACGGCGCGGGCCGCGGCCAGACCTTCTTCAAGGTCACCCTCCCGCTGCTGTGGGACTCGGTGCAGACCTCGGCCGTCTACCTCGGCATCGTGGCCATGGACATGTTCGTCCTGGTCTCCACGATGACCTCCGGGCAGTTCGGCGGCGGCCCCGACCACCACAGCGAGGTCATGGCGACGGTGCTGATGCGCAACTTCCTCTACCTCGGCAACAGCGGCTACGCCTGCGCCATGGGCGTGGTCATGCTGGTCCTCACCATGATCCTGTCCGTCATCACGCTGCGCGCCACCCGCCGCGACCACATCGAGTACTGAGGCGGGAGACCTGTCATGACCACTGAGTCCACTGTCATCAAGGCGCCGGGCGAGGCGGCCGCGGAGCGGACGGGCGGCTCCGGGCGGACCGGGGAGCGCGAGCGCGAGACCCGCCGCTCCGAGGGCGCGGTCCTCAACGTCTTCTCCCACGGCTTCCTGGCCCTGTGGGCGATACTGATCGTCCTGCCGCTGATCTGGCTCGCGCTCGGCTCCTTCAAGACGGACGCCCAGATCGGCACCTCGGCCCTGAGCTGGCCGGCGAACTGGAACTTCGACGCCTTCGGGCGGGCCTGGGACAAGGGCGTCGGCGACTACTTCGCCAACACCGTCATCGTGATGGCCTTCTCGGTGCCGCTGACCATGCTCTTCGGCTCGATGGCCGCGTACGTGCTGGCCCGCTACCCCTTCCGCGGGAACCGGTTCGTCTACTACTTCTTCGTCAGCGGGGCGATGTTCCCGGTGTTCCTGGCGCTCGTACCGCTGTTCTTCATGGTCAAGCGCTTCGACATGCTGAACTCGTACCACGGGCTGATCCTCGTGTACGTCGCCTACTCGATGCCGTTCACCGTCTTCTTCATGCACTCGTTCTTCCGCACCCTGCCCACGGCGGTCCACGAGGCGGCGGTGATCGACGGGGCCTCGCACACCCGGATCTTCTTCCAGGTGATGCTGCCGATGGCCAAGCCCGGCCTGATCAGCGTCGGGATATTCAACACCCTGGGCCAGTGGAACCAGTACATCCTCCCGGCCGTGCTGATGCAGCCGCAGAGCAGCAGCGACCCCGAGCGCTACATGCTCACCCAGGGGCTGGTGCAGCTCCAGTACCAGATGGGCTACGAGACCGACCTGCCCGTGCTGTTCGCGGGCGTCACCATCGCGATGATCCCCATGCTGGTCGTGTACCTCTCCTTCCAGCGCCAGATCCAGGCGGGCCTGACCTCGGCCACCCTGAAGTAGGCCTCCGGCCGCCTGCGGGCGGTCCGGACACGGCAGCGGGCGGTCCCCCCTCGTGCGGGGGACCGCCCGTTCCCGTCGGCCGGTCAGAGCCAGGTGCCGAAGCGGCGGATGTAGCGGGTCTTCACGTACTGGGTGAGCGCGCAGTACGCCAGAAGCACCGCGACCAGCCACGGGAAGTACGACAGCGGCAGGGCCGTGAACCCGAGGGCCGGGGCCAGCGGGGAGAACGGCAGCCACAGCCCCGTCAGCACCGCGAGCACCGTCATGGCCATCACCGGCCAGGAGGCGCGGGACTGCACGAAGGGGATCTTCCGGGTGCGGATCATGTGCACGACCAGGGTCTGGGACAGCAGCCCCTCGACGAACCAGCCGGTCTGGAACAGCGACTGCTGGTCCACGGTGTTCGCCGCGAACACGTTCCACATGACCACGAACATGGCGATGTCGAACACCGAGCTGATGGGCCCGACGGTCAGCATGAACCGGCCGATGCCCTTCGCGTCCCAGTTCCGCGGCCTGCGCAGGTACTCCTCGTCCATCCGGTCCCACGGCGTGGCCAGCTGGGCGATGTCGTAGACCAGGTTCTGCACCAGCAGCATGATCGCGAGCATGGGCTGGAAGGGGATGAAGGCGGAGGCCACCAGCACCGAGAAGACGTTGCCGAAGTTCGAGGACGCCGTCATCTTGATGTACTTGACGGTGTTGCCGAAGGTGGTCCGGCCCTGGAGCACGCCCTGCTCCAGGACGGTCAGGTCCTTCTCCAGCAGGATGATGTCCGCCGACTCCTTGGCGATGTCCACCGCCGTGTCCACGGAGATGCCGACGTCGGCGTCGCGCAGCGCGGCGGCGTCGTTGATCCCGTCGCCGAGGAAGCCGACCGTGTGCCCGCCGGCCTGCAGGGCCCGTACGATCCGGGCCTTCTGCACCGGGTTGGCCTTGGCGAACACCGTGGTACGGGCGGCCAGTGCGCGGAGCTCCTGCTCGTCGAGGAGGTCGGTCGCGGCGCCGGTGACCACCTCGCCGACGTCCAGGCCGACGTCCGCGCAGACCCGTGCCGCGACGAGCTCGTTGTCGCCGGTGACCACCTTCACGGTGATCCCCTTGTCCGCCAGGCCCCGCAGCGCGGCGGCCGCGCTGGCCTTCGGCGGGTCGAGGAAGGCGAGGAAGCCGACCAGGGTCAGGCCGTACTCGTCGGCGATGGTGTAGGTGTCGCGGGGGGCCGCCACGGTGCGGGTGGCCACGGCCAGGACGCGCAGGCCCTGCCGGTTGTTCTCGACGGCGGTCAGGCCGGCCCGGATCCGGGCCGACTCGGTCAGGGTGACCGTACGGCCGTCCTCGACCACGTGGGTGCACAGGTCGAGCACCTCTTCGACCGCGCCCTTGGTGATGAGGACGTGCTCGGGGCGGCCCGCGGCGCCCGCCAGCCCCTCCCGGGCGAGGACCACGGACATCCGGCGCCGTGCGAAGTCGAAGGGGATCTCGTCGACCATCGTGAACCGTGCGTCGACGACAACCTCCTCGGCCTCGGTGACGCGGTCGACGACCGCCTGGTCCATGAGGTTGCGCAGGCCCGTCTGGAAGTGCGCGTTGAGGTACCCGTACTCCAGGACCTCCGCGTCCTCCCGGCCGTGCACGTCGAGGTAGCGGTCCAGGACGATCCGGTCCTCGGTGAGGGTGCCGGTCTTGTCCGTGCACAGCACGTCCATCGCGCCGAGGTTCTGGATCGCGTTGAGCCGCTTGACGACCACCTTGCGCCGGGCCATGGCCACGGCTCCGCGGGCCAGGTTGGCGGAGACCACCATGGGGAGCATCTCGGGGGTCAGGCCCACGGCGACGGCGACGGCGAAGAGGAAGGCCTCGTCCCAGTCGCCCTTGGTCAGCCCGTTGATCGCGAAGACCACGGGGACCATGACCGCCATGAAGCGGATCAGCAGGAAGCTGACCCGGCGCACGCCCTGGTCGAAGTTGGTCTGCGGGCGCTCCCCGGCGAGCGAGCCGGCCATGGAGCCGAAGTAGGTGTCGGAGCCGGTGGCCACGACCACGCCGGTGGCGGTGCCGGAGGTCACCGAGGTGCCCGTCAGGCACAGGTTGTCGGCCTCGACGGGGTCGGTGGTCTCCAGCTGTCCGCGGCCGTCGGGCCGGGTGTCGGCCTTGGCCACCGGAAGGGACTCGCCGGACAGCGCGGCCTGGCTCACCATCAGGTCCTTGGCGGTGAGCAGCCGCAGGTCGGCGGGGACCAGGTCGCCCGCGGCGAGTTTGACGAGGTCGCCGGGGACCACCTTGTCCATGGGGAGCTCGACGGTGGTGGGCGCGCTGCCCGTACCGGCCCGGCGCTGCACCGCGCAGGTGGTGGTCACCAGCTGCTTGAGGGCGTCGGCGGCCCGGCCCGAGCGGTACTCCTGCCAGAACCGCAGCAGCCCGCTGACGGCGACCATGACGGACAGGATGACGACCCCGGGGTCGGCCGGGTCCTGCCAGAACATGATCCCGGCGAGGAAGACCAGGACGAGGATGAAGGGGTTCCAGTAGGCCTTGGCCAGCTGGACGGACCAGTGCGGGGTGCGCTCCTGCACGATCACGTTGGCGCCGTGCCGCTCGTGCCTGCGGACGGCCTCGGCCCGGGTGAGGCCCAGCAGCGAGGTGTCGGCCTGCTGGAGCACGGCGGCGGCCGGGGCGGCGCTGGCCCCGGCGAGCCGTACGCCGACGGAGCGGGTACGGGCGGCCAGTTCGGCGGCCCGGCGCTCGCGGCGGGCCCGGCCCGGCGGAGCGAGGGTCCGGGGGGTGCGGGGGGTGAGCATGGTCATGTCGGTTGCCTCCCTCTGGCGCGTCCGGGCAGCACGGAGCCACCTGTCACGCAGAGTGATCATGGGTCGGTGGGCCAGCAGCGCGGAGCGGCCGGACCGGAGCCGACGGGCATGGGTGTGCCGCAGCCCTTGGGGCGGCCGGGTACGGGCGCGGCAGGGCGTGCGGAAGGAAAAAGGGGGAAACAGGAAAAAGGGGTGAAACGGGGATCAGGAAGGAGGGCGCCGTGAGGCGTCAGCCGGCGAGGGCGCGGCGGAGGGGACTTCGGTCGGGACTCATCCCGAACACCTCCTCGCGTCGTGCTGCCGGTACGGGGCGCCCTCCGGCCGGAAAGCCGCAGAAGTGGGGCGCCTGGCCGACCGTAACACGGACTCGCAGGCTGCCGCTCTCGTCCTTATGGTCGGAAGTGACCGTTTTGGGGTCCCTGCGGGCTCCGTCAGCCTCTTGACGTCTGGAAGGGCAAAGGCTCGACTTAGGGTTCACAAGTTGGAGAGACGCCGGGGTCTGCGTCGTGAGGTCCGCCTGCGACCAGCGTCCCGGCATGGGGGGCGACGGCCCGGCCGTCGCTTATGGGCAGGAGTGGATGAGTCGTGGAGACTCCGGGTTCGCAGTCGTCCCTGCACCGGGCCAATCTGGAACGGGTCGTGCGGGCTGTCCGGCTCGCCGGTTCGCTGACCCAGGCGGAGATCGCCCGTACCACCGGTCTGTCGGCGGCCACGGTGTCCAACATCGTGCGGGAGCTGAAGGACGGCGGCACCGTGGAGGTCACGCCGACCTCGGCGGGCGGCCGGCGCGCGCGCAGCGTCTCGCTGAGCGGTGACGCGGGCATCGTGATCGGCGTCGACTTCGGGCACGAGCACCTGCGGGTGGCCGTGGGCAACCTGGCCCACCAGGTGCTGGCCGAGGAGGCCGAGCCGCTGGACGTGGACGCCTCCTGGGCGGACGGGTTCGACCGGGCGGAAGCGCTGGTCGGGCGGCTGATCGAGAGCACCGGCGTGGGCCGGGACAAGGTCATCGGCGTGGGCCTCGGCGTGCCCGGCCCGATCGACGTGGAGTCCGGCACCCTCGGCTCCACGGCGATCCTGCCGGGCTGGGCCGGGATCAACCCCCGCGAGGAGCTCTCGCGCCGGCTGGGCGTGCCCGTGTACGTCGACAACGACGCGAACCTGGGCGCGCTGGGGGAGCTGGTCTGGGGGAGCGGCCGCGGGGTCAAGGACCTCGCGTACATCAAGGTCGCCAGCGGTGTGGGCGCCGGCCTGGTGATCAACGGGCAGATCTACCGCGGGCCCGGCGGCACGGCGGGGGAGATAGGGCACATCACCCTCGACGAGTCGGGCCCGGTCTGCCGCTGCGGCAACCGCGGCTGCCTGGAGACCTTCGCCGCCGCCCGGTACGTCCTGCCGCTGCTCCAGCCGGGCCACGGGCCCGATCTGACGATGGAGCGGGTGGTGGAGCTGGGCCGCGAGGGCGACCCGGGGTGCCGCCGCGTCATCGCGGACGTGGGCCGCCACATCGGCAGCGGTGTCGCCAACCTCTGCAATCTGCTCAACCCGCGCCGGGTGGTGCTGGGCGGCAGCCTCGCCGAGGCCGGAGAACTGGTCCTGGCCCCCATACGGGACTCCGTGTCCCGGTACGCGATCCCCAGCGCGGCACGGCAGTTGTCGGTGCTGACGGGGGCGCTGGGGGCCAGGGCGGAGGTGCTGGGCGCGCTCGCGCTCGTCCTTTCGGAGATGGGAGATTCGACTGTTCTGGGCGGTTCGGCGGCATCTGTCGGGCTGGTTCCCACCTCTTCGGTGCGGACGGCTTGAGTTCAGGTAGATAACGAATGGCACCGTTGTCATCTCGTTAGGTATTCACTGCTTGACGACAACCTTGCGGCCGAGTTGACTCACGTCACACCTCGGCCGCAAGGACGCGGCCTCGTCAGGGAGGTTCAACTCATGAACACGCGTATCCGCCGTGTAGCCGTAGTCCTGTCGGCCAGCGCGATGGCCGTGTCCCTCGCCGCCTGTGGCAGCGCCAAGGAAGCGGGGGAGAAGAAGACGGAGACCGGGTCGGCCGCCGCCAAGGGCGACGAGATCCGGGTGGGGCTGCTGCTGCCCGAGAACCAGACCGCGCGCTACGAGAAGTTCGACCAGCCGCTCATCGAGGCGAAGGTCAAGGAGCTCACCGGCGGCAAGGGCCAGGTCGTCTACGCCAACGCCAAGCAGGACGCGACCACGCAGAACTCGCAGGTCGACACGATGATCACCAACAAGGTGGACGTCCTGATCATCGACGCCGTCGACTCCAAGGCCATCGCCGGCTCGGTCAAGAAGGCCAAGGACGCCGGCATCCCGGTCGTCGCCTACGACCGCCTGGCCGAGGGCCCGATCGACGCCTACACGTCCTTCGACAACGAAGAGGTCGGCCGGGTCCAGGGCAAGGCCCTGCTGGAGGCCCTGGGCGACAAGGCCAAGGCCGGCCAGGTCGTCATGATGAACGGCTCGGTCACCGACCCGAACGCCGCACTCTTCAAGAAGGGCGCGCACTCCCAGCTCGACGGCAAGGTGACCGTCGGCAAGGAGTACGACACCAAGGAGTGGAAGCCCGAGAACGCCAACGCCAACATGGAGGCGGCGATCTCGGCCCTGGGCAAGGACAAGATCGTCGGCGTCTACTCCGCCAACGACGGCATGGCCGGCGGCATCATCACCGCCCTCAAGGCCGCCGGTGTCACCCCGCTGCCCCCCGTCACCGGCCAGGACGCCGAACTCGCCGGTGTCCAGCGCATCGTCGCGGGCGAGCAGTTCATGAGCGTCTACAAGCCGTACGCCCCCGAGGCCGCGGCCGCCGCCGAGATGGCCGTCGCCCTCGCCAAGGGCCAGAAGCTCGACGCGATCGCCAAGTCCTCGGTCGACAGCCCGACCACCAAGGGCGTCCCCTCGGTGCTGGTCCCGGTGGTCTCGCTGACCAAGGCCAACATCAAGGACACTGTGGTCAAGGACGGTGTCTACACCGTCGACGAGATCTGCACGGCGAAGTACGCCGCCGCCTGCGCCGCGGCCGGCCTCAAGTAGGCCCCCGAACTCTGTCCGGCGCCCCGCCCCTCCCACCCCGCCACCGCGGGGCGCCGGGCAGAAACGTTTCAGTCCACCGCATTCACTCCACAGCCCCGGAACTCCTGCCGGAACTCCCTGGCCAGAACCCCTGCCCAGAAGCTTCAGACGCTCAGAGTTCGACATCCCCGCCGGTCAGGCGGCGAAGGAGATGGTTCATGTGTCCGCTGCGCCCGTGCTGGCGTTGCGAGGCGTCTCGAAACGGTTCGGTGCCGTCCAGGCGCTCACCGACGTAGACCTCGAGATCCACGCCGGAGAGGTGGTCGCCCTCGTCGGCGACAACGGCGCCGGCAAGTCCACGCTCGTCAAGACGATCGCCGGAGTGCACCCCATCGATGACGGAGTCATCGAGTGGGAGGGCCGCCCCGTGCAGGTCAACAAGCCCCACGACGCCCAGAACCTCGGGATCGCGACGGTCTACCAGGACCTCGCGCTCTGCGACAACATCGACGTCGTCGGCAACCTCTTCCTCGGCCGCGAACTGAGCCGCCGCGGAATCCTCGACGAGGTGGAGATGGAGCGCCGCGCCCGCGAGCTGCTCACCACCCTGTCCATCCGGATCCCCAGCGTGCGGATCCCCATCGCCTCGCTCTCGGGCGGCCAGCGCCAGACCGTGGCCATCGCCCGCTCGATGCTCGGCGACCCCCGGCTCGTCATCCTCGACGAGCCCACCGCGGCCCTCGGCGTCGAGCAGACCGCACAGGTGCTCGACCTCGTCGAGCGGCTGCGCGAGCGCGGCCACGCCGTGATCCTCATCAGCCACAACATGGCCGACGTCAAGGCCGTGGCCGACCGGGTCGCCGTCCTGAGGCTCGGCCGCAACAACGGCGTCTTCAGCGTCGCCGACACCTCGCAGGAAGAGATCATCTCCGCCATCACGGGCGCCACGGACAACGCCGTGACCCGCCGTGCGGCGCGTACGGGGGAGGCCCGCTCGTGAACACCGAGAAGAAGGCCGCCCCGGCCGAGGTACCCGGCCCCAAGACGGCCGCGGACGAGGTGCCGGCCGACGCCGTGCCCGCCGTCGACCCCCGGCTGCTGGTCCGCGAGCAGGGCCTCGCCGGCTACGTCGGCGAGTTCAAGCGGAAGATGCGCGCGGGCGACCTCGGCTCCCTGCCGGTCGTCATCGGTCTGATCGTCATCTGCGCGATCTTCCAGGGCCTGAACTCCAACTTCCTGTCGGCCGAGAACCTCAGCAACATCACGGTCACGATGGTCGCCACCGGCATGATGGCCGTCGGCATCATCTTCGTGCTGCTGCTCGGCGAGATCGACCTGTCCGTCGGCTCCGTCAGCGGCGTCTCCGGGGCGATCGTCGCCGTCCTGGCCGTCACCCACGGGGTCAACGAGTGGCTCGCCGTGGCCGCCGCCATCGCGGGCGGCGCGGTGATCGGGGCCATCCACGGCTTCTTCTTCGCCCGGATAGGCGCCCCCGCTTTCGCCGTCACCCTCTCCGGCCTGCTGTTCTGGTCCGGGTTCATGCTCCAGATCCTCGGCAGCAACGGCACGATCAACCTGGACTCCGAGGGCGTGGTCGGCAAGCTGACCACGTACTACTTCGGCGACGTCGCCGCCGCCTACGGGCTGGCGCTGGTCGCGGTCGCGGTCTACTTCACCTCCTCCTTCCTGGACGCCCGCCGCCGCACCGCCGCCGGCGTGCCCTCCCGGCCGGTCGGCGAGATCGTCCTGCGCTCCGTCCTGCTCGCCGTGGTCGCCTTCGGGGCCGCGGCCGTCTACAACCAGTACAAGGGCCTGCCGCTCGCGCTGCTGCTCTTCCTGGCCGTGCTGGTCGGGACCGACCTGCTGCTGCGCCGCACCGCCTTCGGGCGCAAGGTCTTCGCGCTCGGCGGCAGCGTCGAGGCCTCCCGCCGCGCGGGCATCAACGTCACCGGCGTCCGGATCGCGGTCTTCTCGATCGCGGGCACCTTCGCGGCGGTCGGCGGCCTCTTCTGGGCCTCCAAGATCGCGGCGGCCAACCAGAGCGCCGGCGCCGGCGACCTGCTGATGAACGTGATCGCGGCGGCCGTGATCGGCGGCACCAGCCTCTTCGGCGGCCGCGGCCGGACCTGGAACGCCCTGCTCGGTGTCATGGTCATCACCTCCATCCAGTACGGTCTGGCCCTGGAGGGCATCGCCACGCCGATCCAGTACATGATCACGGGCGCGGTGCTGCTCGCCACCGTGGTGATCGACTCGGTCACCCGCAAGACCCAGAAGACGGCGGGCCGCGCCTAGCGGCGCATCCTGCCGGCGGGCGCCCCTGCGCTCACCTGTTCGGCCCAGTGCCCGGTGCCACCTGGTGTGGCACCGGGCACATGTGCGTCCGTCCACTCGTACGAGTTGTGTGACGGTGCGGAAATACGTACAGGTATGACAAGGATGTGACCCTGCCGGTACCGCCCGATGACGTCCGCCGCGAGCGGAACATTAGACTCGACAGACCAGCAAGCAACTGCAAGGAGGCACGGGTGCTGCTGACCCGCATCAAGGGACCGCGCGATCTGGACCTGCTCGGCCCGGAGCAGCTGAACCAGCTGGCCGCAGAGATCAGGTCCTTCCTCGTCGACGCGGTCTCCAAGACCGGCGGGCACCTCGGCCCCAACCTCGGCGTCGTCGAACTGACGATCGCCCTGCACCGGGTCTTCGACTCGCCCAAGGACAAGGTCCTCTTCGACACCGGCCACCAGGCCTACGTCCACAAGCTGCTCACCGGCCGCCAGGACTTCTCCAAGCTGCGCTCCAAGGGCGGCCTGTCCGGCTACCCCTCGCGCGCCGAGTCCGAGCACGACGTGATCGAGAACTCGCACGCCTCCACCGTGCTCGGCTGGGCCGACGGCCTCGCCAAGGCGAACCAGGTCCTGAAGAAGGCCGACCACCACGTGGCCGCCGTCATCGGGGACGGCGCGCTCACGGGCGGCATGGCCTGGGAGGCGCTGAACAACATCGCCGCCGCCAAGGACCGCCCGCTCGTCATCGTCGTCAACGACAACGAGCGCTCGTACGGCCCCACCATCGGCGGCCTCGCCGACCACCTGGCCACCCTGCGCACCACGGACGGCTACGAGCGCTTCCTCGCCCGCGGCAAGGACATCCTGGAGCGCACCCCGGTCGTCGGGAAGCCGCTCTACGAGACCCTGCACGGGGCCAAGAAGGGCCTGAAGGACTTCATCGCCCCCCAGGGCATGTTCGAGGACCTCGGACTGAAGTACATCGGCCCCATCGACGGCCACGACATCGAGGCCCTGGAGTCCGCCCTGCAGCGCGCCAAGCGCTTCAGCGGCCCGGTCATCGTCCACTGCCTCACCCAGAAGGGCCGCGGCTACACCCCGGCCCTGGAGCACGAGGCGGACCGCTTCCACGCGGTCGGCGTCATCCACCCGGACACCGGCCTGCCGGTGAAGACGGCCGCCGCGAGCTGGACCTCCGTCTTCGCCGACGAGATGGTCAAGATCGGCCGCGACCGCGAGGACGTGGTCGCCATCACCGCGGCCATGCTCCACCCGGTCGGCCTCAACAAGTTCGCCGAGGCCTACCCGGACCGGATCTACGACGTGGGCATCGCCGAGCAGCACGGCGCGGTCTCCGCCGCCGGCCTGGCCACCGGCGGCCTGCACCCGGTCTTCGCGGTCTACGCCACCTTCCTCAACCGCGCCTTCGACCAGGTCCTCATGGACGTCGCCCTGCACAAGTGCGGGGTCACCTTCGTCCTGGACCGGGCCGGGGTCACCGGTGACGACGGCGCCTCGCACAACGGCATGTGGGACATGTCCGTGCTCCAGTGCGTGCCGACCCTGCGGATCTCCGCCCCGCGCGACGCCGAGCAGCTGCGGATGCAGCTCCGCGAGGCCGTGGCCGTGGAGGACGCCCCGACCGTCGTCCGCTTCTCCAAGGGCGTCGTCGGCCCCGCGGTCCCGGCCGTGGGCCGGATCGGCGGCATGGACCTGCTGCGCACCCCGGCGGCCGAGGTGCTCAAGCCGGACGTGCTCATCGTCTCGGTCGGCGCGCTCGCCCCGATGTGCCTGGAGGTCGCCGACCTCCTCGACAAGCAGGGCATCTCCGCCACCGTGGTCGACCCGCGCTGGGTCAAGCCGGTGGACGAGGCCCTGGCGCCGCTCGCCGAGCGGCACCGGGTGGTCGTCACCGTCGAGGACAACAGCCGGGCCGGCGGCGTCGGCTCCGCGGTCTCGCAGGCCCTGCGGGACGCGGGCGTGGACGTGCCGCTGCGCGACTTCGGCATCCCGGCCCGCTTCCTCGACCACGCGCTCCGCAAGGAGATCCTGGCCGAGATCGGGCTGACCGCCCCGGACATCGCCCGCCAGGTCACCGGCCTGGTAGCCAAGCTCGACGGCCGCTTCGACAGCGAGCCGGCCGAGGCCGCGCGGGACTGAGGCCGCACGCGGCCGGGGCCGCGCGGCGGGGGCCGTACGGGCGGCGGTGATCGCCCCGCGTTGCACGCGACGGGCCGGTTGGTCACCCTGGAAGGGTGGTCCGACCGGCCCATTCGCGTACCCGCCCCGCCAGGGGGCGGAAACCGCGACGTCCACCCCGCGTGGAGGTAATCCGGTGAGCACGCAGCAGGATCGGGGCCCCCAGGGGCCCCCGTCGGGCACCAACGGCCCGTTCCGCACCAAGTCGGTCGAGCAGTCCATCCGCGACACCGAGGAGCCGGAGCACAGCCTCCGCAAATCCCTCTCGGCCTGGGACCTCACGGTCTTCGGCGTCGGAGTGATCATCGGCACCGGCATCTTCGTCCTCACGGGCAAGGTGGCCAAGGAGACCGCCGGACCCGCCACCGCCCTCGCCTTCGTGGCCGCCGGCGTGGTCTGCGCCCTGGCCGCCCTCTGCTACGCCGAGTTCGCCTCCACCGTCCCGGTCGCCGGGTCCGCGTACACCTTCTCGTACGCCTCCCTCGGCGAGCTGCCCGCGTGGATCATCGGCTGGGACCTCGTCCTCGAGTTCACCCTCGGCACGGCGGTGGTCGCCGTCGGCTGGTCGGGGTACGTGCGCTCCCTGATGGACAACGCGGGCTGGCACCTGCCGGACGCCCTCCAGGGCCCCGACGTCGCCGGCGGCACCTTCGACCTGCTGGCCTTCCTGCTGGTCCTGGCGCTGACCGCGATCCTCGTCGTGGGCATGAAGCTGTCCGCCCGGGTCACGGCCGTGGTCGTCGCCATCAAGGTGGCCGTGGTCCTGATGGTCATCGTCGCCGGCCTGTTCTTCGTGAAGGCCGCCAACTACAAGCCGTTCATCCCGCCGGCGCAGAAGCAGGAGGGCGGCTCCGGGCTCGACGCCCCGCTGGTCCAGCTGATCTTCGGCTACGAGCCCACCAACTTCGGCATCATGGGCATCTTCACGGCCGCCTCCGTCGTCTTCTTCGCCTTCATCGGCTTCGACGTGGTCGCCACCGCCGCCGAGGAGACCAAGCGCCCGCAGCGCGACATGCCCCGCGGCATCCTGGGCTCGCTGCTCATCTGCACGGTGCTGTACGTGGCCGTGTCGCTGGTCGTCACGGGCATGCAGCACTACACCGAGCTGTCGACCAGCGCCCCGCTCGCGGACGCCTTCAAATCCGTCGGGCACCCCTTCTTCGCCGGGGCCATCAGCTTCGGCGCGGCCGTGGGCCTGACGACGGTCTGCATGATCCTGCTGCTGGGCCAGACCCGGGTGTTCTTCGCGATGAGCCGCGACGGGCTGCTGCCGCGGTTCTTCTCCAAGACCCACCCGCGGTTCGGGACCCCGTACCGGCCGACCATCCTGCTGGGCGTGGCGATCGCCGTGATCGCCGGGTTCACCAGCATCAACGAGCTCGCGACCCTGGTGAACATCGGCACCCTGTTCGCCTTCGTGGTGGTCGCCCTCGGCGTGATCATCCTGCGGCGCACCCGGCCCGACCTGCACCGGGCCTTCCGCACCCCGCTGGTGCCGTTCATCCCCATCGTGTCCATCGCGGCCTCGGTGTGGCTGATGCTGAACCTGCCCGCAGAGACCTGGGTGCGCTTCGGCCTCTGGATGGCGCTCGGCGTCGTCGTCTACTACCTCTACGGGCGCAAGAACAGCCGCCTGGGCAGGGAGCGCGCACAGGCCGGAGCCCCGCCCGCCACCAGGTGACGGACGGGGCTCCGGGGGGGGCTGGAGTCCGGAGGCGGCCGGCGGCTCAGCCGCCGGTCGCGGGGGACTTCTTGGCGGAGGCCGGGATCGGCGTGTCGTTGCGCACGGCCTCCCACAGCTGCGAGGCCTGCGGCTCGGCGGCGACCACGCGGTTCGGGTCGATCCTGTCGTACGCCACCGGGAGCATGATGGTCTCCATGGTGTTCGCGTCCACGCCCTTCATGCTCTTGGCGAAGTCGGCGAGCGCGGTGAGGGAGCCCAGCTCGGAGTCGGTGGTCAGGGACTTGGTGCCGGCGTCGGCGAGCTTGTAGAGGCGGGCCGGGTTGCCGAGGGCGTTCTGGCTCTTGATCTCGGTCAGCATCGCCAGCATGAACTGCTGCTGGAGGCCGATGCGTCCGAGGTCGCTGCCGTCCTTGTAGCCGTAGCGGGTACGGACGAACTTGAGCGAGTCGGTGCCGTCGAGCTTGTGGGTGCCGGGCTCCAGCTGGAGGCCGCCCTTGCCGCCCTTGATGGGCTCGTCGACGGTGACGGTCACGCCGCCGAGGGCGTCCACCAGGCCCTTGAAACCGGCGAAGTCCACCTCGACGAAGTGGTCGATGCGCACGTTCGACATCTGCTCGACGGTGTTCACCACGCACGCCGGGCCGGCCAGCGTGTAGATGCTGTTGAACATCACGCGCTCCTTGCCGGGCACGGTGCTGCCGTCCTTCTTCCTGCAGTCGGGCCGGGTCACCAGGGTGTCGCGGGGGATGCTCACCGCGGTCGCCTTGGCGCGGCCCTCGGGTATGTGCATCAGCATCGCGGTGTCGGAGCGGGCGGTGCCGCCGACGTCGCCGTGGTCCAGTTCGGCGTTGGCGCCGCTGCGCGAGTCGGAGCCGAGGATCAGGATGTTCTGGGCGCCGGTGGCCACCTTCTTCGGCCGGTTGTCGCCGATGGCCTGGTCCAGGTCCACGCTGTCGAGGTTGCCGTTCAGGTTGCTGTACGCCCACCAGCCGAGGCCGCCGAGGCCGACGAGGAGCACCGCCAGCGACAGCAGGACGATCTTCAGTGCCCGGCGGCCGCGGCTCTTGGGGCGGCGCCGGGAGCGGCCGCTCTGCTGGGTCATGGCTCGTCGGGCCCTTCCGTCGGGACTAGGGTTGGCGTGCGGGCGGAGGGGGCGGTGGAGCGAACCTGAACCTGCCCGGCCGTCTGCCTGAGGATGGTGTGAATAATAGACAGACTTTCGAAGCGTTCGAGAGGCGAGGGTCTGGTCTCCGAGAAAGGCAGCAGGCGTCGTGATCCGTGGCAGAAGCGGCAGTTCCGCGGACTCCAGCGCCCTTCAGGACGGCGGTCCGCAGGACCCGGGGGCTTCCCGGCCGCGCCCGCCGGCCGGGCGGTGGCTCTTCAGGGGCCGTGACGGCCTGCTGGCCGCCTATGCGGGCGGCCACGGCGGTCTCCTGCGCTGGACCGAGGGCGGGGCCCCAGGGGGCGCCTGGAGCGGCCCCGAACTGCTCCCCATACCCGGCTGGTGCGGCGGGGCCCTCGCGATGGCTCAAAACCGCGAGGGATATGTCCACTTCGTCACCGTACGGCGTCCTCCGCAGAACCCGTCCGGCACCCCCGAGATAGCCTTCGCCACCCAGTTCCAGAACCGCCGCGGACTCACCGACTGGCTCAGCCTCGGCACCCCCGCACTCCCCGGCGGACCCGCCGCCGACCCGCTCACCGGACCGCCCGTTGTCGTGGTCAACCCGGTCGCCGGCAGCGTGCACGTCCTCGTCTCCCTGCGGCAGAGCGGCATCCTGCGGCGCAGCCGCAACGCCGACGGCGCCTGGGGCGGCTGGAAGGGCGTCAGCACCACCGCGTACGAGGGCGAACTGGCCGCCGCCATGCCGGAGGGCGGGGTCCTGGAGGTCCTCGCGCAGAACGAACCCGCGGCTTCCGGAGGGGTCGACCGCTGGGTCGGCGTCGCCAAGGGCCGCTTCGAACTCGGCGACCAGGTCGGCACGGCCGTGGTCCCCGGCACGGCGGTGGCCCTGGAGACCGGCCCGAAGCGCACCACGTACTTCTGGCGCTACCCCGGCGACGGGCAGCTCGTCGCCTGGCGGGCGCAGTCGCGCGACGCGCAGGGCGGGCTGATGTCCCTCGGCGGGGCGGGCGGGCGCGGGCCGGTGGGGGCGGCGCGGACCGTGCTCGGGGGCTACGACTGCACGGTGCTGGCGCAGACCGGGGCCGGGGGCGAGGTGGAACTCGCCGCGTACGTCACGGAGAACGAGGGGTACGGGGCGTGGTGGGCGCCGCTGGGGGGGCGGGACGTCCGCTTCCTCCAGGTCGTCGTGGACGGGGCCGGGCGGATCGTCGTGGCCGGCCTGGACGCGGCGGGAACCCTCGTCCTGACCCGCCAGGACCCCGCCCAGGAGGGCCTGACCTTCGGCCCGTGGACCCGGACCACCTGACCGACCGGGTCCGCTGCGCGGGCTCTTCCCCACCCCGCCCCTTCCCGAAGCGGGGGCTCCGCCCCCACACCCCCGCGCCTCAAACTCCCCCAGACTTCGTCCGGGGGGACCCCCTGGCGGGGCTGGAAATTTGCCGCTACGCGGCAAATCCAGCCCGCGCGGCGTTTGAGCGCACCGGGCGCGCAGCGCACGGAACGGGGTCCGGGGCGGAGCCCCGGTTTCGGGAAGGGGCGGGGTGGGGAACAGGCCCCGCGCAGCGGGGGGTTACGCCGTCGGGAGGGGGAGGCGGGAGGAGATCTCCAGGCTCAGGTCGCCCTCCGCGCTGTAGACCGGGGTCGCGACCAGTTCCAGACCCTGGTGCTGCGGATCCGGCGCGATGACGACGGGACGCCGCGAGACGGAGTCGACCTCGGCCCCGGTCCGGCGCCCGAGCCGCACCTCCTGCGTCACCCCCTCGAAGCTGACCGACAGGAACAGGTCCCACACCCCCGGCGTGACCGGCCAGCCGTTCGACGTCTGCCGCAGGTTGACCCGGGTCGAGAACCGCCCCATCGCCCGCGGCTTGCCCTTCGCGTTCAGCAGGGTCTCGTCCCGGCGCGCCGTCACGGAGAACCGCTCCTCCGCCCCCGTCAGCCGGTTGCGCAGCACCACCTTCGTGGCCCGGTCCCGCGTCGAGAGCTGCTCGTAGAACGCGTAGCCCTCCAGCACCAGCAGCGGCGCGTTCCACTGCATCTTCGACAGCTCGTGGGAGACCGTCATCTGCCGCGTGATGTCGAACAGCGCGTCCGGCAGCGGGTTGGCGCCGCTGCGGAAGTGCGGCAGGTTCGTGTAGACCCGGCCGTCCTCCACCGTCTTGGTCGCGACGGGACGGGACTTGTCCGCCTCGTACGCGGCCATCTCGACGGCCTCCTCGAAGCGCCCCGCCGCCAGCAGCGCGAACCGCACGGCCAGCGGCCGCGCCAGCAGGTCCAGCGCCCCCGGCGTGGCGTGCGTGCGCAGCACCTCCGAGGCGGCCCACAGGGCCTGTTCGCGGTCCGAGGGGTCCTGGGAGGCCAGCAGCGCCGGCCCGGTCGGCTTGCCCAGCTCGGCCTCCAGGTGGCGCGAGAGCAGCCAGTCCCGCTGCTCGCCCGCCGGCAGCCGGCCGCCCACCAGGGCCATCATCCGGGCCGCCATGGAGACCCGCTCGGCCAGCGAGACCTTCGCCGCGGCGGACGGGCCCTTCAGCACGCAGGTCTGGTCGGCGACCACGGAGATGTTGTCGGCCGCGATGTACGCCGCGGCCGTGAAGACCTGGTCCTCGCCGATCAGCATGTCCGTGGGGAACTGCAGGCCCTCGCGCTGCACCATGCTGGTGCGGAACAGCTTGTCCGGGGTCAGCGACCAGTACACGCGCGAGGAGTACAGGTCGGTGTGCGCCGAGCTGCGCCGGAACATCGACGTGGCGACGGTGTGCCGCCCGGAGCTCTCCAGCTTGCCCAGGACGACGTCGGCCTCGTTGCGGTCGGCCGCGCCCACCATCCGCTCCAGCGCCTGCGGCGCCAGCCGGTCGGTGCCCTCCAGGAAGATCAGGTACCGCCCGGTGGCCTGGCTCAGCGCCCAGTTGCGGGCCGCGGCCGGGCTCAGCCCGCGCTGCTGCGCACCCGCGCGGATCACCCCGGGGTGCTCGTGGGCCGCGCGCGCGATCCGCGCACCGCTGTCGTCCGTGGAGCCGTCGTCCACGGCGATCAGCTGGAGGCGGTCGAGCCCGATGGACTGCTCCAGCACCGAGACCAGGCAGGCGTCCACGGTCTGGGCGTGGTTGGCGACCCGGACGACGACGGTGACGTCCTTGATGTCGCCGGGGCGTACGGCTGCGGTGTTCATCATCGGCTCGCCCTATCGGCTCTGCGGGTGCACGGACTGCTGCGGCCAGGGCATCTCCCCGGTGAGCTCCGGCCACTCCCAGCGGCGGAACTCCACGGCGCCCGGCCGCTCGGGGAAGGCGCCCGGGATCTGGCCCGGCGCCCCGACGTGCACGTTGACGGGAGCGGTCAGCTTGCCCGCCTCCGGGGTGCCGAGCGTGTACTCGAAGCGGTCGTAGCCGCTGAACCCGGGCTCGGGGGTGTACGTCACCCAGCCGTCCGGGGACAGCCGGGCCTGCCCGTGCCGCGGCCGGGTCACCCCGGCGGCGCTGCTGCCGGGCGGGGCCGCCGCGAGCACGTTGACCGTGCCCTGCGTACCGGGCGAGACGCCCAGGCGCAGCCCGGGCGCGGCCGGCTTGCGCACCGGCAGCGCGGTGTCGGAGAGCTTGCCCGTACGCAGCAGCTTGCGGCCGCTCGCGTCCGGGACGGCCACCATGATCTGGGGGCGCAGCCGCGGGACGGCGGCGGGCTGGCGCACCCGCAGCACCACGATGCCCGTGGCGTTCTCGCCGCGGCCGGCCCGGACCCGGAACCAGCCCTGCTCGGGGAAGTGTTCCAGCCCCTGCACGGCGAGGATCTCGGCGCCCTTGGCGAGCGGGGCCTCCAGCAGGTAGGCGTACCCGCGCGGGGCGCCGCCGTCGGGGGCGACGGACAGCGCCAGCTGCACCTGCTCGCCGGGGGACACCCCCTGCCAGGGGTCGGCCGAGCTGTACAGGGCCGCGTAGACGGCGCCCTGCTCCGGTTCGAGTCCGAGGGCCTGGCCCCGGCACAGCAGGTGGTTCATGCGCCGGACTCCTGGCCGGGGAAGGTGGACACGCGGGACTTGGTGCGGTGGGCGAAGGTGGCGTCGTCGAGCCAGCCCAGCTCGTCGTACGAGAAGCTGCGCCGGTCCAGGTCCCTGGCCCAGTGCGGCGGGATGATCCGCTGCTCGTGGAGGCTGCGGGCCACGAAGCGGGCGCACTCGACGGCGCCCTCGGCGCGTACGTGCACGTTGTCCGCGTCCTGCACGATCGGCTGGAGCGGCTCGCCGGGGCGCAGGTAGGTGAAGGCGTGCTTGGAGTTCTCGGGCCCGAGCTCCTCCCACCACGCGAGGCTCTGGCCGTACAGGTCGACGACCGGCACGTGCTCCTCGCGGGCCAGCTGCCGCATCGCGAGGGGGTAGTCGCCCAGGAAGCGGGCCACGTTGCCGTGCCGGTCCACGCGCCGCCGCTCGAAGGGCAGCAGGATCACGGGGTGGCCCTGGGCCTCGCGGACCCCGGTGACGTACGCCCGCATGTGCTCCGTGAAGGTGGTGAAGGGCTTGGTGTGCAGACCCGGGTCCGGCTTCCAGTCGATCTGGCCGAAGCCGAAGACCAGGTAGTCGCCGGGGGACATGTTCTCCAGGATCCACTGGAGCCGGCCGCGCTCCCGGAAGCTCTTCGAACTGGCCCGTGCGCGGGCGCAGTTGACCACTTCCACCGCATCGCTCAGGAAGAGCGGCAGGGCCTGGGCCCAGCCCGCCATCGGCAGGTGGCTCGCCGGGCGGGTGACCGCGGTGGAGTCACCGGCCACGAAGATCCGGGCCTGCCCCGAAGGCTGCTCGGGTGCGTACGTCATGCCTCTCCCTGTCCTGTGAGCGGAACTCGCCGGTGCGGGGCCAGGGCACGCGCGCGCCCGGACCCCGCACCGGAGGGCCTACAGCTCCTGGTGCTCCGTGCGGCTCAGCACGGAGGCGATGGCCTGCTCGAAGCCCGAGCGCTGGGCGGCGACCGCCGTCGGGTCCTGCTGGCGCACGTCGATCACGTGGCCGGTCATCTCGGACAGCAGCACGTCCAGCGAGCTGCGCGCCACGGTCTCGGAGGACAGAAGCGAGCCCTCGGGCTCCTGGCCGAAGGCCTTGGTGCGCATCGGGGTGGCGGTGCGCTCCGGGTTGATGCAGTTGACGCGGACGCGGTCGCCCGCCCACTCGTCGGCCAGCGCCTGGGTCAGGTTGACCATGGCGGCCTTGGTGGAGGAGTACAGGCTGTAGTCCGCGCGGCCGCGGGTGTAGCTGCTGGAGGTGAACAGCAGCAGCTGGCCGTTGGTCTCGCTCAGGTACTTGAACGCGGAGCGGGCGATGTTCACGGGCGCGAGGTAGTTGACCTCCAGCGCCTCGCGGATCGCGTCGTTGTCGGTCTCCGCGAGCCGGCCGACGCGCAGGATGCCCGCGGTGTTGACGACGAAGTCCACCCGCCCGGTCTCGGCGTACGCCTTGGCGAAGGCCTCGTCGACGTGGTCCGGGTTCTGGACGTGCGTACCGGTGGTGGAGCGGCCCAGGGCGTAGACGCGGGCGCCGTAGCCCTCGGCTATCTGCGCGATGTCGGCGCCGATGCCGTACGAGCCGCCGAAGACCAGCATGGTCTTGCCGGCCAGCTGCTCGCGGTAGTACTCGTCCCCGGCCTGGTCGGGCGCGAGGGAGGAGGCGAGCTGGAACAGCTTGTCGGCGATGAACACGTCGACGGGCTGGGTGACCTTCATGTTGTACTCGTCGCCCATGACCACGTGGACCGGGACGTCGGGCAGGTAGCGCACCACGACCGAGCAGTCGTCGGTGGCCTGGAAGGCCGGGTCCGCGCCCGCGAGCTCGTACGCGCGGCGGATCGTCGACAGCCAGAAGCCCTGCGGGGTCTGGCCGCGGCGCAGCCGGGAGCGGTCCGGGACCTCGGTGATGAACTCGCCGTCGTCGCCGTGGGTGCGGGTGACGATGACCGTGTCGGAGGACGGGATCGCCACGTCGACCGCCTGGTAGCGGTCCAGCGCGTCCACGCACTCCTTGACCACGCGCTGCGACAGCAGCGGGCGCACGGCGTCGTGGAAGAGGAGGTTGCAGTCCTCGTCCGCGCCGAGGGTCTCGGCGATCGCGCGGATGGCGATGTTGGTGGTCTCGCTGCGGGTGGAGCCGCCGGCCAGCACCCGGGAGACCTTCTTGAGCCCGGCGCGGGCGACGATCTTCTCGGCCTCGCCGGTGTACGCCGGGGTCATCAGGACGATCACGTCGTCGATGTCCGGGGCGTGCTCGAAGATGTGCAGCGTGTGCTCGAGGATCGGCTTGCCCGCGATCTTCAGAAGCTGCTTCGGGATCTCGAGTCCGATGCGCTGCCCGGTGCCACCTGCGAGGACGACGGCGACGGTACGGCGTCGGGTTGCACTGTGGGACAAGGTCTCCTGCTTCCTTAGATGTGATGGGGGTTCCGCAAGGGGAGCGGCTGGGAGGGGGAACTCCTAGGCCGGGAGGGCCGGGAGTTCCGGGTACTCGATGGGGAAATCCTGGAGTCCGCGCCGGTAGAGGTCGTTCGCCGCGTTGTTGAAACGGACGGTGGACGGCGGGAAATCCTTGCCGAGGAGATATTCCTTCAGCTGCTCGCGGTAGTGCGCCATCACGTCGTTCTCGGGGAACAGCATCGCGTCGATCGCCTCGTCCAGACCGTTGCAGTCCGCGTCGAGGAGGTACGAGGCGTATGCCGTGCGCTGCTCGTTCCGGAAATCGGTGTCGGGCAGCCCTTCGAGGTTGAAGATGGCGTACGGCTTGCGGGTGGCGACGAAGTCGGAGACGACGCTCGACATGTCGCCGATCAGCAGATCGGAGTGGTTGAAGCAGTCGTACAGGGCGGGGATCCGCTCGGTGACGACGTGGTGGGCCTCGTCCGGAAGTGCTTCCCAGTACAGGGCTCCGGCCTGGTTGCGGCTGCCGCGGATGCGCGCGGTGCGCTCCTCCTCGGACAGGTCCGGGTACTTCGAGCGGACGCCGCGCTCGGACAGCTCGGCGATCCGCTTGTCGATGCGGGCCAGCTTGCGGGCCGCGGTCTTGGAGTCGGCGATGTTGCGCCCGAAGCGGTTCGCGTTGTCCTCGTTGAGCAGCGCGATGATGCGCCGGTGCGCCGCGGCGGCGGCGGGGGAGCGGGTGCCGGTCAGCGGGTGGGGCTTGTAGATGATGCGGATCTGCTGCTTGTGGTCGAGCAGGGTGTTGATCAGCTTCTCGCCCGCCGGGATGACGGAGGTGTAGCAGGCGTCGTCGGTCCAGCCCTCCCAGGTGGGGGCGTAGATGACCGTCGGGACCTTGTTGGAGACCTTGCCGGTCCAGTGGTGCAGGGTCATCAGCTGGGGGCGGCCGACCTCGACGATCTGCCGCGGGGTGACCGCGTGCTTGATGCGCTCGTAGCGGTCGCGCCCGGCCCGGCCGGCCACCCAGATCTCGTCGAAGACCTTGCTGACGCGGTTGGAGCTGGCGAGCTTGTCGCTGTCGCCGTGGCCGATGAAGACGTGCTTGACCTCGGCGCGCTGGAGCATGTGCACGTTCTTGCCGGCGTTGCCCGGGTACAGGGCCACGCGCAGCTCCGGCATCTCGACCCGGGCCAGGTTGTCGGCCTTGGGTACGCAGATGACGGGGACGGAGGTCGCGTCCAGGTAGCGCAGGGTGGCCCGCTCGCGGAGCACGATGATGGGCCGCAGGTCCAGCGCCTCCAGGGCCTCCAGCCACATGTTCACCTGGTACATGAAGTCTTTGGAGATGGCGGCGAAGGTGAAGTAGAGGGCGACCTGGGGCCGGTAGATGTCCAGCTGGCGGTTGAGCTCTTCGAGGGCCTCGTCGCCGGTGGGCAGGAACAGGGCGTTCCAGGCGCCGGGCAGCAGGACGAGCACGGCCACGAAGGCGATCCACACGGTGGCGATGGACCCGAAGGTCACGTACCGCCAGTCGTCCGTGGCGATGGTGCCGAGGGCGCCCGCGACCAGTGGGACGTCCAGGTGCAGCATCTTGCGGACGTGCTTCTCCATGAGGAACGGGTGCGGCATGCGGCGGATGCCGAGCAGCTCCATGTCCAGCCCGCGGGTGGTGTACGGCAGCTCGGCGCGCTTGGAGCGGACCCGCTTGAGGATGGCGCCGTACGTCAGCTGCAGGACGAAGAGCAGCAGCAGGCCGAGCGAGGCCATCTTGGCGACGAAGGAGTCGAGGACGGCGATCGAGCCGCACAGCGCCAGCAGCAGGAACTGCCGGATGAGGAAGCGCATCGTCAGGCCGAAGCGCGAGTCGCGCAGCCGGTCGAGCGTGGAGGACTCGGCGCTGTGCAGCATCAGGTCGGCGCCGTAGCTGACCGCCGCCGAGTAGACGAAGATCGGCAGCGAGGCCATGGCCACCGCGGCCATCATGCCCAGGAAGCTGAGCACCAGGGCGCAAGAGATGAGAACACCGAGCGCTGCCTGCCGGCTTTGCCTGCCCATGCGGCCGGGCCTCCTGCTGTAAGGATCTTGTTAAGTGCCGCAGTAGTATAGGCATCAAAGTCGCCCCCGCTGAACCGCCGAATAGCGGCCGGGGAAACGTCCGGCAAACGGGGATGGCCGCCGGTAATCGAGACCTGACCCGTGTGTGATCTGCCCGTAGCAAAAGGTGACGCTCCGTGTCCGCTCGGCTACGGTCGGCCGATGCGATAGCGGAATGCCCCCTTCGGTTCCCGGCTTCAGTGTGTGAAGCGATACACAGCCAGTTTTCTGCGGTCCCCGTCCTTCACGGAGAAGCCGATGCACAGCTGCGGGCGCCCCGTGAGGCTCACCGCGATTCCCTCGGGCTCCCGGAACTCCAGGTCCGGGGCGGCCGTCACCAGCCGCCGCCCGGCCCGCCGGCCGGTGCGCAGGTCGATGGCCGAGACGTAGGTGTTGCCGCCGCCGGAGGGCGGGTTCTCCCCCTCCTCGTCCGTGTAGGGGCTGCCGGTCAGCCGGTAGATGTAGTCCCCGTACAGCGCGCAGCCCTGGAAGGACTCGCCCTCGCGCTGGTAGACGTCCGCGAGCTCGTACAGCGGCCCGTGGCCGCCCTTGCGGAACTTGTCCATACGGTAGACGGCGTAGCGCTGTTCGCCCTGCTCACGGTGGCTCACCAGCACGCGGCCGCGCTCCAGGTCGAGGGCGGGGTGGGTGACGAGCGCCCCGGGCAGGGGGACCTGGTGGCGCACGTCGGGGTGCGCGGAGTCGAGGACGGCGCCGTCCTTGAAGGGCACGCGGGTCACCGTGCGGCCGTACCCGGTGCGGCCCGTGGCCTCGCCCTCGACCCACAGGTACGTCTTGCGGCCCGCGGGCTCCACGCCCAGCGAGATGCCGTGGCCGAATCCGCGCAGGTACATGTAGCCGAGGATCTCCCCGGCGCGGTTGAGGCGCGTGACGCACATGTCGCCGTTCCTGCGGCGCTCGGCGGTGGAGAGTTTATCCGCCTCTCCGCGGAGTTCTATTCCGCCCTGGACCAGCTGGAGCGCGTAGACGAAACCGTTCAGGTCGTCGAATGCAAAGGACTGCGGGCCGGTTTTGTTGTAGAGCGCAGTGGGCGGCATGAATTCCGATGCCTTCGAAATGTCGAATTCACCGGCACGCGAGCCGGAATCGTCCGCGCGGTCCTTTCCGCCGTCCTTTTCCGGGTTTTCCGCCGGATCCTGGAGGGCGAGGGTCAGGAGGGAACCCCCGGCCATGCCGGCGAGAGCGGAGCCGCCCGCCAGAAGCAGGCTCCGGCGGCTCGGTCGGGATATTCCGGTGCGGGCGGTGCGGGAACTCATGGCTGACATTCTGTCACCCTTCCCGCAATGCTCGCGGACCGCCCCCGGCCCCGCGGCGGCCGCCCCGCCCGGCCCCCGCAACGGCCGCTGCCCGCCCCCGGAGGACCGGGGACGGGCAGCGGTGCGGCTGTGCGCGGGCGCGCAGGCGTACGGACTAGGCCGGGACGCTCGCGAGGCCGGGGGCGAGGAACTTCTTGCCGTTCACCCGCTCCGAGACGCCCTCACGGTCCAGGTACGGCGTGATGCCGCCCAGGTGGAAGGGCCAGCCGGCGCCCGTGATCAGGCAGAGGTCGATGTCCTGGGCCTCGGCCACGACACCCTCCTCCAGCATCAGGCCGATCTCCTGGGCCACCGCGTCGAGGACGCGGTCGCGGACCTGCTCCTCGGTCAGGACGGAGTCGCCCTGCACCAGGAGGGCGGCGACCTCGGGGTCCAGCTCCGGCTTGAAGCCGTTCTCCGGCTTGTAGACGTAGAAGCCGCGCTTGCCGGCCTCGACGACCCGCTTCAGGTTGGGGGAGACGGTGAAGCGCTCCGGGAAGGCGCGGTTCAGGGTCTCGGAGACGTGCAGGCCGATCGCCGGACCGACGAGCTCCAGCAGCACCAGCGGCGACATCGGCAGGCCGAGCGGCTCGACGGCCTTCTCGGCCGTCCCGACCGGGGTGCCCTCGTCGATGACGTTCTGGATCTCGCCCATGAAGCGGGTCAGGATGCGGTTCACGACGAACGCCGGGGCGTCCTTGGTGAGGACCGCGGTCTTCTTCAGCTTCTTCGCCACGCCGAAGGCCGTGGCCAGCGAGGCCTCGTCCGTCTGCTCGCCGCGGACGATCTCCAGCAGCGGGAGGACCGCGACCGGGTTGAAGAAGTGGAAGCCGACCACGCGCTCGGGGTGCCGGAGCTTCGAGGCCATCTCCGACACCGACAGCGAGGAGGTGTTGGTGGCGAGGACCGCGTGCGCCGGGGCGACCGCCTCGACCTCCGCGAACACCTTCTGCTTGACGGACATCTCCTCGAACACGGCCTCGATGATGAAGTCCGCGTCCGCGAAGCCCTCGGCCTTGTCGAGCACGCCGGTCACCAGGGCCTTGAGGCGGTTGGCCTTGTCCTGGTTGATGCGGCCCTTGCCGAGCAGCTTGTCGATCTCGGCGTGGACGTAGCCCACGCCCTTGTCCACGCGCTCCTGGTCGATGTCGGTGAGGACCACCGGCACCTCCAGGCGGCGCAGGAACAGCAGCGCCAGCTGCGAGGCCATCAGGCCCGCGCCGACCACGCCGACCTTGGTGACCGGGCGGGCCAGGGACTTGTCCGGGGCGCCGGCCGGGCGCTTGCCGCGCTTCTGGACCAGGTTGAACGCGTAGATCCCGGCGCGCAGCTCGCCGCCCATGATCAGGTCGGCCAGCGCCGCGTCCTCGGCGTCGAAGCCGGCCTGCAGGTCGCCGTCCTTTGCCGCCGCGATGATGTCCAGGGCGCGGTACGCCGCCGGAGCCGCGCCGTGCACCTTGGAGTCCGCGACGGCGCGGCCCTTGGCCACGGCCGCGTCCCAGCCCTCGCCGCGGTCGATCTCGGCCCGGACGACCTCGGTCGCGCCGGTGAGCACGCGGGCGGTCCACAGCAGGGACTGCTCCAGGAAGTCCGCGCCCTCGAAGATCGCGTCGGCGATCCCGAGCTCGAAGACCTGCTTGCCCTTGAGCTGGCGGTTCTGGTTGAGCGAGTTCTCGATGATCACCGAGATCGCGCGCTCGGCGCCGATCAGGTTCGGCAGGATCGCGCAGCCGCCCCAGCCGGGCACCAGGCCGAGGAAGACCTCGGGCAGCGAGAAGGCCGGGATGGCCTTCGAGACGGTGCGGTACGTGCAGTGGAGGCCGACCTCGACACCGCCGCCCATCGCCGCGCCGTTGTAGTAGGCGAAGGTGGGGACGGCCAGCGCCGACAGGCGCTTGAACACGTCGTGGCCGCCCTTGCCGATGGCGAGGGCCTCCTCGTGCGCCTTCAGCAGCTCGACGCCCTTGAGGTCGGCGCCGACGGCGAAGATGAACGGCTTGCCGGTCAGGCCGACGCCGGTGATCGCACCCTCGGCGGCCTCCTTCTCGACCTGGTCGACGGCGGCGTTCAGGTTCGCCAGCGACTGGGGGCCGAAGGTGGTCGGCTTGGTGTGGTCGAAGCCGTTGTCCAGCGTGATGAGCGCGAAGCGCCCGGCGCCGTACGGCAGGTCGAGGTGGCGGACGTGCGCCTGCGTGACGACCTCGTCCGGGAACAGCTCGGCCGCGCCCTTCAGGAGCTCAGCGGTGGTGCTCACTTGGCGTCTCCCTCGGCGGTGAAGTGCGGGTTCTCCCAGATGACCGTCGCGCCCATGCCGAAGCCGACGCACATGGTGGTCAGGCCGTAGCGGACGTGCGGCTGCTCCTCGAACTGGCGGGCCAGCTGCGTCATCAGGCGGACGCCGGAGGAGGCGAGCGGGTGGCCGAAGGCGATGGCGCCGCCGTACTGGTTCACGCGGGCGTCGTCGTCGGCGATGCCGTAGTGCTCCAGGAAGGCGAGGACCTGGACCGCGAAGGCCTCGTTGACCTCGAAGAGGCCGATGTCCGAGATCGACAGGCCGGCCTGGGCCAGGGCCTTCTCCGTGGCCGGGATCGGGCCGTAGCCCATCACCTCGGGCTCGACGCCGGCGAAGGCGTACGAGACCAGGCGCATCTTGACCGGCAGGTTGTTCTCGCGGGCGAAGTCCTCGGACGCGATGAGGGCGGCCGTGGCGCCGTCGTTGAGACCGGCGGCGTTGCCCGCGGTGACCCGGCCGTGGACGCGGAACGGCGTCTTCAGACCGGACAGGTTCTCCAGCGTGGTGCCCGGGCGCATCGGCTCGTCGGAGGTGACGAGGCCCCAGCCGGTCTCGCCCGCCTCGGGGTTGGTGCGGCGCACCGAGATCGGGACCAGGTCCTGCTGGATCTTGCCGTCGGCGTACGCCTTGGCGGCCTTCTCCTGCGAGCGCACGGCGTACTCGTCGGCGCGGAGCTTGGTGATCGCCGGGTAGCGGTCGTGCAGGTTCTCGGCGGTCATGCCCATGAACAGGGCGGACTCGTCGACCAGCTTCTCGGAGACGAAGCGCGGGTTCGGGTCCACGCCCTCGCCCATGGGGTGGCGGCCCATGTGCTCGACACCGCCGGCGACGGCGACGTCGTACGCACCGAAGGCCACGCCGCCCGCGACGGCGGTCACGGCGGTCAGCGCGCCGGCGCACATGCGGTCGATGGAGTAGCCCGGGACGGACTGCGGCAGACCCGCGAGGATGCCGGCCGTGCGGCCCAGCGTCAGGCCCTGGTCGCCGATCTGCGTGGTCGCGGCGATGGCGACCTCGTCGATCTTCTTGGGGTCGAGGTCCGGGTTGCGGCGCAGCAGCTCCCGGATCGCCTTCACGACGAGGTCGTCGGCGCGGGTCTCGTGGTAGATGCCCTTCGGGCCCGCCTTGCCGAACGGGGTGCGGACGCCGTCGACGAAGACGACGTCCCTGACGGTACGAGGCACGATGGCTCTCCTCCAGGGTGCGGGGTGGCACTGCTGCGCGAGCTCGCGCGCCCATCGGCTGAGCGCGCGCTCACCCCGCCATGCTACTTGCGGGTAACCAATGTGCACACCCCCTCCGGCAGGAGCGGTGAAGGTCACACCGCCCGCGGCCCGGGATCCGCCGCGCGGCTGCCCCGGAAACGGGGAAGGGGGCGGGCCCCCGCCCGGACCGGGAGGGGACCCGCCCCCGGAGGGCGGCGGGCGGCCGTCAGAGCGCCGCGGCGGTCAGCGCACCGACCAGCACCGGGGTGACCTGCTCGATCTGCCAGGGCCGGGCGCCGTGGGCGGCCAGGGCCTCGGCCACGGTCCCGGAGTCCACCCGGGCAGGGGGCTCCCAGCACAGCCGGCGGACGGTGTCCGGGGTGATCAGATTCTCCTGCGGCAGGTTCAGCCGCTCGGCGAGCTCCGTGACGGCCGTGCGGGCCGCGGACAGCCGTGCCGCGGCCACCGGGTCCTTGTCCGCCCAGGAGCGCGGCGGGGGCGGTCCGGCCGGACCGGCGCCGGGCAGCGGCAGCTCGCTCTCGGGCAGGGCCTTGGCCCGGTCCACGGCCGCCATCCACTGGTCGAGCTGGCGCCGGCCCATCCGCTGCCCGTACCCGGGCAGGGCGGACAGGGCGTGCACGTTGACGGGCAGGGCGAGGGCCGCCTCCACGATGGCGGCGTCGCCCAGCACCTTGCCGGGGGAGACGTCCCGGCGCTGCGCGATCCGGTCGCGGGCGGTCCACAGCTCGCGGACCACGGCCAGCTGGCGGCGGCGGCGCACCTTGTGCATCCCGGAGGTGCGGCGCCAGGGGTCCTTGCGCGGCGGGGCGGGCGGGGCCGAGGCGATGGCGTCGAACTCCTGGCGGGCCCAGTCGAGCTTGCCCTGCCGCTCCAGCTCCTCCTCCAGCGCGTCGCGCAGGTCGACCAGGAGCTCCACGTCCAGCGCGGCGTACCGCAGCCAGGGCTCGGGCAGCGGGCGGGTGGACCAGTCGACGGCCGAGTGCCCCTTCTCCAGGGCGTATCCGAGCACGCCCTCGACCATCGCGCCCAGGCCGACCCGCGGGAAGCCCGCCAGCCGGCCGGCGAGCTCGGTGTCGAAGAGGGAGGTGGGGACCATGCCTATTTCGCGCAGGCACGGCAGGTCCTGGGTCGCGGCGTGCAGGATCCACTCGGTGCCGGACAGGGCCTCGCCGAGGGCCGACAGGTCCGGGCAGCCGACCGGGTCGATCAGCGCGGACCCGGCGCCCTCGCGGCGCAGCTGCACCAGGTAGGCGCGCTGGCCGTAGCGGTAGCCGGAGGCCCGCTCGGCGTCCACGGCCACCGGTCCGGTGCCCGCGGCGAAGGCGGCGACGACGGCGGCGAGGGCCTCCTCGTCGGCGACCACCGGCGGGATGCCCTCGCGGGGTTCGAGCAGGGGGATCGGGGCCGGGGCGGATTCCGGAGCCGGATTCGACGTCTGCGCCCGCGGCGCGCTCGGCAGCCCATCGGACTGAACAACGACGTCGTCCGGGGGGCCGCCCCCGGTGGTGGTGCGCAGTTCTGCTGCGGTCTCTTGGGCGTCGGTCACCTGTCAAGGGTATCCGCGGAAACGCCGCGCCCGTCGCCGGAACGTTCCGTCGACGGGCGCGATCGCTATGAGGGGTGGTTCGGGGGCGGCCCGGGGAGGGCCGGTGCCGCCCCGGACCGGTCCCGGGGTCAGTGGATGATCCCGGTGCGCAGGGCGACCGCCACCATGCCGGCGCGGTCGCCCGTGCCCAGCTTGCGGGCGATCCGGGCGAGGTGGGACTTGACGGTGAGGGCGGACAGGCCCATCGAGACGCCGATGGCCTTGTTGGACTGGCCCTCGGCCACGAGGCGCAGGACCTCGACCTCGCGGCCGGAGAGCTCGCGGTAGCCGCCCGGGTGGCTCGGGGCACCCGGGGGGCGGCGGTGCATCCGGGCGGCGGCCGAGCCGATGGGCGCGGCGCCGGGCCGGGTGGGCAGGCCGATGTTGGTGCGCGTACCGGTGACGACGTAGCCCTTGACCCCGCCGGCGAGGGCGTTGCGGACCGCGCCGATGTCGTCGGCGGCGGACAGGGCCAGGCCGTTCGGCCAGCCCGCAGCGCGGGTCTCGGACAGCAGGGTGAGGCCGGAGCCGTCGGGCAGGTGTACGTCGGCCACGCAGATGTCGCGCGGGCTGCCGACGCGGGGACGGGCCTCCGCGATGGACGACGCCTCGATCACGTCGCGGACTCCGAGGGCCCACAGATGGCGGGTCACGGTGGAACGGACGCGCGGGTCGGCCACGACGACCATGGCCGTCGGCTTGTTCGGGCGGTAGGCGACCAGGCTTGCGGGCTGCTCGAGAAGAACGGACACCTAGGCCTCCTGGGGGAGTGGCGGGACGGCCGGCTCGGGGAAGAGAAGCCGGTGCGAACCGTGCGGATGGTCACTGACTCCTTCGGCACGTCACCCGCCCGGCTTTAGGGAATGATCACGATTTGGTGAGTAACAATTCGGGCAATTCGGACGCGCGATCGATCGCGCGGCGATCGGAACCCCGTAGCGGACGTGTCGTTTGACGCCCCGCAGCGGGCTGGACCGGTCTTTCATCGACCAAATCCGACATCGCTCACATCGCAGACAGTGTTGGCTTCGCCTGCCGTGCTGCCGGCGGAGGGCCCTGACCTGCGGATCCCGGCGCGCCCGCGCACGCCTACGGGTGGTGCGGTCCGCGCCGCTGTGGCAGGGAGACCACGGCGGTGTCCGGCGGCCCCGCCGGCGGCAGCCCGGCCACCTGGCACAGCAGTTCGCACCAGGCCGACAGGTGCGCCGCGGTGTCCGGCACCCCGCCGATCCCCTCCCGGGGGGTCCACGAGGCCCGGATCTCGATCTGCGTGGCGGGCCGGCGCTCCGACAGCCCGCCGAAGTAGTGCGAGCTCGCCCGGGTCACGGTGCCGCTCGGCTCCCCGTACGTCAGCCCGCGCGCGTCCAGCGCCCCCGTCAGCCAGGACCAGCAGACCTCGGGGAAGAGGGGGTCCGCGGCCATCTCGGGCTCCAGCTCCGCCCGTACGAGCGTCACCAGGCGGAAGGAGCCGTGCCAGGCCTCGTGGCCCTGCGGGTCGTGCAGCAGGACGAGCCGGCCGTCGGCGAGGTCCTCGTCGTCCTCCACGACCGCCGCCTCCAGCGCGTACGCGTGCGGGGCGAGCCGCTGCGGCGGCCGGGTGGGGTCGATCTCGATCCCCGGGCGCAGCCGCGCCTTCTTCAAGCCGTCGACAGCCCGCCGGAACGGGAGCGGGACGGAGCTCTCCTTCGCGCTGTCCACACCGTCGGCGCCATCTGAAAATCGTCCCTGAGCCGCAGCCATGCGGGGAACGATAGGCGGAAGCGGGGCCCGTTCAGCGCAGGGACACCCGCCCCGGGGCCGCGTCTTCGGCACACGTGCGAAGATTCGGGTCGTGAGCGCCAACCTCAGCCCCGCGGGCCAGCCGAGCCAGACGTACGATTCCGCCTTCCTGAAGGCGTGCCGCCGCGAGCCGGTGCCGCACACGCCGGTCTGGTTCATGCGCCAGGCCGGGCGCTCACTGCCCGAGTACCGCAAGGTCCGCGAGGGCACCGCCATGCTGGAGTCCTGCATGCGGCCCGACCTGGTCACGGAGATCACCCTCCAGCCGGTGCGCCGCCACCACGTGGACGCGGCGATCTTCTTCTCCGACATCGTGGTCCCGCTGAAGGCCATCGGCATCGACCTGGACATCAAGCCGGGCATCGGCCCGGTCGTCGCCCAGCCGATCCGCCGCCGGGAGGACCTCGCACAGCTGCGCGACCTCACTCCGGAGGACGTCCCGTACGTCACCGAGGCGATCGGCATGCTCACGGGTGAACTCGGCGGCACGCCGTTGATCGGCTTCGCCGGGGCCCCCTTCACCCTCGCGAGCTACCTCGTCGAGGGCGGCCCGTCCAAGAACCACGAGCACACCAAGGCGCTCATGTACGGGGACCCGCAGCTGTGGGCCGACCTCGTCGACCGCCTCGCGGAGATCACCTCCGCCTTCCTCAAGGTCCAGATCGAGGCCGGCGCCTCCGCGGTCCAGCTCTTCGACTCCTGGGTCGGCGCGCTGTCCCCCGCGGACTACCGGCGCTCGGTCATGCCGGCCTCGGCGAAGGTCCTGGAGTCCGTCGCCTCCTACGGCGTCCCGCGGATCCACTTCGGCGTGGGCACCGGCGAACTGCTCGGCCTGATGGGCGAGGCCGGGGCGGACGTCGTCGGCGTCGACTACCGGGTCGCGCTGGACGACGCGGTGCGCCGGGTCGGGCCGGGCAAGGCGCTCCAGGGGAACCTGGACCCGGCGGTGCTGTTCTCCACGACGGAGGCCGTCGAGGCCAAGACCGACGAGGTGCTGGCCGCGGCGGCCGGCCTGGAGGGCCACGTCTTCAACCTGGGCCACGGCGTCCTCCCCACCACCGACCCCGACGCCCTCACCCGCCTCGTGGACTACGTCCACACCAAGACGACCCGCTGACCGTCCGGCTCCGCTGCGCGGGGCCGTTTCCCCTACCCGCCCCTTCCCGAAACCGGGGGCCTGCCCCCGGACCCCCGCACCGTGCGCTCCGCACCCGGTGCGCTCAAACGCCGCGCGGGCTGGGTTTTGCTGCGCAAATCCATCAGCCACCCCCAGCCCCGCCGGCGCTTGAGGCGCGGGGCCCGGGGCGGAGCCCCGAAACTCCCCACCGCGCGCACTCGACCCACCCACCCCAGCGAAATCCAGCCCCGCCGGCGCTTGAGGCGCGGGGGTGTGGGGGCGGAGCCCCCGCTTTCGGGAAGGGGCGGGGTGGGGGAAGGGCTCCGCGCAGCGGACCGGGGTGCGGGGCGGGCCCCGTTACGGGGCGGGTGTGCGGACCGCCGCCGCGGCGCGCCGGGCCGCGACGAGGACGGGGTCCCAGACGGGGGAGAACGGCGGCGCGTAGCCCAGGTCCAGCGCCACCACCTGCTCCACCGTCAGCCCGGCGGTCAGCGCGACCGCCGCCACGTCCACCCGCTTCGCCGCCCCCGCCCCACCCACGATCTGCACGCCCAGCAGCCGCCCGGACCCCCGCTCGGCCAGCATCTTGACCGTCATCCCGGCCGCCCCGGGGTAGTACCCCGCCGTGTTCGTCGACCGGACCGTCGCCGTCACGAACCGCAGCCCGACGTCGAGCGCGTCCTTCTCCCGCAGCCCGGTCCGCGCGATCTCCAGGTCGCAGACCTTGCTGACGGCCGTGCCGACGACGCCGGGGAACGTCGCGTACCCGCCCCCGACCCCGGACCCGATCACCTGCCCGTGCTTGTTGGCGTGCGTGCCCAGCGCCACGTGCCGGGTCCGGCCGGACACCAGGTCCAGCACCTCCACGCAGTCCCCGCCCGCCCAGACGTTCCCGTACCCCCGCACCCGCATCGACAGGTCGGTCAGGATCCCGCCGGACGGCCCCAGCGGCAGCCCGGCCGCCCGCGCGAGCCCGGTGCGCGGCTCCACGCCGAGGCCGAGGACCACCACGTCCGCCGGGTACCGCGTGCCGTCGGCGGTGGCGACCCCCCGCGCCCGGCCGTCCGCGCCGGTCAGGACCTCCGTGACCTCGGCGCCCGCGACCGTGCGGATCCCCATGGCGTTCATCGCCGTGTACACGAGCCCGCCCATGTCCGGGTCGAGGGTGGCCATCGGCTGCTCCCCGCGGTGCAGCACCGTCACCCCGTACCCGCGGACCTTCAGCGCCTCCGCCATCTCCACGCCGATGTACCCGGCGCCGACGACCACGGCCCGCCGCCCCCGGCCCCGCGCCCCCGCCCCGCCGCCGTCCTCCTCCAGCCGCTCCAGGGCGTCGAGGAGGGCCTGCCCGTCGTCGAGGGTCTGGACCCCGTACACGCCCTCCGCGCCGATGCCCGGCATCGGGGGGCGCAGCGGGCGGGCCCCGGTGGCCAGCACCAGCTTGTCGTAGCCGGTCCAGGACTCGGCCCCGGAGTCCAGGTCCCGGGCCCGGACCCGCTGCCCGGCGAGGTCCAGCTCCACCACCTCGGTCCGCATCCGCAGGTCGATCCCGCGGGCCCGGTGCTCCTCGGGGGTACGGGCGATCAGCTCGCCGCGCTCCGCCACCGCCCCGCCGATCCAGTACGGGATCCCGCAGGCCGAGTACGAGGTGAAGCGGGAGCGCTCGAAGGCGGTGATCTCCAGCTCCCCGGGGCCCTTGAGCCGCCGCGCCTGCGATGCGGCGGACATGCCCGCCGCATCGCCCCCGACCACCACGAGCCGTTCCGCCGCCATTGCCGTCCGTCCCTCCGCCGCCGTCCGCGTCCGCGCGCGCCTGCCGCGGCCCACGCTACGACGGGCGGGGAGGAACGGCCGCCGGTCAGCCGCGCGGGGCCGCTCCCGGACCCCCGGCGGAGCCGTCCCCGGATCCGTCGACCGCCCCGGCCGCCCCCGCCCCGGCCTCCGCAGGCGGTCCCGCCTGCACCGGCACCGCGGGCGCGGGGCGCGGTGCCCCGCCCTGCGCCGGGCGCGCCCCCGGCCGCGCGGGCCGGACCCTGCGGTACGCCCGCCGGATCCCCGCCGCCAGCGCCCCCAGGACCGCCAGCGCCCCCAGGAACGGCAGCAGGGCACCGAAGACCACGGCGATCCACCGGGCCACGGCCGCCAGCGCGTCCCAGCCGCCCGCGAGGGCGTCCGTGAAGCCGGGGTCCGGGTCCTCCTGCGCCGCGGGGCGGGCGGGCGCCGGCTCGGTGACCTTCAGCGTGATCGTCGCCAGCGAGGTCTGGTCCTTCAGGGACTCCTGCTGGGCGAGCAGCGCCTCCAGTTCGGACTGACGGCGGCTCAGCTCCCCCTCCAGCATGACCACATCGCTCAGCGCCGAGGCCCGCTCCATCATCTCGCGCACCCGGACCACGCTGGCCTGCTGCGAGCGGATCCGGCTCTCCACGTCCACGACCTGCTTGGTGACGTCCTGCGCGTCGACCTTCCGGGAGAGCAGCTTGCCGCTGCCCTCCAGGGAGGCGAGCACCGCGTCGAAGCGCTCCGACGGCACCCGCAGCGTCACCCGGGTGGACATCCCGCCGAGTTCGCCGCGGTCCGTGGTCTCGGTGCCCACGTACCCGCCCGCGGCGACCGTCGCGGACCGCGCCGCCGCCAGCGCCGCCTGCGTGCTCTTCGCCCGGATCTCCAGCTCTGCCGTACGGATGATGTGCGCGCGGACGGCGGGCGGCTTGGCCGCCGGGGCCTTACCCGGGGCCGCCGAACCGGCGGACCCCGAGCCCTCGGCCCCGGCCGCGCCGGGCTCCGCGCCCGCCCGGTCGGCGGCCCGCGGTGCCTGTGCGGCCTCCCCCCTGGCGCCGCCGTCCAGGTCCCCGGACCCGCAGCCCGTCAGGACGAGCGCACCCAGGAGGGCGGCGGAGGCCAGGGCCGGGGAACGCCGTACGGGGCGGCGGCCGGCCGGGCTGCCGGAACCGCCCGCGGAGTAACGGCTGGTGCTGCTGATTCTCATGATGCCCCCGAGGTCTTCGGACGGAACGCGGTCGGTGCAGATGCCGGTTGGACGTGCCGGCCCGCTCACCGGGTTGCCCCTGCGGGGTCCCGAAGCGGTCACGGTCCGGACTCGTTACGGGAAATGAGACGATGAGCCCATGCCAGAAACGGACACGAGTGCGGAGCGGGACGCCGCCGCACCGCACCCCGGCGCCCCCGCGGCGCCCGGCGCCCGCCGCGTACTCGTCATCGGCGGCGGCATCGCCGGCCTCGCCGCCGCGCACCGCCTGCTCGGCACCGGGGCCCGGATCACCCTCCTGGAGTCCTCCCCCCGCCTCGGCGGCAAGCTGTACGCCGGCGAGCTCGCCGGGGTCCCCGTCGACCTCGGCGCCGAATCCCTCCTCGCCCGCCGCCCCGAGGCCCTCGACCTCGCCCGCGCCGCCGGACTCGCCGACGCCCTCCGGCCCCCCGCGACCGCGACCGCCACCCTGTGGACCCGCGGCGCCCTGCGCCCCATGCCCCCCGGCCACGTGATGGGCGTACCCGGGGACCTCGGCAGGCTCGCCGCCTCCGGAGTGCTCACCGACGAGGGCCTGCGCCGCACCGCCCTCGACGCCGAACTGCCCGCCACCGAGGTCGGCGAGGACATCGCCGTCGGCGAGTACGTCGCCGCCCGCCTCGGCCGCGAGGTCGTCGACCGGCTCGTCGAACCCCTCCTCGGCGGCGTCTACGCCGGGGACGCCTACCGCATCTCGCTGCGCGCCGCCGTGCCCAAGCTCTACGAGGCCGCCCGCACCCACCGCACCCTCGGCGAGGGCGTCCGCGCGATCCAGGAGGAGGCCCGGCGCGCGGCGGCCGCGTCGCAGGAGGCCGCCGGACCCGTCTTCCAGGGCATCGACGGCGGCATCGGCCGCCTCCCCCTCGCCGTGGCCGAACGGCTGCGGGAGGCCGGGGCCGAGCTGCGCACCGGCACCGAGGTGCGCGAACTGCTCCGCACCCCCGGCGGCTGGCGGGCCGTGACCGCCGCCGGCGAGGCCCTCGACGCCGACGCCGTGGTCCTCGCCACCCCCGCCGGGCCCGCCGCCCGGCTGCTCGCCGGGGCCTGCCCGGCCGCGGCCACCGAGCTGGCCGCCGTCGAGTACGCCTCCATGGCCCTGGTCACCCTGGCCTTCCGCCGCGCCGACCTGCCGGCGGCGGTCGCCGGGCCCGGGGCGGGCAGCGGCTTCCTCGTACCGCCCGTGGACGGGCGCACGATCAAGGCCTCCACCTTCTCCGCCAACAAGTGGGACTGGGTGGGCCGGGAGGAGCCCGGCCTCTTCCTGCTGCGGACCTCCGTGGGCCGCCACGGAGACGAGGGCGACCTCCTGCGGGACGACACCGAGCTGGTCGAGGCCTCCCTGCGCGACCTCGGCGAGGCCGTGGGCCTGGCCGCCCGCCCGGTCGCCCGGACCGTGACCCGCTGGGACGGCGGACTGCCCCAGTACCCCGTCGGCCACCTCGCCCGCGCGGCCCGGATCAGAGCCGCGGTGGAGCCGCTGCCCGGGCTCGCGGTCTGCGGGGCGGTGTACGACGGGGTGGGCGTCCCGGCCGTCGTCGGCAGCGCCGTCGCGGCCGCCGAGCGGATCATGGGCACCCTGGCGAAGAGCACGGAATCGGACACGGGACAATAGGCGCATGACTGCACCAGAGAAGATCCCCAACGCGGGGAAGAAGGCCAAGGACCTCAACGAGGTCATTCGCTACACGCTGTGGTCCGTCTTCAAGCTGAAGGACGTGCTGCCCGAGGACCGCACCGGCTACGCCGACGAGGTCCAGGAGCTGTTCGACCAGCTCGCCGCCAAGGACATCACCGTCCGCGGCAGCTACGACGTCTCCGGCCTGCGCGCCGACGCCGACGTCATGATCTGGTGGCACGCGGAGACTGCGGACGAGCTGCAGACCGCGTACAACCTCTTCCGCCGCACGAAGCTCGGCCGTGCACTGGAGCCGGTGTGGTCGAACATGGCCCTGCACCGCCCCGCCGAGTTCAACAAGTCGCACATCCCGGCCTTCCTGGCCGACGAGGTGGCCCGCGAGTACGTCAGCGTGTACCCCTTCGTGCGCTCGTACGACTGGTACCTGCTGCCCGACGAGGACCGCCGCCGGATGCTCGCGGACCACGGCAAGATGGCCCGCGGCTACCCCGACGTCCGCGCGAACACCGTCGCCTCCTTCTCGCTCGGCGACTACGAGTGGATCCTCGCCTTCGAGGCCGACGAGCTGTACCGCATCGTCGACCTCATGCGGCACCTGCGCGCCTCCGAGGCCCGCATGCACGTCCGCGAGGAGGTGCCCTTCTACACCGGGCGCCGCAAGTCCGTCGCCGACCTGGTGGCCGGGCTCGCCTGAGACCTCCCCTGGGGGGACGGGCCGGAGGACTGACCTCCTCCGGCGGATCGGGAGGCCCTGCCCCCGAAACGACGCAGCCGGACCCCGCCCGGAAGTTCAGACGCCCGGCGGCAGCACGCCCTCGCCCCGCGAGGGGGCTGCCGCCCGGCGGTCCAGCGACACCGGTGCGGGCTCCGGATGCGGCGCACACGCCGTCCGCCACCCCGGGATGCGGCCGGTGAGCAGGTACTGCTCCACGTGCCGGTCCACGCACGGGTTCCGGCCGCCCACGACCCCGTGGGCGCCCGCTCCCCGCTCCGTCACCAGCGCGGCGCCGTGCAGCCGGCGCTGGAGCTCCTTCGCCCCCGCGTACGGGGTCGCCCCGTCCCGCTCCGCCGCCGCGATCAGCGTGTACGGCAGCGCGCCCTTCCCGGCCCGGACGTCCACCGGCCGCTGCCGGGGCCCGGCCGGCCAGGAGGCGCAGGGCAGGTTCGTCCAGACGTTGTCCCAGGTCTCGAAGGGGGCCCGGCGGGCCAGCGCCGTGTTGTCCCGGTCCCAGACCGCCCAGTCCGCGGGCCAGGGGGCGTCGTTGCACAGCACCGCCGTGTAGACCGCCGTGGCGTTCTCGTCGGCCGCCGCCGTGGCCGTATCCGGGGCGGCCTGCCCGACCAGCGGCTGCGGGTCCCCGCGCAGGAAGGCGGCGAGCGCCGCGGCCCGCGGGGCCCAGTACTCGTCGTCGTACGCGGTCCTCAGGAACGCCGACTGGAGCTCCCCGGTGCCGACCAGGCCGCCCGCCGGCCTGCGGGCCACCGCCGCCCGCACCTTGTCGTAACTCGCCTGCACCGCCCGCGCGGTGGTCCCCAGCCGGTACGCGGAGTGGTGCCGGGCGGCCCAGCCGAGGAAGTCCTGCCAGCGGCCTTCAAAGGCCAGGGACTGGTCCAGGTTGCTGCGGTACCAGATCGCGCGCGGATCGGGGTTCACGGCCGAGTCGAAGACCATCCGGCGGACCCGGCCCGGGTAGAGGGTGGCGTAGACGGCGCCGAGGTAGGTGCCGTACGAGGCGCCGACGAAGTTCAGCTTCGGATCGCCCAGGGCGGCCCGCAGCACGTGCAGGTCGCGGGCGTTGGCGAGGGTCGTGTAGTGGCGCAGGGCCGCGCCCGCGCGCTGGGCGCAGCCGCGCGCGTACGCCCGGGCCGCCGCGATCCGCTGTTTCTTGTGGGCCGCGGTGGGGTGCTGCTGCACCTGCGTGGGCGCCTGCACGTGCCGGGCCGGGTCCTGGCAGGACAGGGGGGCGGACCGGCCGACCCCGCGGGGGGCGTAGCCCACCAGGTCGTACGCCCTCGCCGTCCGCTCCCACTCGGGGTAGCCCGCAAGGGCCGGGAAGTACATGCCGGAGCCGCCCGGCCCGCCGGGGTTGTAGACCAGGGAGCCCTGGCGGGAGCCGCGCGGGCCGGTGGCGGGCAGCCGGCTGACGGTGAGGGAGATCTGCGGGCCGTCGGGGCGGGCGTAGTCGAGCGGGACCCGGAGCCGGGCGCAGCCGACCCGTGCGGGCAGCTCCTCGACGGCCGGACACCTCCCGAACACCAGCCCCGCGGCAGCGGCCCGCCGCGCGGCGGCCTCCGCCCCGACGGCTTCGGCGGCACCGGGGGCGGCCGCGGCGGGAGCGCCCGCGGCGGGGGCGGGACCCGGCAGCCCCAGCGTCAGGGCGAGGGAGACGGGCAGCGACAGCAGCGCGAAGCTGGAACGGCGCCGTACGGACTTCCGCATCCCGGCCCTCTCGTCGGCGTTCATCGGATGATCCGGGAACGGGGATCGTGGAGGGATGCTCGGCGGCGCAGGTACGGAAGTAAAGGAGGCCCGCGTGGTGTCGCCCCCCGACAACCCCCTCGCCGGACCGCTTTCCCCCACCCGCCGCACCGCACCCGCCCGCCGGATCCGGACCACCGACACCGGGCACCCGGACCGTCCTCACCGGGGCACACCGCCGGGCCTGGCGGCCTGCGGCCTATAGGCGCAGATGGCTCTTGGCGGCGGGTGATCGCCCCCGCACGTGGTCGGTGCGGGGGCGCGGCCGGGCTCAGGGCGCCCGGGTTCGGCCATCGGCGCCCCGGCCGCCCCGGGCCCGGTTCGGCCGGCCGCCCGGGCCCCGGCTGGCCGTGCTGTCAGGAGCTGCTGCTGCCGCAGCTGGAGCTCGAGCTGGACGAGCTGCCGCAGCTGGAGCCCGAGCCCGAGGAGCTGCCGCAGCTGGAGCCCGAGGAGCTGCCGCAGCCCGAGCCGGAGGAGCCTGCGCAGCCCGAGCCCGAAGAGCCTCCGCAGCTCTGCCCGGAGTCGCTCGTTGCGCACCACACCACCGCGGGCGCCGTGCCGTCGTCGCCGTCCGCGCCGTCGTGGTCGTGCCTGCGGCCCGTGCGGGAGCCGGACGGGGATCCGGACGGGCGGGTCGGCGGCCGCATCAGGTACGCCCGCAGGAGCGGGTCCGGCACCCGGCCCGGTCCGTGCAGGGCGACCAGCAGCCGCGGGTCGGTGGTCCCCTGGGCGGCCTGCCGGTACCGCAGCAGTGCGAGCTGGCCGGCGGCCGTCACGCGGCGTCCCGCCGAGGCCCGTACGATCCCGCCGGCCACCGCTCCGGCGAACGCGGCCGGGAGGGTCAGGACGAAGCACAGTACGGCGCCCGCCGGCAGGTCCTCCGCGGAGGCGGCCACGACCACGAACCCGACGAAGGCCACCGGGAGCAGCAGCATGCACAGCACGATCTGCACCGTCGCCAGGCGCCGGTAGCGGTCCGCGCTGCCGGGACGGGCCAGCAGCCCGCGGTCGGCCAGCACCTCGCCGGTCTCCTGGACCACGGGGTCCGCCATGGCGGCGGCGCGCAGCTGGTCCAGCGAGCCGTTCGGCCCGTCGGCGTGGGCGCGCAGGAGGACCCGCTCGGCGGGGTCCTGGGCGCGGGCGCCGGAGCGGACCTGCACGATGCCGGGTCCGCCGATCATCATCCGGCCGTCCTGGCAGAGCCCGACGAGTGCGGTGTCCACGACCCGGCGCGGTCCGCCGGAGAGGAACGCCGCCTCGACCGGGTCGTGCAGCGGGCCCGCGGGCCCCGGGCCCCGGCGGGACCGGGCCAGCCCGGTGCCCAGCAGCACGGTGGCGAGGGCGACGGAACCCCAGATCACGAGGACGGTCGTGACCGTCCAGGCGGGGAAGGCCTCGGAGATCATGCCGCCCACCGCCCCACGAGCGTCCGCGCCCGGCGCTGCATCCGGCGCAGGGCCCCGGGCGGCCGGGGACCGGTGCGGTCCTCCCACCAGTAGGTCAGGGCGCGGCGGGCCGCCGGGTCCTCCGGAAGGCCGTTGACCAGCAGGTGTTCGGCGAAGTCCAGGGCGTCGCGGCGGTAGCCGCCCGTCATGGGCCGGGTCCGGGCGTACCCGAGGAACGCCTCGCGGTACCCGTCGCCGAGGAACCCGGGCAGCTCCGGCGCCACCTTGCGCACCACGTCGGCCCGCTTGGCGGCCAGCGCCCGCGCCTGCACCCGGATCCGCTGCGGGTCGAACCCCTCCGGTACGGGCGTCCCGGCCACCAGCGCCGACAGCAGCGCGGCCTGCGCCACCCCGACCCGCTCCCGGGCCCCGGCCGGGGCCGCCGTACCGGGAGCATCCGGGTCCCCGGCCCCCTCCGGGGCGGACGGTCCGCCCGCGGCCGGTCGCGCGGCGGCAGCCGGGCCCCCACCACCCGGGGCGCCGGAGCGCGGGACGCTGCCCGCAGCCGGAGCCAGGGCCGCGGGTCGGCCCCCGGGCCCACCCGCGGTCGCAATCCCCTGGGTCCCGCCCGGCCAGGCGCCGGAGGCGGCGGGCCGGGTGGCGGTGACGGCGGCCGCCGGGGCGCCGAAGGCCGCCGTGCGGATGGCCTCGAACTCGGCGGCCAGTTCCGCCTCCGGCGGGAACGCGTCGTCGCGCTCCAGCAGCACCCCGGGCGGTTCGGTCCGCCCGGCCAGCTCGGAGAGCAGCCCGAGGACCTCGTCCGGCACCGGGTGCGCGTGCGTGTCGTGCCACACCCCGTCCCGCTCGACCCCGCCCGCCACGTGCACGTACGCCAGCGACTGCGGGGGCAGTGCGGCCAGTACGGCGAGGGGGTCCTCCCCCCGGTTGACGCGGTTCGTGTGCAGGTTCGCCACGTCGATGAGCAGCCGTACACCGGTCCGCTCCACCAGCTCCGCGAGGAACTGCCCCTCCGTCAGCTCCTCCCCGGGCCAGGACACCAGGGCCGCGATGTTCTCCAGCGCCAGCGGCACCGGCAGGGCCTCCTGCGCGATGCGGACGTTCTCGCACAGGACGTCCAGGGCGTCGCGGGTCCGCGGTACCGGCAGCAGGTGCCCGGCCTCCAGCCGCGGCGAGGCCGTCAGCTCCCCGCCCGCGCGGACGAACGCGATGTGCTCCGTGACCAGCGGCGCCCCCAGGGCCACCGCCCGCTCGGCCAGGTCGGCCAGCCGCCCCGGGTCCGGGCGGTCCGCCCCGCCGAGGCCCAGCGAGACCCCGTGCGGGACCACGGTGACGCCCCGGGCGCGCAGCCGCTCCAGGGACTCGGGCAGATGCCCGGGGCAGAGGTTCTCCGCCACCGCCTCGACCCAGTCCAGGCCGGGCAGCCTCTCGACCGCCTCCGCGATCTCCGGCCGCCAGCCGATCCCCACCCCCAGGCGTGCCATGGGCTCCATGCCGTACCTCCCCCGATTGCCGTGTCGTACGTACGCGTGTGTGCGCTGTACCGGCGCCGTTGCCGTGCAGCCGTGATTCCCCGTTGCCGAAGTGTTGGCCCCGAAGCCGCACGGCCAATCCACGGCAGGGGACGTTCAGAGGAACATTTGAGGTTTCGCCCGCACCACCGCGGACCCGATGCAGCCCCCGCCCCCCGCCCCCCGCCCCCCGGCCCCGGCCTCAGCCCAGCCGCCCCCGCAGCGCCGGGTGGTCGGCGACCACCGTGCACGAACCCGGGGCGATCTCCGTGAACCCGGCGTCGCGCACCACCGGCAGCCCGCTGCCCGCCAGCGCCGCCCAGTCCGCGGCCGGAGCCGTCCGTACGGCCAGCGCGAAGCCCGACTCCCGCCAGCGCTCCCGCTCGGGCCCGGTCAGCTGCCACCAGGCGAGCTGCGCCCCGTGGCCGGCCTGCGCCATGGCCTTGCCCGCGGACATGTCCAGCTCCGGGTTGAGCCACAGCACCGGCAGCCCGGGCGCCGCCGGACCCGCGGGCTCCGGGTCGGCCAGGTCGGTTCCGGACACCTGGAGCTTCGCCAGCTCCTTGGGCCAGCCGTCCAGCGGGACCGGCGGGAACACGCGCACCTCGGCCGCCGGGCCCGGCGCGCCGGGCCCCGCCACGGTGATCCCCGGCAGGGTGCCCGCCTTGCGCCACTCCGCGCCGCGCGCCCGCCGCACGACCTTGCGGATCCGGGCGTCCTGCCAGGCGCTCACGGCCCCGGCCCATTCGCCCTCGCCCGCCGCCCGCTCGTCCGCGAGCAGCACCAGCACCGCCCGCGCGGCCGTCTCCAGCGCGTCCGTGCGCGCCGGGGGCTCCGCCTTCTCGATCCGCACCACCAGCGGCAGGACGAACTGCGGGGCCTCGTCGCGGTGCGCGGCCCGCATGTCCTGGCTGCCCGCGGTGTCCTCCGCGGGGTCGGGGGAGGGGCTGTCGGCGGGGCTGCTGATCGGGGTGCTCATCCGGCCAAGGATGCCAGTGTCCGACCGGAGGATGAGAGCCCAGGGGTGCGTGAGGATGACGAAACCGCCGGCGGGCCGCGGGAGGATCGGAGGCATGAAGAGCGATCTCTTTTCCGCCGAGAACACCGCCCGCCCGGCCACCGCGCCCGGCATGACCCTCCAGAACGCCAAGTCCGTCAAGTACGCCGTCGACGGGGAGATGTTCGCCCGCCAGGGCGCGATGGTCGCCTACCGCGGCGAACTGGCCTTCGAGCACAAGAGCCAGGGCATCGGCGGGCTGCTCAAGCGCGCGGTCACCGGCGAGGGCCTGGCGCTGATGACCGTGCGCGGCCGCGGCGAGGCCTGGTTCGCGCACGAGGCCGGCAACTGCTTCATCCTGGAGATCGAGCCGGGCGACGCCCTCACCGTCAACGGGCGCAACGTGCTCTGCTTCGACCCCACGCTGTCGTACGAGATAAAGACCGTGAAGGGCGCCGGTATGACCGGCGGCGGGCTCTTCAACAGCGTCTTCACCGGCCACGGCAAGCTCGCCCTGGTCTGCGACGGCACCCCGCTCGTCATCCCGGTCGGCCCGCAGGCGCCGGTGTACGTGGACACCGACGCCGTCGTCGGCTGGAGCGCCGCCCTGCGCACCGGGCTCCAGCGCTCCCAGTCCGTGGGATCGATGCTGCGCGGCGGCTCCGGCGAGGCGGTGCAGCTCAAGCTGGAGGGCGAGGGCTTCGTGATCGTCCGGCCCAGCGAGCTGGTCGAGCGGCACGCCTCCGGCTGACGGCCGGATCCGGCGGGTACGGGTGCCAGCCCCCCGGCGGGTGCGGGCGGGCGCCCCGCCGGGGCCCGCGTCACCGCCCGACGAGCTCGGACACCTTCACGAACCGGTACCCGCGGGCCCGCAGCTCCGGCACGATCCGCCGGACCGCCTGCTCGGTGACGGGGGCCGCGCTGCGGGTGCAGTGCAGCACCACGACGGACCCCGGGCGCACCCCGTCGACGACCTGCTCGGCGACCGCGTCCGGGTCCTTCGCGAAGGCGTCCCCGCTGACCACGTCCCACTGCACGGCCGTGACCCGGGCGGTGGACAGCGCGCGCAGGGCCGCGTCGTCGTAGCAGCCGCCGGGGAAGCGGAAGTACGGCACGATGTTGCGCGCCCCGGTCCTGCGGAAGGCCTCGAAGGCCCGGTCGACATCGGCGCGGGCGGCGGCCGGGTCCAGGGCGGGGAGCCCGTAGCAGGGGCTCTTGAAGGCGTGGTGGCTGTACGAGTGGTTCGCGATCTCGAAGCCGGGGTCCGTGCCGATGGAGCGGGCCTGGTCGGGGTACTCCTCCGCCCAGCGGCCCGTCATGAACACCGTCGACGGCACCTTGAGGGCGCGCAGGGCCGCGATGAGCTGCGGGTTGTCGAAGCGCTCGCCGCGGGCGGCGCGCGGTCCCTGGTCGGCCGTCATATCGGCGTCGAAGGTCAGGGCGACCGTCTTGTCGGCGGCGCCGCCCGGGCCCGCGGAGCCGCGGGCCCGCTCGAAGACGGGGGTGAGCCCGCCGGGCCCGGGCGGCAGTACCGGCGCCCGGCCGGCGGCGCGCCCCGGGGCGGGAGCGGCGGGCTGCGGGGCCGCGGACCGGCCGGAGGCCCCCGCTGCGGACCCGGACGCGGACCCGGACGCGGACCCGGCCGTGGACGCAGCGCCCGACGCAGCGCCCGACGGGGCCCCGGACGGGGCGGGCCCGGTGCCGACGGGCGGCGCGGGAGGGGCGGCAGGCGTGGAACCGGCGCCGCCCCCGCAGCCCGCGAGAGCGGCACAGAGAGTAGCCGCGGCGACTACGTTTCGTACGGAAATGGTCACGCGGGAAACATATATGACTATGTGGCAAGCAGACGTTTACGGCACTCCTCCACGTCGAACCCCGCCGCCGGGTACTGCGGGTCCAGCTCCTCCAGGTGCTCCAGCAGCAGGGTGCTGACGGCCCAGTTGCGGTACCACTTGCGGTCCGCGGGCACCACGTACCAGGGGGCCGCCTCCGTGGAGCAGCGCTCCAGCGCCTTCTCGTACGCCTGCTGGTACGCCGGCCACAGCGCGCGCTCCGCGATGTCGCCCTCGTTGAACTTCCAGTGCTTGTCCGGATCGTCCAGCCGCTCCAGCAGCCGGCGCCGCTGCTGCCCGTACCCGATGTGCAGGAAGACCTTCACCACCGTGACCCCGTCGTCGGCGAGGCTCTGTTCGAAGCGGTTGATCTCCCCGTAGCGCCCCCGCAGGACGGGGCGCGGGGCCAGCCCGCGGACCCGGGCGATGAGCACGTCCTCGTAGTGCGAGCGGTCGAAGATGCCGATCTCGCCCGGCCGGGGGAGCGCCTTCATGATCCGCCAGAGGAAGGGGTGGTCGCGCTCCTGCGGGGTGGGGGCCTTGAAGGCCGTGATCCGGCAGCCGGAGGGGTTGAACAGGCCGATCACGTGCTTGACCGTGCCGCCCTTGCCGCTGGTGTCCATCCCCTGGAGCACCAGCAGCACCCGCCGGCGGTCCCCGCCCGTGCCCGCCGCGTACAGCCGCTCCTGGAGCCCGGCCAGCCGGGCGCCCAGCGCGGCGGTCGCGGCCAGGCCCGCCTCCTTGTCGGCGGGCCCCGCCGGGACGGCGGCCGGGTCGAGGGCGGACAGGTCCACGCGCCGGCCGCCCCCGACCGCCAGCACACTGCGCAGGGAGGGCTCCCCGCCCACGCCCTCCGGCCGCCCCCGCCCGTCCCGCCGTCCCCGGCCGCCGCCCTTCCCGGCCGCCCCGCCCTGCCTGCCCGGTTCGCGGCCCCTGCCGCCCTGCTCCGCCATCGCGCACCCCTTCCGCCCGTCTCGACTCCGTACGATCCTCCGACGGAACGGACGTGCGCGCGACTCAGTGGCGCCAGGGCCCGGTGACCGCGAACGTGGTCCCCGGGGAGTAGCAGTTGACGTACATCACGGACCCGTCCGGGGAGAACGCCACCCCCGCGAACTCCCCCCACTCCGGGGCCCCGGGCGCGCCGATGTCCTGCGCGTTGCGCGCCACCGGGTACACCCCGCCGCGCCGGTCGACCCCGTACACGTGCTGCGCGCCGTCGCCGTCCTCGCAGACCATCAGCCCGCCCCCGGGGGCCAGGCAGATGTTGTCCGGGGACTCCCCGGGCAGGTCCACGCCCGACGCCGGGCCGAAGGCGACCACCAGCGTCAGCCGGGAGCGCCGAGGCTCGTAGCGCCACACCTGGCCCCGGTGGTCCGCCGCCGAGCCCTCCCGGCTGCGCGCGAAGCTGGAGACGAAGTACACCGCGCCCCCGGACCGGGCGCTGCTCCAGTAGCAGCCCTCCAGCTTCTGGGCGTGGGTGATCCCGCGCGGGCCGAAGTCCTGGAGCCGGATCGGGGTGCCGGCGGCCTGCGGGTCCGGCACCGGCACCCACTCGACGGGGAACTGCGCGCCCGGCTCGGCCACCGCCGACAGGTCGGGCACCCCCGGCACCCGCATGGCCTCCAGGACACCGCCCGCCCGCAGCGAACCCGGCCCGCCGAGCGGCCGGGCGGGCAGGAAGCGGAAGAAGAGGCCGAAGGGCCGTACGAAGGCGTCCTCGGTCTCGTACACGACCCCGGTGTACGGGTCCACGGCCACGGCCTCGTGGGCGAAGCGGCCCAGGGCGGTCAGCGGGACGGCGCCCGTGCGGTGCGGATCGGCGGGGTCCACCTCGAAGACGAAGCCGTGGTCCTTCGCGTATCCGCCGGTGCCCGCCTTGTCCTCGGTCTCCTCGCAGGTCAGCCAGGTGCGCCAGGGGGTGGGGCCGCCCGCGCAGTTCACGGCCGTACCGGCCACGCCCACCCGCTCGCCGGTGACCTCGCCGCGCGGGCCCAGTTCCAGGACCGTGCAGCCGCCGCGGGCGGCCGGGTCGTAGGTGAGCCCGGGGACGGCGGGGACGCGCAGCTCGGCGCTCGGGCGGTTCTCGTGGTTGCGCACCAGCCGGATCCGGCGGCCCGGCGCCCCGAAGGCCGCCATGCCGTCGCAGTTCTGCGGGACCGGGCCCTCGCCCGAGCGCATCGGGTCGCCCGTCCGGGAGAGCACCCGGTAACGGAACCCCCGGGGCAGGTCGAGCAGTCCGGCGGGGTCGGGGACCAGGGGCCCGTACCCGCCGCCCCCGTACCCGCCCGGGCCTGCGGGCCGCAGCCGGCCCGCGGCGCTCGCGGAGCCGGTGAACAGCTCGCCCAGCGATCCCGTGAAGGCGATGGCGGCGGCCGCGCCCGTACCGGCGAGGATCTGACGTCGTGTTGCGGACATGAGGCAACTCCCTGTTGGGGGACAGGAAATGTGACCCGCCTTGGTACCACGCGTGCACGGCACACGGAACGGTGCGGATCGGCCACAGTGCCTCGGATGTCGTACGGCGATCCGTCAGACGGCCGCGGGTGTGCGGTATCTGACGGACCGCCGGGAACGGGCCTCCGGCCTCCGGGTTCCCCCGGCGGCCGGACGGACCGTCAGACCAGCTTCGCGTCCAGCGTGATGGTCGTACCGGTCAGGGCCGCGCTGACCGGGCA
>NZ_JBVJYM010000028.1:0-98308 GCF_055600495.1 Streptomyces sp. NPDC038213
CTGCGCGGGGACGCCGACCTGGTGATCGACACCTCCAGCCTGAACGTGCACGAGCTGCGCGCCAAGATGGACGCCCAGTTCGCGGGCGACGAGGAGCCCGAGCTGCGGGCCACCGTCATGTCCTTCGGCTACAAGTACGGCCTGCCCGTCGACGCCGACCTCGTCGTGGACTGCCGCTTCATCCCGAACCCGCACTGGGTCCCGGAGCTGCGCCCCTTCACGGGCCTGAACCCGGAGGTCTCGGACTACGTCTTCGACCAGCCCGGCTCCAAGGAGTTCCTGGACCGCTACACCGAGCTCCTCCAGCTCATCGCGGCCGGGTACCGCCGCGAGGGCAAGCGGTACGTGACCATCGCCGTGGGCTGCACGGGCGGCAAGCACCGCAGCGTGGCCATGTCCGAGAAGCTCGCCGCCCGCCTGGCCTCCGAGGGAGTCGAGACCGTCGTCGTACACCGGGACATGGGGCGCGAGTGACCGGGAGGACCCTGCGGCTGCGCCGGCTGCGGCAGCTCACCCCGGGGCGCGGCACCGAGCCCCGGGCCGCCCGCAGGCGCGGCGCGCAGCCCAAGGTCGTGGCGCTCGGCGGGGGCATGGGCCTGTCGGCCTCCCTCGCCGCGCTGCGCCGCATCACCGGCGACCTGACCGCGGTGGTCACGGTCGCCGACGACGGCGGGTCCAGCGGCCGGCTGCGCGAGGAGCTGGGCGTCCTGCCCCCGGGCGACCTGCGCAAGGCCCTCGCGGCCCTGTGCGGGGACGACGACTGGGGCCAGACCTGGGCCCGGGTCATCCAGCACCGCTTCCAGTCCAAGGGCGAGATGCACGGCCACGCCGTGGGCAACCTCCTCATCGTGGCCCTCTGGGAGCAGCTCGGCGACCACGTCAGCGCCCTCGACCTGGTCGGGCGGCTGCTGGGCGCGCAGGGCCGGGTGCTGCCGATGTCCGCGGTCCCGCTGGAGCTCCAGGCGCTGGTACGGGGGCACGACCCGGCCCGCCCCGACGACGTGGACACCGTCCGCGGGCAGGCCACGGTCGCCCTCACCCCCGGCGAGGTGCAGTCCGTCCACCTGGTCCCGCACGACCCGCCGGCGGTCCCCGAGGCCGTCGAGGCGGTGCTCGACGCCGACTGGGTGGTGCTCGGCCCCGGCTCCTGGTTCTCCTCCGTGATCCCGCACCTGCTCGTCCCGCAGCTGCTCGACGCGCTGGCGCAGACCAAGGCCCGCCGGGTGCTCTCGCTGAACCTCGCGCCGCAGCCGGGCGAAACCGAGGGCTTCTCTCCGCAGCGTCATTTGGAGGTTTTGGCACGACACGCCCCTAAACTCGCCCTGGACGTGGTGCTGGCCGACGAGGCCGCCGTGCACGACCGCGAGTCCCTCGCCGATGCCGCCAAGCGGTTCGGCGCCGCGGTCGAGCTGGCGCCGGTGGCCAGGCCGGACGGAACTCCGAAGCACGATCCGGAGCTCCTGGCCGCCGCGTACGACCGTATTTTTCGGATGCATGGAAGGATCGGCCCATGGCGATGACTGCAGCGGTGAAGGACGAGATCTCGCGGCTCCCCGTCACCCGGACCTGCTGCAGGAAGGCGGAGGTCTCGGCGATCCTCCGGTTCGCGGGCGGCCTGCACCTGGTGAGCGGCCGCATCGTGATCGAGGCGGAGCTGGACACCGGCATCGCGGCGCGCCGGCTGCGCAAGGACATCCTGGAGATTTTCGGCCACTCCTCCGACCTCGTGGTGATGGCCCCCGGCGGACTGCGCCGCGGCAGCCGGTACGTGGTCCGGGTCGTGGCCGGCGGGGACCAGCTGGCCCGCCAGACGGGGCTCGTGGACGGCCGCGGGCGGCCCATCCGGGGTCTTCCCCCGCAGGTGGTCTCCGGGGCGACCTGTGATGCCGAGGCGGCCTGGCGCGGGGCCTTCCTGGCGCACGGCTCGCTCACCGAGCCGGGCCGCTCCTCCTCCCTGGAGGTGACCTGCCCGGGCCCCGAGGCCGCCCTCGCCCTGGTCGGCGCCGCCCGCCGGCTGTCCATCGCGGCCAAGGCCCGCGAGGTCCGCGGCGTGGACCGGGTCGTGGTCCGCGACGGCGACGCCATCGGCGCCCTGCTGACCCGCCTCGGCGCCCACGAGTCGGTGCTGGCCTGGGAGGAGCGCCGGATGCGGCGCGAGGTCCGCGCCACCGCCAACCGCCTGGCCAACTTCGACGACGCCAACCTGCGCCGCTCGGCCCGGGCGGCCGTGGCGGCCGGGGCCCGCGTGCAGCGCGCGCTGGAGATCCTCGCCGAGGAGGTCCCGGAGCACCTGGCGGCGGCCGGCCGGCTGCGCATGGAGCACAAGCAGGCCTCCCTGGAGGAGCTGGGCGCCCTCGCCGACCCGCCGCTGACCAAGGACGCGGTCGCGGGCCGGATCCGGCGGCTGCTGGCCATGGCCGACAAGCGGGCCCAGGACCTGGGCATCCCCGGCACCGAGTCGAACCTGACCGAGGAGATGGCCGACAACCTCGTCGGCTGAGGGCCGACGGCTCAGGGGCCGGGAGCGGGCGGCCGGGGCTGCGGGCCCCGGACCGGTCCGGCCGGAACACGCCCCCGGGGGCCGGTGCGCGCGGCGCACCGGCCCCTTCCGGTTGCCTCGGGAGACCGCCGAGAACTGCCGGAATTCCTGTTGACATGACCATGGAGGCTGGTGAGCCTGGCGTGCGACCCGCTTTGCGAAGACAACGCCCAGGGGGGCACATGATCCACCGCGCGAGATCGATCCTCGCCGCCGGAGTCCTCGTCCTCGGTTCCCTGGCCGCCGTACCGGCGGCCCAGGCGCAGCCGGGCGGCGGCCCCGCCCCGGCCGGGGACGACGTACGCGTCTACCAGGCAGACATCACGCGGGAGCAGGTCCCGCTCGTCCTGGCCGCCGGCCAGGACGCCCACGAGCTGGCCGAGCGCCCGCCGGCCCGGGGCACCGCCCGCGTCGAGCTGTTCCTCACCGCCGAGCAGGCCCGCGCGCTCGCCGCGCAGGGGGTCGCGCTCACCGAGCGCCGGCCCTCCGCGGGCGCCCTGGCCCGGGCCGGGGCCGCCGGGGACGGCGTGTTCCGGCCGTACAGCGGCCCGGGCGGGCTCAAGGAGGAGATCCTGGAGACCGCGCGGACCCACCCCGGTCTCGCCAAGGTCGTCTCGATCGGCAAGACCGTCCAGGGCAAGGACATCCTCGCGCTCAAGGTCTCCAAGAACGCGCGGACCACCAAGGACGGCGCGAAGCCCGCCGTGCTCTACATGTCCAACCAGCACGCCCGCGAGTGGATCACCCCCGAGATGACCCGGCGGCTGATGCACCACTACCTCGACAACTACGGCAGGGACCGCCGCGTCACCAAGGCCGTGGACTCCACCGAGCTGTGGTTCCTGCTCTCCGCCAACCCGGACGGCTACGACTACACCCACGCCGCCGACGGCCGCCGCCTGTGGCGCAAGAACATGCGGGACAACGACGGCGACGGCAAGCACACCAGCGGCGACGGCGTCGACCTCAACCGCAACTTCACCTACAAGTGGGGTTACGACAACGAGGGTTCCTCGCCCAGCCCGTTCAGCGAGACCTTCCGCGGCGCCGGACCGGGCTCCGAGCCCGAGACCGCGGCCCTCGACCGCTTCCAGCGGCGCATCGGCTTCGAGTACGGCATCAACTACCACTCCGCCGCCGAGCTGATCCTCTACGGCGTGGGCTGGCAGGTCGCCACCGACACCCCCGACGACGTGGTCTACAAGGCCCTCGCCGGCACCCCGGAGAAGCCCGCCGTCCCCGGCTACCACCCGCAGGTCTCCTCCGAGCTCTACACCACCAACGGCGAGGCCGACGGCCACGCCGCCAATGTCAACGGCATCATGATGTTCACGCCGGAGATGACCACCTGCCAGACGGCCTCCGCCCTCGACCCGAACGACCCGTGGCGGCCCCAGGACTGCCAGTCCGGCTTCAACTTCCCCGACGACGAGAAGCTAATCCAGGGCGAGTTCGCCAAGAACATCCCGTTCGCGCTGTCCGTGGCCGAGAGCGCCGCCCGGCCCGACCGGCCCAAGTCCTCCGTCGGCATGAAGGCGGCGGACTTCACCCCGAACCGCTTCGCCACCTCCTACGCCCGCGGCGGCGCCCAGCCCGTCTCCGTCACCGCCCGCAAGGCCCTGCGCGACAAGAAGCTCAACTACCGCGTCAACGGCGGCAGGACGCAGCGCGCGGACCTCAAGGCCTGGAAGGGCGGCAGGACCTACGGCGGCGACGACAACCTCTGGTACGACGAGTACCGGGCCGCGGTCCGCGGCGCGGACCAGGGGGACGCCGTCGAGGTCTGGTTCACCGGCCGCGACGAGGCCGGCAAGACGGTGGCCAGCAACTACTTCACGTACACCGTGGCCCAGCGCCCCCGCGCCGACGTGCTCGTGGTGGCCGAGGAGGGCGCGGGCGCCCCGCACGCGAAGAAGTACACCGACGCGCTGCGCCGCAGCGGCCGCTCCGCGGCGGTCTGGGACGCCTCCGCCAAGGGCGCACCCGACGCCCTGGGCGTCCTGTCCCACTTCCGCGCCGTCGTCCACTACACCGGCGCCCAGGCCCCCGGCGGACCCACCCAGCTCGCCCTGCGCTCCTACCTCAACGAGGGCGGCAAGCTGGTCGAGGCCGGCGAGCAGGCGGGCGGCGACGCCCAGGTCGGCCCCGCCGTCACGGACGACTTCAGCCAGTACTGGCTCGGCGCCTTCGGGCGCGTGGGCGCCCCCGGCGCCAACGGCTTCAACGGTGCGGGCCCCCTCGCGGGCGCCCGCGGCGCCCTCGGCGACGCCGCCGGGAACCCGCTGGACGGGCCGGGCGCCTACAGCCTGACCTCCGACGTCCTGCCCCCGGCGCAGTTCCCGCAGTTCAAGGGCGTGCAGGGCGGCAAGTACGCCGGGGTCGTCAACCCGTACGCCCCCTACGCCGGTTCCGGGATGGCCTCGGCCGTCCACGCCGACGACGACTGGAAGCGGCTGGTCCGCACGATCGACCTGACCGGGGTCACCGCCGCCGACCGCCCCGAGCTGCGCTTCGCGCTGAACTGGAACGTCGAGCAGGGCTACGACCACGTCCTGCTGGAGGCCCACCGCTCCGGCGCCGACGACTGGACCACCCTGCCCGAGGCCGACGGCCGCACCGTGCAGACCGTGCCGGAGGAGTGCGCGGCCGGGTTCTTCCTGCGCGGCCACCCCTTCCTCGGCCGCTACCTGACCCTCGGCTCCACCGGCTGCACGGCCGCGGGCACCACCGGCGCCTGGAACAGCTTCACCGGATCCTCCGGCGGCTGGCAGCAGGTCCGCTTCGACCTCAGCGCCTACGCGGGCACCAAGGTCGAGGTGGCCCTGTCCTCCGTCAGCGACGGCGGCTTCGGCGGCCGCGGGGTCTTCGCCGACCAGGCGCGCCTGGTCACAGGGGGTGCGGAGCGGGAGAACGAGGGCTTCGAGACCTCGCTCGGGGCCTGGACGGCCCAGGGCGCTCCGGCCGGAAGCCCCGTGATTCCGGGAGATTGGTCCCGTACGGGGGAGCTGTTCACCTCGTACGCGGCGGTGACTACGCGTGACACCGTCCTGCTCGGTTTCGGGCTGGAGCACGTGGCAAAGGCCGCGGACCGATCGCTACTCATCGGTAAGGCGCTGGGCTCCCTCCGGCGCTGACTCTGAGTAGTCGGGACCGAAGTCCCCTGGCGGGCCGCCGCGGCCCATTGGTACAGCCCGCCAGGGGGCCCGCACGGCGATCCGCACGAGTGTAAGAGCGCCGCCGATGTCACCCAAAGGCTCACGGAGAGGTAGGGTCGGAGGCGGTCGGGGACATCCCATACAGCTCGCCGGGTGACAGACCGGCACACCAACGAGGAGATCGGTTCGTGACGATCCGCGTAGGCATCAACGGTTTTGGCCGTATCGGCCGTAACTACTTCCGGGCGCTCCTTGAGCAGGGGGCGGACATCGAGATCGTCGGTGTCAACGACCTGACGGACAACGCGACGCTGGTGCACCTGCTCAAGTACGACACCATCCTGGGACGCCTCAAGGCCGAGGTGACCCACACCGACGACACGATCACGGTCGACGGCCACACCTTCAAGACCTTCGCGGAGCGCGACCCCGCGAACCTCCCCTGGGGCGAGCTGGGCGCCGACATCGTCGTCGAGTCCACCGGCATCTTCACGAAGAAGGCCGACGCCGCCAAGCACATCGCGGCCGGCGCGAAGAAGGTCCTCATCTCGGCTCCGGCCAAGGACGAGGACATCACCATCGTGATGGGCGTCAACCACGAGAACTACGACGCGGCCAACCACCACGTCATCTCCAACGCCTCCTGCACCACCAACTGCGTGGCGCCGATGGCGAAGGTCCTCGACGAGAACTTCGGCATCGTCAAGGGCATGATGACCACGGTCCACGCCTACACGAACGACCAGCGGATCCTGGACTTCCCGCACTCGGACCTGCGCCGCGCCCGCGCCGCCGCCGAGAACATCATCCCGACCTCGACGGGTGCCGCCAAGGCCACCGCCCTGGTCCTCCCGCAGCTCAAGGGCAAGCTGGACGGCATCGCCATGCGCGTCCCGGTGCCCACCGGCTCGGTCACCGACCTCGTCCTGCAGCTCTCCCGCGAGACCACCCGGGAAGAGATCAACGCCGCCTTCCAGAAGGCCGCCGAAGGCCAGCTGAAGGGCATCCTCGACTACACCGAGGACGCGATCGTGTCCTCGGACATCGTCAACTGGCCGGCCTCCTGCACCTTCGACTCCTCGCTGACGATGGTCCAGGACGGCACGCAGGTCAAGGTCGTCGGCTGGTACGACAACGAGTGGGGCTACTCCAACCGACTCGTCGACCTCACCGTCTTCGTTGGTGGTCAGCTCTAAGCACCACGAGCAAGTCACCACGATGTGAGCACCAGGGTCCGGGCAGCGCGACGAAGCGCAGCACGGGCCCTGTTGTTTGCCCGTTCCCCTTCCGCGCCCTTCCCCGAAGGGTTCACAAGGAGTCTGAAACACCTATGAAGACGATCGACGAACTTCTCTCCGAAGGCGTCGCCGGCAAGCGGGTCTTCGTCCGCGCCGACCTCAACGTGCCGCTGGCCGACGGCGCCATCACCGACGACGGCCGCATCCGCGCCGTGCTGCCGACCATCGCGAAGCTCGCCGAGGCGGGTGCCCGCGTGATCGTCGCCTCGCACCTGGGCCGCCCCAAGGGCGCCCCGGACCCGGCCTTCTCGCTGGCCCCCGCCGCCGTCCGCCTCGGCGAACTGCTCGGCCAGGAGGTGGCGTTCGCCACCGACACCGTCGGCGACTCCGCCAAGGAGACCGTCGCCGCGCTCGCCGACGGCCGCGTCGCCGTGATCGAGAACCTGCGCTTCAACGCGGGCGAGACCAGCAAGGACGACGCCGAGCGCGGCGCCTTCGCGGACAAGCTCGCGGAGCTGGCGGACGTGTACGTCGGTGACGGCTTCGGCGCCGTGCACCGCAAGCACGCCTCGGTCTTCGACCTCCCCGCCCGCCTGCCGCACGCGGCCGGCTACCTGATCGCCACCGAGGTCGGCGTCCTGAAGAAGCTCACCGACGAGGTCAAGCGCCCGTACGTGGTCGTCCTCGGCGGGGCCAAGGTCTCCGACAAGCTCGCCGTCATCGACGAGCTGCTCGGCAAGGCCGACCGCCTGCTGATCGGCGGCGGCATGGCGTACACCTTCCTCTACGCCCTGGGCCACGAGGTCGGCATCTCCCTGCTCCAGAAGGACCAGGTCGACACGGTCAAGGAGTACATGGCCCGCGCCGAGGCCAACGGCGTCGAGCTGGTCCTCCCCGTCGACGTGCTCGTCTCCACGGAATTCCCCGACCTCAAGGGCAAGACCCCGGCGGACTACGACACCGTGGACGCCGACAAGATCCCCTCCGACAAGGAGGGGCTCGACATCGGCCCGAAGACCCGCGAGCTCTACGCCTCCAAGATCGCCGACGCCGGTACGGTCTTCTGGAACGGCCCCGTCGGCGTCTTCGAGCACCCCGACTACGCCAAGGGCACCGCAGCCGTCGCCCAGGCCCTGCTCGACAGCAGCGCCTACACCGTGGTCGGCGGCGGCGACAGTGCCGCCGCGGTCCGCATCCTGGGCTTCGACGAGAATGCCTTCGGCCACATTTCCACCGGTGGCGGCGCCAGCCTCGAGTACCTCGAAGGCAAGACGCTCCCCGGTCTCGCCGCCCTGGAGGGCTGAACCACATGAGCAACCGCACCCCGCTGATGGCGGGCAACTGGAAGATGAACCTCAACCACCTCGAGGCCATCGCCCACGTCCAGAAGCTCGCCTTCGCCCTCACCGACAAGGACTACGACGCGACCGAGGTCGCCGTCCTGGTCCCCTTCACCGACCTGCGCTCCGTGCAGACCCTGGTCGACGGCGACAAGCTGAAGATCAAGTACGGCGCCCAGGACATCTCGGCGCACGAGTCGGGCGCCTACACCGGCGAGATCTCCGGCCCGATGCTCGCCAAGCTGCGCGCCGCGTACGTGGCCGTCGGTCACAGCGAGCGGCGCCAGTACCACGGTGAGTCCGACGAGCTGTGCAACGCCAAGGTGAAGGCCGCCTTCGCCCACGGCATCACGCCGATCCTGTGCGTGGGCGAGGGCCTGGAGGTCCGCAAGGCCGGCCAGCAGGTCCCGCACACCCTCGCGCAGGTCGACGGCGGGCTGAAGGACCTCCCGGCCGAGCAGGCCGAGACCATCGTCATCGCCTACGAGCCCGTGTGGGCCATCGGCACCGGCGAGGTCGCCACCCCCGAGGACGCCCAGGAGGTCTGCGGGGCCATCCGCGGCCGCCTCGCGGAGCTGTACTCCCAGGAGCTGGCCGACAAGGTCCGCATCCAGTACGGCGGCTCCGTGAAGTCCGGGAACATCGCCGCGATCATGGCCCAGGCCGACGTGGACGGCGCCCTGGTCGGCGGCGCGGCGCTCGACGCGGACGAGTTCGTGAAGATCGTCCGCTTCCGCGACCAGTGACGGTCGCTGTGAGTATGCGGTAGGACGGATCCGTCGTACCCTTGCGGGGGCCGGTGGCTGAGACAGCCGCCAGGCCCCCGCTTCGATTCCCGGAAAGTCCCGGAAATCCCGGAAAACCCGGAAAGTCCAGGAAAGTAGGATCCAGCCGTGATTATGGGGTTCTCGATCGCCCTGATCGTCTTCAGCCTGCTGCTGATGCTGCTGGTGCTGATGCACAAGGGCAAGGGCGGCGGCCTCTCCGACATGTTCGGTGGCGGCATGCAGTCCTCCGTGGGCGGTTCCTCCGTCGCGGAGCGCAACCTCGACCGCATCACCGTGGTGGTCGGTCTGCTGTGGTTCGCGTGCATTGTCGCGCTCGGCCTCCTCATGAAGCTCGACAGCTGACCCCGGGCGAGTAACTCGCGCCATTGGATGCGCGTTGGGCCTTCCGTAGACTGGGGCGCCCGCGGCGGAAATCACCTCACGCTTCGCGGCACCATCACGCAGGGAGTTACGACCGTGGCAAGTGGCAACGCCATCCGTGGAAGTCGGGTCGGAGCGGGGCCGATGGGTGAGGCCGAGCGCGGCGAGTCCGCGCCCCGCCTGCGCATCTCCTTCTGGTGCTCGAACGGGCACGAGACGCAGCCGAGCTTCGCGAGCGACGCGCAGGTGCCGGACACCTGGGACTGCCCGCGCTGCGGGTTCCCGGCCGGCCAGGACCGGGACAACCCCCCGGCCCCCCCGCGCACCGAGCCGTACAAGACCCACCTCGCCTACGTCCGCGAACGGCGCACCGACGCCGACGGGGAGGCGATCCTCGCCGAGGCCCTCGCCAAGCTGCGGGGCGAGATCTGACGCGCAGCGCGCACGCACGTCGCCGGGCCCGGCCCGCGGGAGTCCTTCTCCCGCGGGCCGGGCCCGTTTGTGCGCGTTGACCCCGTTGCGATCCTTTAGGTTGGGGGGTGGCGGGGCACAACAGGACGGAAGAAATGGGTTGATGTCCGAGATGAACGCAGGCGGCCACACCAGGCTCAACCGGACGCCGGAGTGGGCGGCGCTCGCGAAGCACCGGGAGCAGCTGGGCCAGACGCATCTGCGCGAGCTCTTCGAGGCCGATCCCGGCCGCGGCTCCGGCTACACCCTGCAGGTCGGCGATCTGCACATCGACTACTCCAAGCACCTCGTCACCGACGAGACGCTGGCCCTGCTGAGGGAGCTGGCGGCGGCGACCGGGGTGGCGGAGCTGCGGGACGCGATGTTCCGCGGCGAGAAGATCAACACCACGGAGGACCGGGCGGTCCTGCACACGGCCCTGCGGGCCCCCGCGGACGCCGTGGTCGAGGTGGACGGGCACAACGTCGTCCCCGAGGTGCACGCGGTCCTGGACCGGATGGCGGAGTTCAGCGAGCGGGTCCGCTCGGGCGCCTGGACCGGCCACACCGGACGCCGCATCCGCACCGTCGTCAACATCGGCATCGGCGGCTCCGACCTCGGTCCGGCGATGGCGTACGAGGCCCTGCGCTCCTTCACGCAGCGGGACCTCGCCGTGCGCTTCGTCTCCAACGTCGACGGCGCCGACCTGCACGAGGCGGTGCGGGACCTCGACCCGGCCGAGACGCTGTTCGTGATCGCCTCCAAGACCTTCACGACCATCGAGACCATCACCAACGCCACCTCGGCCCGCGCCTGGCTGCTGGAGGGCCTGGGCGGCGACCGCGAGGCCGTGGCCCGGCACTTCGTGGCCCTGTCGACGAACGCCGAGAAGGTCGCGGAGTTCGGCATCGACACGGCGAACATGTTCGAGTTCTGGGACTGGGTCGGCGGCCGGTACTCGTACGACTCCGCCATCGGGCTCTCGCTGATGATCGCCGTCGGCCCGGAGAACTTCCGCGAGATGCTGGCCGGCTTCCACCTCGTCGACGAGCACTTCCGCACCGCGCCGCCGGAGGCCAACGCGCCGCTGCTGATGGGCCTGTTGGGGGTCTGGTACGGGGCCTTCTTCGACGCGCAGTCGCACGCGGTGCTGCCGTACAGCCACTACCTGTCCAAGTTCACCGCGTACTTGCAGCAGCTGGACATGGAGTCCAACGGCAAGTCCGTGGACCGGGACGGCAATCCGGTGGACTGGCAGACCGGGCCGGTGGTGTGGGGCACGCCCGGGACCAACGGGCAGCACGCGTACTACCAGTTGATCCACCAGGGTACGAAGGTGATCCCGGCCGACTTCATCGGCTTCGCCCGGCCGGTGGCGGGGCTGTCGCCGGCGCTCGCCGCCCAGCACGACCTGCTGATGGCCAACTTCTTCGCGCAGACGCAGGCGCTGGCCTTCGGCAAGACGCCGGAGGAGGTGCGGGCGGAGGGGGTCGCTGAGGCGCTCGTCCCGCACAAGACCTTCCTCGGCAACCACCCGACGACCACCGTGCTGGCGGGGGAGCTGACGCCGTCCGTGCTGGGGCAGCTGATCGCGCTCTACGAGCACAAGGTGTTCGTGCAGGGGGCGGTGTGGAACATCGACTCCTTCGACCAGTGGGGGGTCGAGCTGGGGAAGGTGCTGGCCAAGCGGGTGGAGCCGGCGCTGACGGAGGGTGCCGATGTGGCGGGCCTCGATCCGTCCAGTGTGGCGCTGGTCGCCACGTACCGGTCGCTGCGCGGCCGCTGACCCTTCCGTACCGGGCCCGCTGCGCGGGGCCGTTTCCCCTACCCTCCCCCAGACTCCGTCCGGGGGGACCCCCTGGCGAGGCTTGATTTGCCGCGCAGCGGCAATATCAAGCCCGCGCGGCGATTGAGCGCACCGGGCGCGGAGCGCACGGTCCGGGGGTCCGGGGGCTTGCCCCCGGTTTCGGGAAGGGGCGGGTAGGGGAGAGCGCAATGCCGAAGGCCCCGCTCTCCTCGGGAGGAGGGCGGGGCCTTCGGTTCGGGATCCGGGTTACGCCGGGAGCTTCGCGGCAGCGGACCGGTCCAGGAGCCACACGGTGCGGGAGCGGCCGGACACGGCGGCGGCCGGCACCTGGACACCCCCCGCCCCGCCCAGCGCCAGCGCCACCGCACCGGCCTTGTCCTCGCCCGCCGCCAGCAGCCAGACCTCGCGCGCCGCCCGGATCGCCGGGAGCGTGAGCGAGATCCGCGTGGGCGGCGGCTTCGGCGCGCCGTGCACGCCGACGACCGTGCGCTCGGTCTCCCGTACCGCCGGGTGCTCGGGGAAGAGCGAGGCGACGTGGGTGTCCGGGCCCACGCCCAGCATCAGGACGTCGAAGGCGGGGACCCCGGCCCGGTCGTCCGGGCCCGCCGCGGCGGCCAGTTCGGCCGCGTACGCCGCGGCTGCGGCGTCCACGTCCGTGCCGTACGGGCCGTCGAGCGCCGGCATGGCGTGCACCCGCGCCGGGTCCACCGGGACCGCGTCCAGCAGGGCCGCACGGGCCTGTACGTGGTTGCGCTCCGGGTCCTCGGCGGCGACGTACCGCTCGTCGCCCCACCACAGGTCCAGCCGCGACCAGTCCACCGCGTCCCGGGCGGGCGCGGCGGCGAGGGCGGCCAGCAGGCCGTTGCCGTTGCGCCCGCCGGTGAGCACGACCGACGCCGTACCGCGCTCGGCCTGGGCGTCCACGATCTTCGTGATCAGCCGGGCCGCCGCGGCCTGCGCCATCAGCTCCTTGTCGCGGTGGACGACCACCTGCGGAGCGGCCGGGGCGGTCACTTCGCGGCCGCCTTCCGGGCCGGCTTGGCCGCCGTCTGCTTCGCGGCCGTCTGCTTCGCGGCCGTCTGCTTGGCGGAGGCGGGCTTGGCCGGGGCGGACTCGGCGGAGGCGGGCTCCGCCGCCGGCCCGGCCGCCGCGCCGGACTCCGGCGCCGGCTGCGGGGCCGCCGCAGCGGCCCGTTCCGCCTGCGCCGCCGCCGCGTGCAGCTTGTCCACGCCGAACTTCACCGCGGACTCGTACGTGTTGTCCGGGTCCAGCCGGCGCAGCTCCTCCGCGAGCAGCTCCGCGGTGTCCCGGCGCTTGAGCGCCACCGCGCGGTCGGGCTGCCCCGGCATGCTCAGCGTGCCCAGGAAGCCGTCCGCCCGGTCGAGGACGATCGCGCCGTCCGCGGTCTCCAGGCGTACGGCGGTCAGCCCGGGTCCGGCGGACACGGACCGGCGCACCGGCACCTGGAGCCGGTCCGCCAGCCACATGGCCAGCAGTTCGCAGCTCGGGTTCTCGTCCTCGCCCTCGACCACCGCGGAGGTGATCGACAGCGCCTGCTGGTCCAGGGCCGCGGCGAGCATGGAGCGCCACGGGGTGATCCGGGTCCAGGACAGGTCGGTGTCCCCGGGGGCGTAGGCGGCGGCGCGCGAGCCGAGCTCCGCGAGGGGGTCCTCGGCCGCGTACGTGTCCGTGATCCGGCGCTGGGCGAGGGCGCCCAGCGGGTCGCCGGCGAGGTCCGGGGGCGCACCCTCGGGCCACCAGACGACCACGGGGGCGTCCGGCAGCAGCAGCGGCAGGACCACCGACTGGGCGTGGTGGACCAGCTCGCCGTGCAGCCGCAGGACAACCGTTTCACCGGTGCCCGAGTCGGCGCCGACGCGCACCTCGGCGTCGAGCCGTGCGTCGCGCCGGCTGCGCGGCGAGCGGCTGACCCGCTTGATGACCACGATGATCCGCGAGGGGTGTTCGTGGGAGGCGTCGTTCGCCGACTTGAGCGCGTCGTACGCGTTCTCCTCGTCGGTGACGATCACCAGCGTGAGCACCATGCCGATGGCCGGGGTGCCGATGTCCCGGCGCGCCTGCACCAGGGCGCTGTTGATCTTGCTGGAGGTGGTCTCCGTGAGGTCGATCTTCATGGCCGGCGCCAGCTCCGTCCGTCTCGTGCGAGCATCTCGTCCGCCTCGTCCGGACCCCAGGTGCCCGCCGGGTACTGCGCGGGCTTGCCGTGCGTGTCCCAGTACTTCTCGATCGGGTCGAGGATGTTCCAGGACAGCTCGACCTCCTGGTGGCGCGGGAAGAGGTTCGCGTCACCGAGGAGCACGTCGAGGATCAGCCGCTCGTAGGCCTCCGGGCTGGACTCCGTGAAGGACTCGCCGTACGCGAAGTCCATGGTCACGTCGCGGACCTCCATGGAGGTGCCGGGGACCTTCGAGCCGAAGCGCACCGTGACGCCCTCGTCCGGCTGTACGCGGATGACCAGGGCGTTCTGCCCCAGCTCCTCGGTCGCGCCGGATTCGAAGGGCAGGTACGGGGCCCGCTTGAAGACCACGGCGATCTCCGTCACCCGGCGGCCCAGGCGCTTGCCCGTCCGCAGGTAGAAGGGGACGCCCGCCCAGCGGCGGTTGTTGATCTCCAGGCGGATCGCGGCGTAGGTGTCCGTCTTCGAGGCGGGGTCGATGCCGTCCTCTTCGAGGTAGCCGACCACCTTCTCGCCGCCCTGCCAGGCCGAGGTGTACTGGCCGCGGACGGTGTCCTTGCCGAGGTCCTCGGGGATCTCGACGGCGCTGAGCACCTTCAGCTTCTCCGCCACCAGCGCCTTGGGGTGGAAGGAGCCGGGCTCCTCCATCGCCGTGAGCGCGAGCAGCTGGAGCAGGTGGTTCTGGATGACGTCGCGGGCGGCGCCGATGCCGTCGTAGTACCCGGCGCGGCCGCCGATGCCGATGTCCTCGGCCATGGTGATCTGCACGTGGTCCACGTAGGACCGGTTCCAGATCGGCTCGAACATCGTGTTGGCGAAGCGGAGCGCCAGGATGTTCTGGACGGTCTCCTTGCCGAGGTAGTGGTCGATCCGGAAGACCTCGTCGCGCGGGAAGACCTCGTGGACGATCTGGTTGAGCTCCTGAGCGCTCTCCAGGTCGTGCCCGAACGGCTTCTCGATGACCGCGCGGCGCCAGGAGCCCTCCTTCTCGGCCAGCCCGTGCTTCTTGAGCTGCTGGACGACCTGGGGGAAGAACTTCGGCGGCACGGACAGGTAGAAGGCGAAGTTGCCGCCCGTCCCCTGCGCCTTGTCCAGCTCCTCGATCGTCGCCTTCAGCGTCTCGAAGGCGTTGTCGTCGTCGAAGTCGCCCTGGACGAACCGGCAGCCCTGCACCAGCTGCTGCCAGACCTCCTCGCGGAAGGGCGTGCGCGAGTGCTGCTTGACCGCGTCGTGGACCTCCTGCGCGAAGTCCTCGTCCTGCCACTCGCGGCGGGCGAACCCGATCAGGGAGAAGCCCGGGGGCAGCAGACCGCGGTTCGCGAGGTCGTAGACGGCGGGCATCAGCTTCTTGCGCGAGAGGTCGCCCGTAACGCCGAAAATGACCAGGCCGGACGGCCCCGCGATACGCGGGAGCCGCCGGTCCTGTGCGTCACGAAGCGGGTTCGCTCCGTTTACAGACAAGGTGCTCAGGCCTCCGTGGGGGCGAGACGAGCGAGCTCGGCCTCGGTCGACTTCAGCAGGTCGTTCCAGGACTGCTCGAACTTCTCGACGCCCTCGTCTTCGAGCAGCTGAACGACATCGTCGTACGAGATGCCCAGCTCCGCGACCGCGGCGAGCTCCGCGCGGGACTGGTCGTACGTGCCGCGGACGGTGTCGCCGGAGACCTCGCCGTGGTCGGCGGTGGCCTCCAGGGTGCCCTCCGGCATGGTGTTCACCGTGCCCGGGGCGACCAGGTCCACCACGTACAGGGTGTCCTTGTACGAGGGGTCCTTGACGCCGGTGGAGGCCCACAGCGGACGCTGCTTGTTGGCCTGCGCGCGGTCCAGGGCGGCCCAGCGCTCGGAGGAGAAGACCTCCTCGAAGGCCTCGTAGGCCAGGCGGGCGTTCGCCAGGGCGGCCTTGCCCTTGAGCGCCTTGGCCGCGTCGGTGCCGATGCCGTCCAGGCGCTTGTCGATCTCGGAGTCCACGCGGGACACGAAGAAGGACGCCACGGAGTGGATCTTGGCGAGATCGAGGCCGCGCTCGCGGGCCTTCTCCAGGCCCGCCAGGTAGGCGTCCATGACCTCGCGGTAGCGCTCCAGCGAGAAGATCAGCGTGACGTTGACGCTGATGCCCAGGCCGATGACCTCGGTGATCGCCGGCAGGCCGGCCCTGGTCGCCGGGATCTTGATGAGCGTGTTGGGCCGGTCCACCAGCCAGGCCAGCTGCTTGGCCTCGGCGACGGTGGCGGCCGTGTTGTGGGCCAGACGGGGGTCGACCTCGATGGAGACCCGGCCGTCCTGGCCCTGGGTGGAGTCGTAGACCGGGCGCAGGATGTCGGCGGCGTCGCGGACGTCCGCCGTGGTGATCATCCGCAGGGCCTCGTCCACGGTGACCTTGCGGGCGGCCAGGTCGGCGAGCTGCGGGCCGTAGCCCTCGCCGCCGCTGATCGCCTTCTGGAAGATCGCCGGGTTGGTCGTGACGCCGACGACGTGCTGCTGGTCGATCAGCTCGGCGAGGTTGCCGGACGTGATGCGCTTGCGGGACAGGTCGTCCAGCCAGATCGCCACGCCCTCGTCCGAGAGGCGCTTGAGTGCGTCTGTCATGGGAATTGCATCTCCTACTTGACTTGGTACCGGCGTCAGCGCGCGGCGGCCAGGGATTCCTTGGCGGCGGCGGTCACGGCCTCGGCGGTGAACCCGAACTCGCGGAACAGCACCTTCGCGTCCGCGGAGGCACCGAAGTGCTCCAGCGAGACGATCCGGCCGGCGTCGCCCACGTAGCGGTGCCAGGTCAGGCCGATGCCCGCCTCGACCGCGACGCGCGCCTTCACCGAAGGCGGCAGGACGCTGTCCTTGTACTCCTGGTCCTGCTCCTCGAACCACTCCACCGACGGCATCGAGACCACGCGGGCCGCGATCCCCTCGGCGGCCAGCTGCTCGCGGGCGCCGACGGCCAGGTGCACCTCGGAGCCGGTGGCGACCAGCACGACCTCGGGGCTGCCGCCCTCGGCCTCGAAGAGCACGTACCCGCCCTTGGCGGCGTCCTCGTTCAGCTCGTACGTCGGCACGCCCTGGCGGGTCAGCGCCAGGCCGTGCGGGGCGCCCTTGCCGAAGACCTTGGTGTGGCGCTTGAGGATCTCGCGCCAGGCCACGACGGTCTCGTTGGCGTCGGCCGGGCGGACCACGTTCAGGCCCGGGATGGCGCGCAGCGAGGCCAGGTGCTCGACCGGCTGGTGGGTCGGGCCGTCCTCGCCGAGGCCGATGGAGTCGTGCGTCCACACGTACGTCACCGGCAGGTGCATCAGCGCGGACAGGCGCACGGCGTTGCGCATGTAGTCGGAGAACACCAGGAAGGTGCCGCCGTAGATGCGGGTGTGGCCGTGCAGCGCGATGCCGTTCATGGCCGCGGCCATGGAGTGCTCGCGGATGCCGAAGTGCACGGTGCGGCCGTACGGGTCGGCCTCCGGCAGCGGGTTGCCCACCGGCAGGAACGAGGAGTTCTTGTCGATGGTGGTGTTGTTGGAGCCGGCCAGGTCGGCCGAGCCGCCCCACAGCTCCGGGATGACCGCGCCGAGGGCGGCGAGCACCTTGCCGGAGGCGGCGCGGGTGGCGACGCCGGTGCCCGGCTCGAAGGAGGGCAGCTGCGCCTCCCAGCCCTCGGGGAGCTCGTTGGCCTGGATGCGGTCGAACTCGGCGGCGCGCCCGGGGTTGGCGCTGCGCCAGGCGGCGAGCTCCTTGTCCCATGCGGCGCGGGCCTCGCGGCCGCGGTCGCCCAGCGCGCGGGTGTGCGCGATGACGGCGTCGGAGACCTCGAAGGTCTGCTCCGGGTCGAAGCCGAGGACGCGCTTGGTGGCGGCCACCTCGTCGTCGCCGAGCGCCGAGCCGTGGGAGGCCTCGGTGCCCTGGGCGTGCGGGGCCGGCCAGGCGATGATCGAGCGGGCGGCGATGAAGGACGGGCGCCCGGTCTCCGCCTTGGCGGCCTGGAGGGCCTCGTACAGGGCCTTCGGGTCGAGGTCGCCGTTCGGCTGCTGGGCCACGCGCTGGACGTGCCAGCCGTACGCCTCGTAGCGCTTCAGGGTGTCCTCGGAGACGGCCGTCTCGGTGTCGCCCTCGATGGAGATGTGGTTGTCGTCCCACAGCAGCACGAGGTTGCCGAGCTTCTGGTGGCCGGCCAGGGAGGAGGCCTCCGCGGAGATGCCCTCCTGGAGGCAGCCGTCGCCCGCGATCACGTAGACCATGTGGTCGAAGGGGGAGGTGCCCGGGGCGGCCTCCGGGTCGAACAGGCCGCGCTCGTAGCGGGCGGCCATGGCCATGCCCACGGCGTTGGCCACGCCCTGGCCCAGCGGGCCGGTGGTGGTCTCGACGCCGGCGGTGTGGCCGTACTCCGGGTGGCCCGGGGTCTTGGAGCCCCAGGTGCGGAACGCCTTCAGGTCGTCCAGTTCGAGGCCGAACCCACCCAGGTAGAGCTGGGTGTAGAGGGTCAGCGAGGAGTGGCCCGCGGAGAGCACGAACCGGTCGCGGCCCACCCACTCGGGGTCGGCGGGGTCGTGCCGCATGACCTTCTGGAAGAGGGTGTACGCGGCCGGGGCCAGGCTCATCGCCGTGCCCGGGTGGCCGTTTCCGACCTTCTGTACGGCGTCCGCGGCCAGGACGCGGGCGGTGTCGACGGCCCGCTGGTCCAGTTCGGTCCACTCGAGCTCTGTGGTGGTCGGCTTGGTGCTCACCGTTGGTTCAGGGCTCCTCTCCACATGTCTGAACGGTCCCGGTGACGAACGGTGCACCGGCGCGATTCCGAGCCTACCCCCGCCAAGGCGTGCAGATATTCGGAGAGGTGCCGCTCTGTTACGCCCCGTCGCGCTCATTTGTTGCCGCCGCCCGGATGAGGGACTCGCCGTACATCGGCGTGCGTCCGCAGGGCGTACGCGGGCCGCCCGTCGGCCCAACACGACCCGACCCCCGCGCAGGGCCACGGAGGGGCAACGTCTAGAGTGGCGTGGTACGCGCAAGTCTTTACCGGAATCTCATGTCCGGGGCTTGCTGGGAGTCTTTCGTCAGGGGTGTGCGTGACGGCCGTCGAATCCCGTCCGGCGGGGGTGCTCGGGACCGAGATCCCCGGTCGCCGGCCGTTCGGTGCCAGGGTCATGGCTTTCGTGGCGCTGACCAAGCCGCGGATCATCGAGCTGCTGCTCATCACGACCGTTCCGGTGATGTTCCTCGCCGAACAGGGCGTGCCGTCTCTGTGGCTGGTCCTCGCGACCTGCCTGGGCGGCTACCTGTCCGCGGGCGGCGCCAATGCGCTGAACATGTACATCGACCGGGACATCGACGCGCTGATGGACCGCACCTCGCAGCGCCCGCTGGTCACCGGCATGGTCAGCCCCCGCGAGGCGCTGGTCTTCGGCATCACGCTGGGCGTGGTCTCGACCCTGTGGTTCGGACTGCTCGTCAACTGGCTGTCCGCCGCCCTCGCCCTCGGGGCACTCCTCTTCTACGTCGTGGTCTACACGATGCTGCTGAAGCGGCGCACCGCCCAGAACATCGTCTGGGGCGGCATCGCGGGCTGCATGCCGGTGCTCATCGGCTGGTCCTCGGTGAAGAACGAGGTCTCCTGGGCCGCAGTCGTCCTTTTCCTCGTCATCTTCTTCTGGACGCCGCCGCACTACTGGCCGCTGTCCATGAAGGTGAAGGACGACTACGCGCGCGTCGGCGTGCCGATGCTGCCCGTGGTGGCCGGCAACCGGGCCGTGGCCAAGCAGATCGTCCTCTACAGCTGGGTGATGGTCGCCGTCTCGCTGCTGCTCACCCCGCTCGGCTACACCGGCTGGTTCTACACCTCCGTGGCGCTGGTCGCCGGCGGCTGGTGGCTGTGGGAGGCGCACGCGCTGCAGGCGCGGGCCAAGGCCGGGGTCACCGGGGCGAAGCTCAAGGAGATGCGCCTCTTCCACTGGTCGATCACGTACGTCTCGCTGCTGTTCGTGGCGGTCGCCGTGGATCCCTTCCTCCGTTGATTACCGGCCGGTAGCATTCCTGTCATGGCAGACACCAAGCAGGAGCGCACCGCCGCCAGGCTCGCCCGGCAGATCGGCGCGTTCTCCAAGGAGCACGGCGGCGCCGAGGGGCAGCTCGCGTACATCGGACAGATGGGCACCCGGATCGTCCTCGTGGGCGCCGACGGCGGCTGGGGCGACCTCGTGGCCCCCAGCCACCCGGTGGCGCAGCTCGCCGCCGAGAAGGCCGGGCTGACCCTCCACGAGGAGTTCGACGGCGAGTTCGCCGCCAAGGTCAGGACGGGCCCGTACGAGTGGAAGCGGATGGCCGGCCTCCAGCTCGGCGGCAAGCAGTAGGACCGGTCCGGCCGCCCCGCCGGCCGGCAGGGTCACGCATCGGGCACCTGCGCGAGCAACACCTGGCGCAGGGCTCACCCGTTAGGACGTGTGGAAGAAGCAACCGCACCGTCCGCAACGGGATGCCCGGATGATCGACACGCCCTCCCTGGTGGACCAGTACTGCCACGGGGTGCTCCGCACGGAGCTGGGCCTCGGCACCTTCGAGGCCCACCTCGGCCGGGGCGCGGGCCCCGCCGCCGCGGGCACCACCTTCTTCGACACCCAGACCGGCTTCGCCGTGCGCCGCTGGTGCCCCCCGCTGCTCGGACTGGAGCCGCACTGCACTCCGGCCCGCTACCTGGCGCGCCGGCGCGAGCTCGGGGTCGCGGAGTCCGGCCGGCGGCTGCTGCGGGGCTCGGGCATCTCCACGTACCTCGTGGACACCGGACCGCCCGGGGACCTCACGGGCCCCGGCGAGCTCGCCGCCGCGGGGGAGGCGCGGGCCCACGAGATCGTCCGCCTCGAACTCCTCGCCGAGCAGGCCGCGGACACCTCGGGGACCGTGGAGTCCTTCCTCGCCAACTTCTCCGCGGCCGTGCACGCGGCCGCCGACACGGCCGTCGCCTTCACCTCGGCCGCCGCGGCGGGCTGCACCCTCGCCTTCGCCCCCGAGCCGCCCGGCCCGGGGGAGGTGCGCGGGGCCGCGGGGCGCTGGCTCGCGGCCCGGCCCAAGGGCGGCCCGGTCCGCGACCCCGTCCTGCTGCGGCACCTGCTGTGGAGCGCGGTGGCCAGCGGGCTGCCCCTCCAGCTGCACGCGGGGGCGGCGGACCCGTACGAGCGGATCGACCGTACGGACCCCACCCTGCTGACCGACTTCGTCCGGGCCACCGCGGGGCACGGGACCGACCTGGTCCTGCTGCACGGGTACCCGTACCACCGGCACGCCGCGCACCTGGCGGGGGCCTTCCCGCACGTCTACGCCGATCTGGGGCCTGCGCTCGCGCGGACCGGGGCGCGGGCCGCGGAGGTGCTCGCCGAACTGCTGGAGCTGGCGCCCTTCGGGAAGCTGCTGTTCTCCAGCGGGGGCCGGGCGCTGCCCGAACTGCACGTGGTGGGGGCCCGGGTGTTCCGGGAGGCCCTGGGCCGGGTGCTCGGCGGCTGGGTGGGCGACGGGTCCTGGTCCCGGCGCGACGCCGAACGGGTCGCCGCCATGATCGCGGCGGGCAACGCCCGGCGGGTGTACGGGCTGCCGCAGTAGGCGCCGCGGGGCGCCGTCCGGCTGTGGACGGCGCCCCGGCGGGCCTGCGGCGGGGTCAGACCCGGGACAGCTCGGGGTCGTTCTGCTGCGGGATGCCGGCCGTGGGCGCCGGGCGCTCGCGCAGGCTCAGGGCCAGCCGGAGCACCGCGATCCACACCAGGCAGGAGCCGAGCATGTGGGCGCCGACGAGCAGTTCCGGCAGCTCCGTGAAGAACTGCACGTACCCGATGGCGCCCTGCGCCAGCAGGACGAGCAGCAGGTCGCGGGCGCGCGCCCGGGTGTCGTCCGGGGCGTCCGCCACCCGCAGCACCAGCCACATCGCCAGGGCCAGCGCGCACACCAGCCACGCGGCGATCGCGTGCAGGTGCGCCGTGGACTCCCAGTCGAACGGCATCCGCTTGACCTCGCTGCTGTCCCCGGCGTGCGGGCCGGAGCCGGTCACGACCGTGCCCGCGGCGATCAGGACGAACGTCGCGGCCACCAGGGCCTGCGAGAGCCGGCGCACCGGCACGGGGACCCGCGGGCGCGGATCGGCGTCGCCCTCGCGGGTGCGCTGCCAGGTGAGGGTGGTCACCGTGATCAGGGAGGTGGCGAGCAGGAAGTGCCCCGCCACGCTGTACGGGTTGAGCCCGGTCCACACGGTGATGCCGCCGAGGACGGCGTTGGCCATCACGATGAAGAACTGCAGCCAGCCGAGGCGGGTCAGCGGACGCCGCCAGGGCGTGGCCGAACGGGCGGCGACGATGGTCCAGCCGACGGCCGCGCACAGGACGTACGTCAGCATCCGGTTGCCGAACTCGATGGCGCCGTGGACCCCCTGGGCGGGGGTCGCGAAGAGGCTGTCGTCCGTGCACTTGGGCCAGGTGTCACAGCCCAGGCCCGAACCGGTGAGCCGGACCGCGCCGCCGGTGACGACGATGACCACGCTCATGACGAGGGCGGCGAGCGCGGCACGCTGGACGGTCCGGGGCGAGGGCGTCCAGCGTCGGGCGATAAAGGCGAGGGGGGTCAACACGGGCCCTATCGTAGGCGGCCCTTTGTGCAAACTTTCACGAGGGGGTGCCCGCGGCTCCGCTTCCCGGCGCGTACATCAACCGGAAGCGGGAACCGGCCGGATCGCCCTCCTCGTGCCACCAGACGTGGATCCGCCAGTGCGCCGCCGGGCCCGGATTGTCCGGAGAGTCCAGGAAATCCCGTATCAATTCGGACCCTACGTCCTCGGCTGTACGGTTTGTCACCTCGGTGGCTCCCTGCCAGGGATGCCCCTGTACGCTCCACTCCCCGCCGGGTCCGCGGACCTCGATCCGCCAGACGGCCCGCCACGGCCAGCGGGCCAGGACCGCCGCAACCGTGTCCGCATCGAGACGCAGGCCCGCCCCGATCTCAGCGGGGGCCAGGCCCTGGATGCCGGCCGCGAGCACCGCCTGCGGAACCAGACGGTCCGGCAGCAGGCCGTCGGCGCGCAGCCGGACCAGGCTGTCGAAGGAGAGGAAGCGCAGCCGCAGTTCCAGCTGGCGGGCGAGGTGGGCCAGGGCCTCCGCGGTCTCCTGGGCGGCGTCGGCTGCGTCGGCGGTTTCGGGGTCGAGGTCCGGGTCGGGTCCGGAGGCCGGGCCGAAGCTGGGCTCTGCGGATCCCGGGCCGGAGCCGGGGGCCGGGCCGTCCGCACCGGGCAGCAGCCGGAAGTCGTGCTCCGCGGCCACCGCCCAGGCGACCGCGTCCTGCGCGTAGCCCAGTTCGGCCAGCCGGTCGGCGAGGAAGACCTTCGCCTGGGCCAGCCCGCGGCGGTTGACGGGGTCGGACCCGTCGAGCCCCAGCCACACCTCGACGGCGGCGCGGGTCTGGTCCCGGGCCCGCTCCCCGGCCGCCCGCTCCATCGGGCCGGGCCCCTCCTCGGCGGCCGGGCCGAGCGGGTAGCGGGGCAGTCGGCGGCCGTCGCTGAGCGGCCAGGCCAGCCAGACCCCGTGGTTGATGAGCCCGCGGGCGTACCAGCGGGCGTACTCGGGGGAGTGCGGGGCCGCGCTGCCCGAGTGGACGAGGGACTCCTGGGCGGCGGCCAGGGCGCCGGGGCGGTCCCCGGCGGCGAAGCGCTCCGCGGCCAGGTCGCCCAGGCGCAGCCCCAGCCGGGCGGCGCAGCCGGGGTCCTCCGCGGCGGGCCCGCGCAGGGCGCCGATCAGCGCCTCCAGCAGGCCGGTGCGTTCGGCGGGGGAGGCGTGCGCCTCCCCGGACCTGATGCGGGCCCACTGCGCGTCGAGCCGCTGTGCGGCCTCCAGCTGCCCCATGTCCACCCCCCGGCGTCGTGGTGCGCGACCTCCGTGTCCCGGAGGCGCTCCATCCTGGCGCATCCGCGCGGGCAGGTCACTACCGGCCGGTCACTTCCGGTCGGCCGGAGGCCCGCCGAACGGTCCCGGCGGGCGTGCGGGCGGCCGCAGGAGCCGATCCCGGAGGCCGTACGGGCTCCTCCCGCTACTCCCAGCGGAAGAAGCGCGCCGCCGCGCCCAGCCCGAGGACCGACCAGCCCGCGAGTACGGCGACCTCGCGCCACGGCATCCCGGCCCCCTGCTGGAGCACCTCGCGCAGCCCCTCGGACAGGGCGGCGATCGGCAGCAGGCCCAGCACCCCCTGGAGGGCCTCCGGGAAGCGGTCCAGCGGGACGATCACCCCGCCGCCCACCAGGAGCAGCAGGAAGACCAGGTTGGCGGCGGCCAGGGTGACCTCGGCCTTCAGGGTGCCCGCCATCAGCAGGCCCAGCCCGGAGAAGGCGGCCGTACCGGCCAGGACGAGCACCGCCACCGGCAGCGGCCCGCCCTGCGGGGACCAGCCCAGCGCGAAGGCGATGGCGGTCAGCAGGGCGATCTGGAGCACCTCGGTGACCAGCACCGACAGGGTCTTGGCGGCCATCAGCGCCCAGCGGGGCAGCGGGGAGGCGCCGAGCCGCTTGAGGATCCCGTACCGCCGGTCGAAGCCGGTGGCGATGGCCTGGCCGGTGAAGGCCGTGGACATCACGGCGAGCGCGAGCACGCCCGGCGCGAGGAAGTCCACGGCCCTGCCGGACCCGTCCCCGCCCGTGGGCAGGGAGACGATGTCGACGGTGGAGAACAGCACCAGCAGCAGGGCCGGGATCACCACGGTCAGAAGCAGCTGCTCGCCGTTGCGCAGCAGCATCCGGGTCTCCAGCGCGGTCTGCGCGGCGATCATGCGGGTGACGGGGGCCGCGCCCGGCCTGGGGGCGAACGTGCCGGCGCTCATGCGCGCAGCTCCTTACCGGTCAGTTCGAGGAAGACGTCCTCCAGGGTGTGCCGCTCCACGGAGAGGCTGTCCGGCATGACGCCGTGCTGGGCGCACCAGGAGGCGACGGTGGCCAGCAGCTGGGGGTCCACGCCGCCGGTGACGCGGTAGCTGCCGGGGGTGAGCTCGACCGCCCCGGTGCCGTCGGGCAGGGCCTTGAGCAGGGAGGCCAGGTCGAGGGCCGGGCGGCCGGTGAAGCGCAGGGTGTTCTCGGCCCCGCCGCGGCACAGCGCCTCGGGGCTGCCCTGGACGACGACCCGGCCGGCGTCCACGATCGCGACCTCGTCGGCGAGCTGCTCGGCCTCGTCCATGTGGTGGGTGGTGAGCACGACGGTGACCCCGTCGGCGCGCAGCTCCCGTACGAGCTCCCAGGTGGCCCGGCGGGCCTGGGGGTCCAGACCGGCCGTGGGCTCGTCGAGGAAGACCAGCTCGGGGCGGCCCACCACGGCCATGGCCAGGGACAGGCGCTGCTGCTGGCCGCCGGAGAGCCGGCGGTAGGGGGTGCGGCCGCAGCCGCCCAGCCCGAGGCGCTCGACGAGCGGGGCGACGGGCAGGGGGTCGGCGTAGAGCTTGGCCATGTGGGTGAGCATCTCGACCGCGCGGGCGCCGGAGTAGACCCCGCCGGACTGGAGCATCACGCCGATCCGGGGACGCAGCCGGGCGGCGTCGGCGACCGGGTCGAGGCCCAGGACGTGGACGGTGCCGGCGTCGGGGCGGCGGTAGCCCTCGGCGGTCTCGACGGTGGTGGTCTTGCCCGCGCCGTTGGGCCCGAGGACCGCGGTCACCGAGCCGCCGGCGACCGTGAGGTCCAGCCCGTCCACCGCGGTCTCGGCGCCGTACCGCTTCACCAGTCCGCGGATCTCCACGGCGGGGTCGTAACTCATGCGGGCGAGTCTACGGAGCGCGCGGGGGGCCGGAGGTCCCGGGGGGCGCCGGGGCCCGGGGCCCTTATGTCATGACTTTTTCCCGTCGGACGGGGCCGCCGGGAACCCTAGCGTCGAAAGGGTGAACAGCATCGCGCAGAACGTCGACACCACCTCGGGGCTGGCCGAGCACAAGGCCCGGGACCTGGCGCACCCGCCGCGCTACCTGGTCTCGGCGATGCTGGCGGGGGCGTACATCGCGATCGGCGAGGTGCTGCTGCTGGTGGCGGTCTCGCCGTTCGTGGCCTCCGGGTCGGCGGCCACGCGGCTGCTGGAGGGGGCGGTCTTCCCGATCGCGCTGACGATCGTGATGTTCGCCGGGGCGCAGCTCTTCACGAGCAACGTGATGGTCATGCTGGTGGGGGCGCTGACCGGCCGGACCGGGATCAGGGACCTGCTGGGCAGCTGGGCCCTCTCCCTGGTCGGGAACCTGGCGGGGGCCTTCGCCTTCGGGGCGATGGTGCACGCCTCCGGGGTGGCCTCCTCGCCCTCCGCGCGGGCCATGCTCGCCGAGATGGTGCACGGGAAGGCGGCGCTCAGCGGGGGGCAGCTCTTCTGGCGCGGGGTGCTCTGCAACATGCTCGTCTGCCTGGCGGTGTGGATGTTCTCCCGGGCCAGGGGCGATGCCGCGAAGATCTTCGTGCTGTGGCTGCCCGTGGCGGTCTTCGTCGCCGTGGGTTTCGAACACTGCGTGGCGAACATGGCCGTTTTCAGCATGGCCGTCCTGGACGGTTCGGCGTCTTTCGGTGACCTCCTGCGGAACCTCTTCTACGTGGTGCCCGGAAACATCGTGGGCGGAGGACTGCTGGTGGGGGCCGTGTACTGGTTCGCGGGGGGCTCCAGCAGGCCCGAGGGGGAGGCCCGCCGGACAACCGGAATGCCATGATCCGAATAACTCTCCGTAGACAAATAAGGTAACCCTTAGTGATAGAGGACACCAGGAGTGGCCTCCGTCACGGCTTGTCGGGGCTCGACTAATTACGCAACAATGGCGTTGTGAAAAACGGCGAACGGATGATCGAGGCCCCCCAGGGGGAGCTCGCCACCGGGGAGCGGTCGACCCGCAACCGGGTGGTGCGCTCGATCCTCGACAACGGCCCGTCCACCGTCGCCGACCTCGCCGAGCGCCTGCGCCTCACCCAGGCGGCCGTCCGCCGCCACCTCGACGCGCTCGTCGCCGAGGACGTGGTCGAAGCCCGCGAGAAGCGCGTGTACGGCGCCCGCACCCGGGGCCGGCCCGCCAAGGTCTTCGCCCTCACGGACTGCGGGCGCGAGACCTTCGACCAGTCCTACGACGCGCTCGCCGCGGACGCCCTGCGCTGGATCGCGCAGGCGGCCGGCGGCGGGGAGCAGGGCGAAGCGGCCGTCGCCGCCTTCGCCCGCGCCAGGCTGGCGACCCAGGCCGAGGCCTACCGGGAGGCCGTGGAAGCGGCCGCCCCCGCACAGCGCACCGAGGCCCTTGCCAAGGCGTTGACCGCGGACGGGTACGCTGCTACGGCGCGCAGCGCTCCCGGTCCGCGCAGCGGAGAACAGCTCTGCCAGCACCACTGCCCGGTCGCGCACGTAGCCGAGCAGTTCCCGCAGCTGTGCGAGGCGGAGACCGAGGTCTTCTCCCGCCTGCTCGGGACGCACGTGCAGCGTCTGGCCACCATCGCCCACGGCGACGGGGTGTGCACGACGTTCATTCCGCGAAGCGCCGCACAGACCACCACACCAGCATCTGCAAGCACGGCCGGGAGGAACCCCGCATGACCACGGAGACTGCTCACCCTGAACTCGAGGGTCTGGGCAAGTACGAGTACGGCTGGGCCGACTCCGACGCGGCCGGCGCCGCCGCCAAGCGCGGTCTGAACGAGGATGTCGTCCGCGACATCTCGGCCAAGAAGAACGAGCCCGAGTGGATGCTCAACCTCCGCCTCAAGGGCCTGCGCCTCTTCGGCAAGAAGCCGATGCCGACCTGGGGCTCCGACCTCTCGGGCATCGACTTCGACAACATCAAGTACTTCGTGCGCTCCACCGAGAAGCAGGCCGCTTCCTGGGAGGACCTGCCCGAGGACATCAAGAACACGTACGACAAGCTCGGCATCCCGGAGGCGGAGAAGCAGCGCCTCGTCGCCGGTGTCGCGGCCCAGTACGAGTCCGAGGTCGTCTACCACCAGATCCGCGAGGACCTGGAGGAGCAGGGCGTCATCTTCGTCGACACCGACACCGCGCTGAAGGAGCACGAGGAGCTCTTCAAGGAGTACTTCGGCACCGTCATCCCGGTCGGCGACAACAAGTTCGCCTCGCTGAACACCGCCGTGTGGTCGGGCGGCTCCTTCATCTACGTGCCCAAGGGCGTGCAGGTGGAGATCCCGCTCCAGGCCTACTTCCGCATCAACACGGAGAACATGGGCCAGTTCGAGCGGACGCTGATCATCGTCGACGAGGACGCGTACGTCCACTACGTCGAGGGCTGCACCGCCCCGATCTACTCCTCGGACTCGCTGCACTCCGCCGTGGTCGAGATCATCGTGAAGAAGGGCGGCCGCTGCCGCTACACGACGATCCAGAACTGGTCGAACAACGTCTACAACCTGGTCACCAAGCGCGCCGTGGCGTACGAGGGCGCGACCATGGAGTGGATCGACGGCAACATCGGCTCCAAGGTCACCATGAAGTACCCGGCCGTCTACCTGATGGGCGAGCACGCCAAGGGCGAGACCCTGTCCATCGCCTTCGCGGGCGAGGGCCAGCACCAGGACGCCGGCTCCAAGATGGTCCACATGGCGCCGAACACCTCCTCGAACATCGTCTCCAAGTCGGTGGCGCGCGGCGGCGGCCGCACCTCCTACCGCGGCCTGGTCGAGATCGGCGAGGGCGCCGCGGGCTCCAAGAGCAACGTGCTCTGCGACGCCCTGCTCGTGGACACCATCTCCCGCTCGGACACGTACCCGTACGTGGACGTCCGCGAGGACGACGTGACCATGGGCCACGAGGCCACCGTCTCCAAGGTCTCCGACGACCAGCTCTTCTACCTGATGCAGCGCGGGCTCACCGAGTTCGAGGCCATGGCCATGATCGTGCGCGGCTTCGTCGAGCCGATCGCCAAGGAGCTGCCGATGGAGTACGCGCTGGAGCTCAACCGGCTGATCGAGCTGCAGATGGAGGGCTCCGTCGGCTGATCCGCCGACGGCCCGACACCCGCAGCACAGCGACGATTCTGTAGACGTAGGAAGAGAGCAAGACGACAGCCATGGCTGAGGCTCAGAACATTCCGGCCGGTTCCACGACGGCCGGCGCGATCGCGGTGGCCGCCGAGTCCACCGTCGCCACCCGGATGAGCGCGCCCCCGTCCTTCGACGTGGCCGACTTCCCCGTGCCCCACGGCCGCGAGGAGGAGTGGCGCTTCACCCCGCTGGAGCGCCTGCGCGGCCTGCACGACGGCACCGCCGTCGCCAACGGCACCATGAAGGCCCAGATCGACGCCCCCGAGGGCGTCACCGTCGAGTCCGTGGACCGCGGCGACGAGCGCATCGGCAAGGCCGGCAAGCCGGTCGACCGCGTCTCGGCGCAGGCGTTCTCCTCCTTCGCCAAGGCCACCGTCGTCACGGTGCCCAAGGAGACCGTGCTCGCCGAGCCGATCCGCGTGGCCCTGCACGGCGAGGGCGGCACGACCTTCGGGCACACCGTCTTCGACGTCAAGCCCTTCGCCGAGGCGATCATCGTGATCGACCACACCGGCGACGGCGTGCGCGCCGCCAACGTCGACATCCTCGTCGGCGACGGCGCCAAGGTCACCTTCGTGTCCGTGCAGGACTGGGACGACACCGCCGTCCACACCTCGCAGCACAACGCCCTCGTCGGCCGCGACGCGACCTTCAAGTCCGTCGTGGTCACCTTCGGCGGCGACCTGGTGCGCCTGCACCCGCGCGTCTCCTACGCCGGCCCCGGCGGCGAGGCCGAGATGCTCGGCGTGTACTTCACCGACGCGGGCCAGCACCAGGAGCACCGCCTCCTGGTCACCCACGACGCCCCGCACTGCAAGTCCAACGTGGTCTACAAGGGCGCCCTCCAGGGCGAGGCCGCCCACGCCGTGTGGATCGGCGACGTCCTCATCGAGAAGACCGCCGAGGGCACCGACACGTACGAGATGAACCGCAACCTCGTCCTCACCGACGGCGCGCGGGTCGACTCGGTCCCCAACCTGGAGATCGAGACCGGCGAGATCGTCGGCGCCGGCCACGCCTCCGCCACCGGCCGCTTCGACGACGAGCAGCTCTTCTACCTCCAGGCCCGCGGCATCCCGGCCGACGAGGCCCGCCGCCTGGTCGTGCGCGGCTTCTTCGCCGAGCTCGTCCAGCAGATCGGCGTGGACGACATCGAGGAGCGCCTGATCGCCAAGATCGAGGCCGAGCTGGAAGCGTCCGTCTGATGACGTACGTGAAGGCCTGCGCGCTGAGCGAGCTGAGCGAGAACACCCCGCTGCGGGTGGAGCTCGACGGCACGCCGGTGTCCGTCGTCTCCACCGAGGGCGAGGTGTTCGCGATCCACGACATCTGCTCGCACGCGAACGTCTCGCTCTCGGAGGGCGAGGTCGAGGACTGCCAGATCGAGTGCTGGCTCCACGGATCCGCCTTCGACCTGCGCACCGGCAAGCCCTCGGGCCTGCCCGCCACGCGCCCTGTTCCCGTATACCCCGTAAAGATCGAAGGGGACGATGTGCTCGTCTCCCTCTCCCAGGAGTCCTGAGGCACCCATGGCTACGCTTGAAATCCACGACCTGCACGTCTCCGTCGAGACCGAGAACGGCTCCCGCGAGATCCTCAAGGGCGTCGACCTCACCGTGAAGCAGGGCGAGACGCACGCCATCATGGGCCCCAACGGCTCCGGCAAGTCCACCCTGGCGTACTCCCTCGCCGGCCACCCGAAGTACACGGTCACGGGCGGCACCGTCACCCTCGACGGCGAGGACGTCCTGGAGATGGAGGTCGACGAGCGCGCCCGCGCCGGCGTCTTCCTCGCCATGCAGTACCCGGTCGAGGTCCCCGGCGTCTCGGTCTCCAACTTCCTGCGCACCTCCGCCACCGCGATCCGCGGCGAGGCCCCCAAGCTGCGCACCTGGGTCAAGGAGGTCAAGGAGGCCATGGAGCAGCTGTCCATGGACCCCTCCTTCGCCGAGCGCAACGTCAACGAGGGCTTCTCCGGCGGTGAGAAGAAGCGCCACGAGATCCTCCAGCTGGAGCTCCTCAAGCCGAAGATCGCGATCCTCGACGAGACCGACTCCGGCCTCGACGTCGACGCCCTGCGCATCGTCTCCGAGGGCGTCAACCGCGTCCGCGAGTCCGGCGAGGTCGGCACCCTGCTGATCACCCACTACACGCGCATCCTGCGCTACATCAAGCCCGACTTCGTGCACGTGTTCGCGAACGGCCGCATCGCCGAGTCCGGCGGCGCCGAGCTCGCCGACCAGCTGGAGGCCGAGGGCTACGACAAGTACGTGAAGGGTGGCGTGACCGCGTGACGCAGCTGCCCGGCCTCCTCGACATCGAGGCGATCCGCAAGGACTTCCCCCTGCTGGATCGTGTGGTCCACGACGGGAAGAAGATCGTCTACCTGGACTCGGCGGCGACCTCGCAGAAGCCGCGTCAGGTGCTCGACGCCCTGAACGAGTACTACGAGCGGCACAACGCCAACGTCCACCGTGGCGTGTACGTGGTCGCCGAGGAGGCCACGGCACTGTACGAAGGCGCCCGCGACAAGGTCGCCGCCTTCATCAACGCGCCGAGCCGCGACGAGGTGATCTTCACCAAGAACGCCTCCGAGTCGCTCAACCTCGTGGCCAACATGCTCGGCTGGGCCGAGGAGCCCTACCGGGTCGACCACGAGACCGAGATCGCCATCACGGAGATGGAGCACCACTCCAACATCGTGCCGTGGCAGCTGCTCTCGCAGCGCACGGGCGCGAAGCTGAAGTGGTTCGGCCTCACCGACGACGGCCGGCTCGACCTGTCGAACATGGAAGAGGTCATCACGGAGAAGACGAAGATCGTCTCCTTCGCGCTGGTCTCCAACCTGCTCGGCACGGTCAACCCCGTCGAGGCGATCGTCCGGCGTGCGCAGGAGGTCGGCGCCCTGGTGCTGATCGACGCCTCGCAGGCCGCCCCGCACATGCCGCTGGACGTGCAGGCCCTCGGCGCCGACTTCGTGGCCTTCACCGGCCACAAGATGTGCGGCCCGACCGGCATCGGCGTCCTGTGGGGCCGCCAGGAGCTGCTGGAGGACCTGCCCCCGTTCCTCGGCGGCGGCGAGATGATCGAGACCGTCTCGATGCACTCCTCCACGTACGCCCCCGCGCCGCACAAGTTCGAGGCGGGTACGCCCCCGATCGCCCAGGCCGTCGGCCTCGGCGCGGCCGTGGACTACCTGACCTCGGTGGGCATGGAGAAGATCGCCGCGCACGAGCACGCGATCACGGAGTACGCCCTCAAGCGGCTCCAGGAGGTCCCGGACCTGCGGATCATCGGCCCCACCACGGCCGAGGACCGCGGCGCCGCGCTCTCCTTCGTACTCGGCGACATCCACCCGCACGACGTCGGCCAGGTCCTGGACGAGCAGGGCATCGCGGTCCGCGTGGGACACCACTGCGCGCGCCCGGTCTGCCTGCGGTACGGAATTCCTGCGACCACGCGGGCGTCGTTCTACCTGTACAACTCTCCGGCCGAGGTCGACGCGCTCGTCGACGGGCTGGAGCACGTACGGAACTTCTTCGGATAACGAGGGCGACGAGGCGACGAGGGCCGCTGTGAAGCTGGATTCGATGTACCAGGAACTGATCCTGGACCACTACAAGCACCCGCACGGGCGTGGCCTGCGCGACGGCGATGCCGAGGTGCACCACGTCAACCCGACCTGCGGCGACGAGATCACGCTGCGCGTGAAGTACGACGGCGAGACCCTCACGGACGTCTCGTACGAGGGCCAGGGCTGCTCCATCAGCCAGGCCAGCGCGTCGGTGCTCAACGAGCTGCTGGTCGGCAAGGAGCTCGCCGAGGCGCAGCGGATCCAGGCCACCTTCCTGGAGATGATGCAGTCCAAGGGCAGGATCGAGCCCGACGAGGCCATGGAGGAGGTGCTGGAGGACGCGGTCGCGTTCGTCGGCGTCTCCAAGTACCCCGCCCGTGTGAAGTGCGCGCTGCTGAGCTGGATGGCGTGGAAGGACGCGACCGCCCAGGCCCTGGGCGACGCCGAGAGGAAGACGGCATGACCGAGAACGCAACGCCCGAGGCCGCCGTGGCCGAGGCCGGCGAGAGCGCCGAGGCGGCGAAGGCGGCCGAGGGCGCGACGGAGGCCGTCGCGGCCCCCGCGGCCCCGCAGGCCGGGCTCAAGCCCGCCACCGAGGAGGAGGTCCGCGAGGCCCTCTACGACGTGGTCGACCCCGAGCTCGGCATCGACGTGGTCAACCTGGGCCTGATCTACGGCGTCCACATCGACGACGCCAACATCGCCACCCTCGACATGACCCTGACCTCGGCCGCCTGCCCCCTCACCGACGTGATCGAGGACCAGGCGAAGTCGGCGACCGAGGGCATCGTCAACGAGCTCCGCATCAACTGGGTCTGGATGCCCCCGTGGGGCCCGGACAAGATCACCGACGACGGCCGCGAACAGCTCCGCGCGCTGGGCTTCAACGTCTGATCCCGTTCCGCAGGGACATGCGCAAGGCCCCCCGGCAGCAGCCGGGGGGCCTTCGTGCGTCCGGGCCGGCTCCTCAGACGGCGGGGCCGGGGCCGGGCCCGTACGGAGTGGTGGGGCCTGCGGGGCCTGCGGGACCGGTGGGGTACCCCGGGGCGTACGTGGCCGTGAGGGTGGCGGCCAGGTCCTCCTTGCGCATGCGGAGGTCGACGTAGAGCAGGCCCGAGACCAGGGCCGGGTAGCCGATCTGGAAGAGCTGGCCGAGGACCGAGCCCACCATGAGCACGATGAAGTAGACGACGAACCCGCCGACGGCCCCGGCCGCGGAGGCCCCGTCGCCGGAATCGGTCAGGGCGGCCGGGAACAGCGCGAAGACGCCGACCAGCGAGAACGGCATCTGGATGAGGTACGCCAGGGTCGCCGCGATGATCATCGTCACCAGCGCGATCCCGAACGCCCGCCACCAGCCCCCGCTCACCAGCCGCGAGGAGCGGCTCATCGCGGCCACCGGGCCCAGGCCCTCGCAGACCGCGGCCGCGGGGGCGAGGCCCAGCTTCACGCCGAGCCAGATGCTGACCGGCAGGGTGGCGAGCAGCCCCAGCGGCACGAACAGCACGCTCGCACCGGGGCCGTGCGAGTCCACCCCGGCCGCGAACATCCCCGCGAGGCCCAGGAGCGCCCCGAGGGCCACCGGCGCGGCCACGACCAGCCAGGTCAGCAGCAGGGTGCCGAGGACCGCGGGGGTCCGCGGCAGGCAGCGCCGCCCCAGCTCCCGGGCGGTCGTGGGCAGGCCCGCCACCGCGTCCATCAGGACGGCCGGGAAGACGGCCGTCAGGACCGCGTACAGGGCGAGCCCCGCCAGGAAGGCGACCACGCCCACGGGCAGCGCGGCGAGCAGGAGCGTCGTCACGTGCCCGGGGTCGGCGCCCTCCTCGTGCGTGAACGTCTGGAGGACCGCGTCGAGCTCCGGGTAGACGAAGAGCAGCGCCAGCCCCGCCGCCGCGGCCACGACCAGGGCGGCCGCGCCGTGGGCGACGGCGGTGACGGCGGCCAGCGGCTTCCAGTACCGCCCGAGGGTGGAGAAGGACCCGCCGAGCATCTCGCCGAGGGTCAGGGGGCGCAGCGGAACCACCCCCGGCTGCGGCGGCGGGGGCATCCAGCCGCCGCCCCAGGGCTGTGGTCCCCATCCCGTTCCGTGTGCCATCTCTTCCCCCGTTGCTGCTGGTCACCTGATGGAACGGACACCCTAACCCGCAGGTCCGGTTGCATCCGGGGCGGGCCAGGTGCGGGTGGTGCAGGGGGTGCGCGGGACCGGATGTGTACGGGTGTACGCAACGATGTGTACGCTCGTACACATGCCCTACCTCCTGCTGGCCGCGGCCATCGCCGCGGAAGTCGCCGGAACCACCGCCATGAAGTTCAGCGAGGGGTTCACGAAGCTCTGGCCCTCGGTGATCACGGTGGTCGGGTACCTCATCGCCTTCACCCTGCTCGCCCAGACCCTCAAGAGCATGTCCGTCGGCACGGCCTACGCGATCTGGGCCGGGGTCGGCACCGCGGCCGTCGCGGCCATCGGGATGCTCTTCCTCGGGGAGGCGGCGGGCGCGGCCAAACTGGCCGGGATCGCGCTGGTCATCGCCGGGGTGGTCCTGCTGAACCTGGGCGGCTCCCACTGATGGCGGCGGGCCGCCGGTACGACCCCGGCCGCCGGGACCGGATCGTCGACGCGGCGATCCGGGTGGTCGCCGCCAAGGGGATCGCGGGGCTGAGCCACCGCTCGGTGGCCGCGGAGGCGGACGTGCCGCTGGGCTCCACGACGTACCACTTCGCCACCCTCGACGACCTGCTCGTCGCCGCCCTGCGCCGGGCCAACGACTCCTTCGCCCGCGAGACGGCCGGCCACCCGCTGGTCGCGGAGCCGGGCCGGGACCTGGCCGGGGCGCTCGCCGCGCTGCTGGGGGAGTGGCTGGACGGGGAGCGGGCCCGGGCGGAGCTGGAGTACGAGCTCTACCTCGCCGCCCTGCGGCGCCCCGCCCTGCGGCCGGTGGCGGCGGAGTGGGGCGAGTCGGTGGCGGCGGCCCTGGCGGACCGCTGCGACCCGGTCACGGCCCGGGCCCTGGTGGCGGCCATGGACGGCATCTGCCTCCAGGTGCTGCTGACGGGCGGCGCGTACGACGCGTCCTACGCGCGCGAGGTGCTGTCCCGGATCCTGCGGGGGGCGCCGGCGGGGGGCGGCGGGGCGGCCTAGCTGCCGCCTGCCACCCGCCGTACGCCAGCGGTCAGCCGTTGGCCGCCGCCCGTCAGCCGTTGGCCGCCGTCCGGGCCGCCGCCAGTGCCGCCGTCACGCTCGCCTCGATGTCCGTGATCGGGTAGAAGACCTCGCGGACCGTGCGGTCGCGGTCCACCAGGAGGGTCAGCCGCTTGATCCGGCTCACCCCGCCCGCCCGGAAGGTCGGCAGCCGCAGGGCCGCCGTCAGGGCCAGGTCCGCGTCCGACAGCAGCGGGAAGTTCAGGCGCTCGGCCGCGGCGAAGGCCCGCTGCTCGTCGGGGCGCTGCGTGGAGACCCCGGTGACCGTCACCCCGGCGGCCGTGAACTCGGCCAGCTGGTCGCGGTACGTGCACGACTCCAGCGTGCAGCCGCGGGCGCCGGGGATCCCGGCCCAGCCCGGCGGGTACGCGTCGGAGCGCGCGTACGCCCCGGGGAAGCAGTACAGGACGGTGTGCGCGGTGTCCGCCACCGGATCGCGCGGCTCCCCGTCCGCGTCCGGCAGCAGCAGCTCCGGCAGCCGGGTGCCCCTCAGCGCGTGGACGCGCTCCGCCTCCCGTGAGGCCTGCGCCGTGGTCGCCGTCATCTCTCCCTCTCCCAGTACCCAGGTGTCACCCCAGTCCTGGAGTGCGACCAGGACGGGCAGCAGCGCGCGGCCGCGCGGGGTGAGGCGGTAGGCGTACCGGACCGGGCGGTCCTGGTACGGCTCCCGGGTCAGCACACCGGCGTCGGTGAGCAGCCGCAGCCGCTCGGCCAGCACCTTCCGGGAGACGCCCAGCTCGCGCTGGAACTCCTCGAAGCGGGACAGGCCGCGGGCCGCGTCGCGCACGATCAGCAGCGTCCACCAGTCCCCGACCACGTCGAGGGACTGCGCGATGGCGCAGTCGGCGTCACCGAGGCTCGTGCGCTGGGCCATGTCCGCTCCGGTTCCTGTGAGTCCCTGGGGGGCGTTGACCCGAGGCTGCCATGTTGGCATAGTCGGTTCCCAAAGGGAACTGACTCGGGGGGCGGGTGTGCGCATGGCACGGGACACAGGGGTGCGGAGCGGGCTCAAGGAGGTGCCGAAGGCGGTCTGGCTGCTGGCGGCGGGCGGGTTCGTCAACGCCGTCGTCAGCTTCACCTTCGTCTTCGTCTTCCTGTACCTGACCGGACCGCGCGGACTCGGCGCCGCCGAGGCGGGGGTGCTCACCGGGCTCGGCGGCATCGGGCTGGTCGCGGGCAACTTCACCGGCGGCTGGTTCGGGGACCGGCTCGGCCACCGCCGGGTGCTGCTCGCCGCCTCCGCCGCCGGGGGAGCCGTCCTCGTCTCCCTGCCGCTGCTGCCCACCGCCCTGATGTACGCGGCCCTGCCCGCCGCCCAGTACGCCTCGGGGGTGGTACGCGCCGCGAACGCCGCTCTCGTGGCCGTGACCGTGCCCGAGGGGGGCCGCCGGCAGTCCTTCGCCGTCATCCGGTGCGCCGCGAACGGCGGGTTCGCCATCGGGCCCCCGCTGGGGGCGCTGGTCGCGACGGGCGCCTCGTACGACTGGCTGTTCGTCGGCGACGGGCTCGGCACCCTCCTCCTCGCCGCCTGGACCGCGCGGGTGGTCCCCGAGGCCGGTGCACCGCGGCCGGCCGCAGCCCCGGACGGGGGTCGGGGCGGCGGCATCCTGCGCGAACTGCGCGCCCGGCCCGCCCTGCTGGTGCTCCTCGGCTCGATCGTCGTGGTCGACGTGGTCTACCGGCAGCAGTACTACACGCTCCCCGTGCACCTCGCCGACCACGGCCTCGGCACCCGGGCGTACGGGCTGCTGGTCGCCGTCAACGGGGCCGTGATCCTCCTCCTCGAACTCCCCCTGGCCCTCACCCTGCGCCGCCACCCCGCCCTGCGGGTCATCGGCACCGGCCTGGTCCTGGTGGGCGCCGGGTACGCGGCCCTGCTGCTCGGCACCGGCATCGCGACCGCCCTCGCCATGATGGTCCTGCTCTCCCTCGGCGAGATCCTCTACAAGACCACCGCCACCGCCTACGTCGCCGACGAGGCCCCCGCGCACGCGGCCGGGCGCTTCCAGAGCCTGTACGCGGGGGTGTCCGTGACCGGGGTCGTCCTCGGACCGCCGCTCGGCGGGGCCCTGTACGCCGCCGCCCCCGGGCTGCTGTGGCCGCTGTGCGCGGCGCTGGGCCTCGCTGCCGGGACCGCCGTCCTCCTGGCCGGCCGCAGGACGGCGGCCTCCGCGCCGGCCCGGGCCGGCTCCCCGGCGGCCGCCTCCCCGGACGCAGGGCCGGGCGGGGCCGGGCGCCCGGCACATGAGACCGGTTCGCCCGCAGCGGCCGCGGCCGGTTAGCGTTCGGGCATGACTACGCGTACCACCGGCGCCGTCGCCGCCGGACTTGCCACCCTCACCGCCGACGGCACCGTCCTCGACACCTGGTTCCCCGCCCCCGCGCTCGTCGCCGAGCCCGGCCCGGCCGGCACCGAGCGCCTCACCGCCGAGCAGGCCGTGGAACTCCTCGGCGCCGCCGCGGCCAAGGCGGTCCGCACGGACGCGGTCCGCGGGGTCGAGGTCGTCGCCGTCCGCACCGTCATCGCCTCCCTGGAGGACAAGCCGCTGGACGCGCACGACGCGTACCTGCGCCTGCACCTGCTCAGCCACCGCCTGGTCAAGCCGCACGGCCAGAACCTGGACGGGGTCTTCGGCCTCCTGACCAACGTGGCCTGGACCTCCCTCGGCCCCGTCGCCGTCGACCAGGTCGAGACGGTCCGCCTGAACGCCCGCGCCGAGGGCCTGCACCTCCAGGTCACCTCGATCGACAAGTTCCCGCGGATGACCGACTACGTGGCCCCCAAGGGCGTCCGCATCGCCGACGCCGACCGGGTCCGCCTCGGCGCGCACCTGGCCGAGGGCACCACGGTCATGCACGAGGGCTTCGTGAACTTCAACGCCGGCACCCTCGGCACCTCCATGGTCGAGGGCCGCATCTCCGCGGGCGTCGTCGTCGGCGACGGCTCCGACATCGGCGGGGGCGCCTCCACCATGGGCACCCTCTCCGGCGGCGGCAAGCAGATCATCTCGATCGGCGAGCGCACCCTGGTCGGCGCCGAGGCGGGCATCGGCATCGCCCTCGGCAACGAGTGCGTGGTGGAGGCCGGCCTCTACGTCACCGCCGGCACCCGCGTCACCCTCCCGGACGGCCAGGTCGTCAAGGCCCTGGAGCTCTCCGGCGCCGACAACATCCTCTTCCGCCGCAACTCGGTCACCGGCACCGTCGAGGCCCGCCCGTACAAGGCGAACTGGGGCGGCCTGAACGAGGTCCTCCACAGCCACAACTGAGTGGCCCGCACCTCGGTGCCGTAGGCCGCCCGCACGACAGCCCGCCGACCGGACTCCGGTCGGCGGGCTGTCGTATGCGCAGGCGCGCCGGGCCCTACGGCAGGGCGATGGTGCGGACCAGGCCTGCGAAGGCCTCCTGTTCCTCCTGGGTGAGTTCCACGCGTTCCAGGGGGTGCGACTGTGCGGTGCGCTGGGTCGGGATCGAGGGGAGGCCCTCGTAGGCGCCCGGCTCGGGGTGGTGGAAGCGGCTGTCCCAGAGCATGTGGCCGAGGCCGAGCAGCCAGACCACGGCGGCGACCGCCAGGATGGCGAGGCCGATCTCCTGGGCGGTCGAGATGGAGGGGGACACACGGACCTCCAGAGGGGGGTGCGGGCGCAAGCGGTGCGTGCGTGGGGACACTCAACACCACATCCGGGGCGAAACGCGGACGGATGTGGCGAGGATCACGCCAGTGCCGAAAGTCCCGAGTTGTCCCGAGAGGGTCGGGCGGGGGTGTGCCGGAGGGCCCGGCCGGGACGGCGGCCGGGCCCTCCGGGGCGCGGGCGGCTACGGGATGAAGCGCAGTACCTGCGGGTCGTGGTCGCTGTTCTGGTCCGCGAACTCGGCGTTGATGTGGACGCTGTCGTACGTGAAGTTGCGGATCGCCGGGCTGGTCAGGATCTGGTCCAGCACCTGCGAGTTGCCCTGGTACACGTACGAGTAGCGCTCCGCGCGCGGCAGGGACTTGACGGCCGGGTACAGGGCCCCGCCGTCCGTCAGCGCCTCGGTGGTCGCCGAGAACTCGAAGTCGTTGATGTCGCCGAGGACGACGACCTTCGCGTTGTGCTGGGCGGCCAGGACGTCCTTCACGAAGGCGTTCACGGACTGCGCCTGGAGCAGCCGCTTGGCCTCCGAGGAGCGGGCCGGCGGCTGGAACTGCGAGGTCAGGCCCTGGTCGCCGCCCTTCGAGCCGAAGTGGTTGGCGACGACGATGACCGTGCGGCCGCGGAAGGTGAACTCACCCGCGAGCGGCTTGCGGCTGTTCTCCCAGGCGGTGTTCGCCGGGTCGATGCGGCCGGGGGAGTGGGTCAGGCGGGCGTGGCCGCCCTCGCGCACCACGCCGGTGGCGGTGGCGGCGTCGCCCGCGGCGCGGTCGTTGAAGGACACGCGCTCCGGGTTGAAGAGGAAGACCTGGCGGATGTTGCCGCCGGGCTCGCCGCCGTCCTTGTTGTTCTCCGGGTCGACCGTGCGCCACTGGTACGCGGGGCCGCCCGCGGCCTTGATCGCGTCCGTGAACTTGGTCAGGGTCTGGCCGGCCGAGACCACGCCGTCGTTCTTGGCGCCCGTGTCGTCCTGGATCTCCTCGAGGGCGAGGACGTCGGGGGAGGCCAGGTTCTCGACGACCGCCTTGGCGAGCGCGTCGAACTTCTCCTGCGGGTCGCTCGGGTCCAGGTTCTCCACGTTGTACGTGGCCACGGCCAGCTCGCCGGGCTTCTGGGACTTGGTGCGCTCCCGCTCCAGGCCCTTGGAGACCACGGTGCCGAGGGTGCGCGCGACCAGCGTGTAGCCGCCGAACTGGTTGAAGTCCAGCGGGCCTTCGGTGGTGCCGGTCAGGCGGTCGCCCACGTTCGCCACCGGGAAGGGGCTCTGCGCGATCGGGGCGAGCTGCTGGACCTGGAGGCGGCCGGTGTTCTGGGACTCGTACGAGCCGTAGACCGTGCCGCCGCGCTTGGTGGGGTTCTCCCAGCCCTTCACGGTGACCCACAGCTCGGAGTACGGGTCCGTGGCGCCGACGACCCGGGAGGTGCCGATGCGGACGTTCATGCCCTCCAGGGACTCGTAGTAGTCCAGGGCGTACGTGCCGGGCTCCAGCTCCAGGCCGTTGATGCTGCCGCCGGCGGCCGCGTCGCCCGCGGGGGCGTACAGCTCCGGGACGGAGTACTCGTTGATGTGGACGGCCTCGGGCAGGGCGTTGCCGGAGGACAGCACCTTGACGGTCGGCTTGCTGATCTGGGTCGCCGACTGGTTGCCCGAGTTCAGGCCGCCGGGGACGAACTCCCCGACCAGGCCGGAGACGGTGACGGCGTCGCCGACGGCGACGGTCGGGACCGAGCTGGTGAAGACGAAGACGCCCTCACTGGTGGCCTCGCTGTCGTCGGCCTGCGGGTCCTGGATCCAGAAGCCGCGGGAGCCGTAGGTGCGGACACCGGTGACGATGCCCTCGACGCCGGCGACCTGCTTGCCGACGAGCGGGGATATCCGGGTGGTGCCCTGGATGTCGTGGATGCGGACGGGGGCGTCGCCTTCGGCGGCGGTGGCGGTGCCGGCGAGCAGGCCGGCGGCCAGGGCGGTGGCCACGACGGTCGCAACGGCTGCGGAACGGGAAAGGGGTCCGGTCACCTGAGGACGGGAACGCATGGGCAGGAACTCCGGTGTGAGGATGAGGGAAACGGAGTGGCGGTGCGATCTCTGAGGGGGATCTGCGCGCTCTACGCGCGTCAATCTCTTGGTTGACCAGGTCTGTTGTCAAGGTCTACCGGGGGTACGGGGGCGGACCGTCCGGTGAACGGGTCGGGATGGGGTGAATTGCGTCTACGCTGGGGCCGCCGACGGGCCGCGTGCGGACCGCCGGCGGAGCCCGGGCCGCGCCCTTCCGGCACGGGTCCGGCTCGACCCGGCCGCGGCGGCGGCCCCGCGGCCCAGGCACCGGCCCCGCCGCTCCCACCAGCACGAGGAGACCCCCGATGTCCGCAGAGCGCTCCACGCTGCCGCCGGTACGGCTGCACTCCGAGGCGGAGCTCGCCCGGGCCGCCCTCGCGGCCCCGCTGCTGGCCCGCGCGGTGCTCCTGGCCCGGTGGGCCGGGCCTGCGGTCCCGGTCGGCGCGGGCGGCGAACTCCTGCGCGCGCAGCTGGCGGAGGCGGCCGCCCTGCTCGGGCTGGCGGAGGACCCGGACGGCGAGGCGTACGCGAGCGAGGCGTGGCGGGTGGCGCTGGACACCGGGCTGGTGGAGGTGGCCGAGGACGCCGGGGCCGCCTTCGGCGACACGGACGAGGGGGACGGCGGCGGGGACGGGAACGGCGGGGAGGCGGCCGGGACCGCCGCTCCCGGCGAGGACCTGGCCCAGGTCACGGGCGGCTCCCCGGCCGACGTGCTGGAACTGTGGCTGGCGGCCCTCGACACCGTGCTGGCCGACGCGGCCGTGCCCGACCTCGACGACCTGGTCGACGCCCTGGACTCCGGCGGCGGGATCGACTTCGACCGGCTGGACTGGGACCCGCAGGGCGAGGCGGACTTCCTGGACGGCGTACTCGCCAACCTGTACCTGCTGACCGTGGCCGAGGGCGGGGCCGGGGACGGGCCGGTGCCGCTGCCCGTGCTCGCCGCGTCCATGGTCGTGCCGGAGGGCATGGCCGAGCCCACCGACGAGGTGCTCGAGCGGGTCTCCGACACGATGATGCGGCTGGACGACCAGTTCCGGCAGCTGGAGGCGGTCGGCCTGGTCGAGTACCGCCCGGTCGACGAGGAGCTGATGGCCGAGGCCGGGGACGCCGAACTCGCCGCGGGCGGCGGTACGGGCGGAGCTGCGGGCGCAGCCGGCGGGGACGAGGACGTCGCGCGGTACGGGATGGTGCGGCTGACCCCCCTCGGGGTGTTCGGCATCCGGGCCCGGCTGGTGGAGGCGGGCGTGGCCGCCCCGGCCGTGGGCGAGTTCGCGGACAAGGGCGCGGACGCCCTGCTGGACGCCGTCGCGCACTTCCCCGAGGAGGCGGCCCGCGCCGAGACGGAGCTGTGGCTCGCCCGCCGGGAGAACCCGGGGGCCGCCGCCGAACTGCTCGCCGCGGCCCGCGGCGGCGACGCGGGCGGCCCGCTGCGCCGGCTGCGCTGCCAGCAGGCCCTCGCCCTGATGGACACGGCCGCCGAACCGGCGCTGCGGGCGGTGCTCGACGACGGGGAGCTGGGCGGGCTGGCCCGGGTCTGGCTCGCGGAGCGGGGCGTGGTCGACGGAGTCCCGGCCCCCGACCAGGACATGGTCTTCTGGCTGACCGTGGACACGATCGCGGCGCAGCTGGCCGCGGAGGGGGAGACGGCGGACCTGGCCGGGCTGATGGCCGGTCTGACCGAGGGGCACAGCGGGTTCTTCGAGGCGGTCTGGCGGGTGGAGCACCCGGCCACGGCGGAGGTGCTGGAGGCGATGGGGCGGCTGCACCCCGAGCGCAAGGCGGCCAAGGAGGCCCGCAGGGCGGCCCACCGGGCCCGCTCCCGCCAGGGCTGAGGGATCCGGCCCCGGCTGGACCGGGGCGAACGGGCTTCCGGGTACGGGCAGTCCGGGGTCCGCGGGGAGGCGGCGGGTACGCGCAGTCCGGGCTCCCCGGGGAGGCCGCGGGTATGGGCAGGGCGGTGCGGGGTCCGCAGGAGCGGGAGGCGCTGTGCTTCGGGCGCGTGCTTCAGGGGTGGTGCGGGAAGCACGGTGCTTCAGGGGAGGCCGCAGGGGCGGTGCGCGGGGGACGGGACCGCCGCGGGCGGCCCGGCCGGGGCCGCGGGTACGGGGGTCAGTACTCCCCGTACCCGGCGGCCGCCGCCTCGGACTCGGAGCGGGATGCGGCGGCCCACTGCTCCAGCAGGAACTCGTACGCCGCTGCCGGCCACTCCTCGCCCGCGAGGTTGTCCACGAGCAGCCGTATCGCGTCGTTCGCCTCGGCGGCGGAAGGACGCGCGGGGCCCGCGGGTGTGAGTGTGTCGTGCATGGGAACCAGGTTACGGGCGGGCACTGACAGTCACGCCCGGTTTTCGCGCCGATCCGTCATGTCGGGCCCGCCCGGCGGTCAAAGTGCCTGGGCAGCGGGCTTGACCATGCCGCGGACTGTGCGGGACTTCACAAACTCCCCCATGGCCGTCATCTCCCATTCGCCCGAGAACTGGCGGATCAGCTTCGCCATCATCACGCCCGTCTGGGGCTCCGCGCTCGTGAGGTCGAAGCGGGCCAGCTCCTCCCCGCTCGCCGCGTCGATCAGGCGGCAGTAAGCCTTGGCCACGTCCGTGAACTTCTGGCCGGAGAAGGAGTTCACCGTGAAGACCAGACCCGTGACCTCCGCGGGCAGGCGGCCCAGGTCGACGACGATCACCTCGTCGTCCCCGGCGCCCTCGCCGGTCAGGTTGTCGCCCGAGTGCTTGATGGCGCCGCCCAGGATCGTCAGCTTGCCGAAGTAACAGCTGTCGAGGTGGTTGCGCTGCGGGCCGTACGCGATGACCGAGGCGTCGAGGTCGATGTCCTTGCCGCGGAAGGCGGGCTCCCAGCCGAGGCCCATCTTGACCTGGGAGAGCAGCGGGCGGCCGCCCTTGACCAGGGAGACGGTCTGGTTCTTCTGGAGGCTGACCCGGCCCTTGTCCAGGTTGATCTTGCCCGCGCCCGGTGCGGGGGCCGCCGGGGGAGCGGCCGGCGCGGGCTGCGCCAGCGTGGGCTCCGACGGGGCGGGCCACGCGGCCGTGGGCGGCGAGGCGGGCGCGGGGGCGGCCGGCCAGGCGGCGGGCGCGGCGGGAGCCGCCGGGGCCGCCGGGGCGGGGGCCGGGGGCGCCTGCGGGGCCGCGGCCGGGGCGGCGGGCTCCTCGTCCACCGAGACCCCGAAGTCCCGGGCGATCCCGGCCAGGCCCTCCGCGTACCCCTGTCCGACCGCGCGGACCTTCCAGGCGCCGCCGCGCAGGTACACCTCGACCACGACGAGCGCGGTCTCCGAGCCCAGCTGCGGCGGGGTGAACGTCGCGATCACGCTGCCGTCGTCGGCGTTGCGCACCGTGGCCGTGGGCTCGATGCCCTGGAAGGTCTGGCCCGCCGCGTCGGGGCTGGCCGTGACCACGATCCGCTCGATGCCGGCCGGGACCGCGGAGGTGTCCACCGCGATCGAGTCGGGGGCGGCGCCGCCGCCGGAGCGGTAGGCGACACCGGGGCCCGCCGGCTGGTTGTAGAAGATGAAGTCCTCGTCGGAACGCACCTTGCCGTCCGCGGCGAGCAGCAGCCCCGACACGTCCAGCCGTACGGGGGCGGCGACGTCGACCGTCACGCGGACGGAGTTCAGGGGGAGGTTCGCACCAGGGGTCATAGCGGTCATGCCCCGTGAACGACCGAACCCCTTTTGCCGTTCCCTTACCCTGCGGGAACTTCAGCCCCGGTTGCGCGGATGGCTGCGGGCGAGCCGCTCGTTGCCGAACTTGTACGCGCCCGTCCAGCGGGCCATCACCAGCTGGGCGTCGCCCGACTCCACCTCCTCGAGGAACTTGTCCGCGCGGGACCCGCGCAGGGTCCCCGCGGCGCGTCCGCGGTGGGTGATGACGACGCTTCCGTCGCCGCGCTGCTCGTACGTGAATCCAAAGGGTCTCGGCATGCGCAAAGGCTCACCCGGCCGCGCCCGGCCCGGCAACCGGGTTTCCCCTCCCGGCTGCCCCGTCCGGTCCGGGCGCGGCCCTGCGCCCGGCGTCGCGCGCCGGGCCGCTTCGGTACGGACCGGGGCTACGCCCGCCCGTCCTGCCCGGGCCCGCCCTGCTCCGGCCCGCCCTGCTCCGGGGCGCCGTCCACGCGCCGCGGCAGCCCGAGCGGGTTGCCCTCGCGCAGCTCCGCCGGAAGCAGCGGGTCCGGTACGGACTGGTAGGCGACCGGGCGCAGCCAGCGCTCGATCGCGGTGCCGCCGACGGAGGTGGAGTGCGAGGTGGCGGCCGGGTACGGGCCGCCGTGGTGCTGGGCGGGGGCCACGGCCACGCCGGTGGGCCAGCCGTTGACCAGCACCCGGCCGGCCAGCCCGGTGACGAGGTCGAGGAGGGCGGCGGCCGGTCCGGGCGCGCCCAGGGCCTCGGCCGCGGAGAGCTGGAGGGTGGCGCTCAGGTTCCCGGGGAGCCGGGTGAGCACCGCGGCGGCCTCGTCGGGCCCGGAGTACCGGGCGAGGACCGTCACGGGCCCGAAGCACTCCTCCAGCAGCAGCCCGTACGGGTCCCCGCCGGCCGGCGCCCCGGCGTCCGCGCCGCCGTCCGTACCCGCCGCGGCCGTCAGGTGCCGGGCGGGCACGGACAGGAACCCGGCGCTGACGGTGTGCTCCGTCGGGGCGCCGGGGGCCACGGGGGAGGTGACCTCCGGGAGCGCCGCGCGCTCGCGGACCCCCGCGAGGAAGCCCTCCCGCATCCGGTGGTCGAGCAGGACGCCCCCGGGGGCCTGGCCCACGGCCTTGGCCAGGGCCTCGGCCAGCCGGTCCCCGTCGGGTCCCTCCGGCACCAGGACCAGGCCGGGCTTCACGCAGAACTGCCCCATGCCGAGCGTCACCGCGCCCGCGAGCCCGGTGCCGATCTCCTCGGCCCGCTCGGCGGCGGCCGCCGTGGTGACCACGACCGGGTTCAGGGAGCCGAGCTCGCCGTGGAAGGGGATGGGCACCGGGCGGGCCGCGGCGGCGTCGAAGAGGGCGCGCCCGCCGCGGATGGAGCCGGTGAACCCGGCGGCCGTGACCAGCGGGTGCCGGACCAGGGCGAGGCCCGCGTCGAAGCCGTGCACCACGGAGACCACCCCGGCGGGCAGCCCGCTGCGCACGGCGGCCTCCTGCAGCAGGGCGGCACAGAGCGCGGAGGTCGCGGGGTGGTCCGGGTGGGCCTTGACCACGACCGGGCAGCCCGCGGCCAGGGCGCTGGCCGTGTCCCCGCCGGGGACGGAGAAGGCGAGCGGGAAGTTCGAGGCGGCGTAGACGGCGACCACGCCGAGGGGCACCTTGTAGCGGCGCAGGTCGGGGCGGGGCGGGGTCAGCCCGGGGTCCGCGCGGTCGATGCGCACGTCGAGGTACGAGCCCTCCTCGACGGCGTCGGCGAAGGCGCGCAGCTGGTAGGTGGTCCGGCCGAGCTCGCCGGTCAGCCGGGGGGTGCCGAGCGCGGTCTCGGCGTCGGCCGCCGCCACCACGGCCTCGGCGGAGGCGTCGAGGAGGTCGGCCGCGGCCCGCAGGAAGGCGGTGCGCACGGAGCGGTCGGCGAGCGCGGCGCGCGTCGCGTGGGCCGCCCGTACGGCCGCGTCCACGTCCTGGGGTGTGGCCTCCGCCGCAACCTGCTCGCGCTGCTTCCCGGTGCGGGGGTCCACACTCCAGACTGGTGCTGCTGCCATGGCGCCGTTGCCTCCTGGATCTGTGCGGGGAGTTCCGCGGACCTGCCCGGACGGGGTCCAGTCGTTCAGTATTCTGAACACCGTTCGAGTAGGTGAATGATCGATTCTGGTGCGGACTCTATTTCCGGGCCGGACGCGTGACAAGAGGGGCGAGGCGCGCATGGCAGCAGCGGAGTCGGGGGCGGCACCGGTCAAGTCCGCGGTGCGGACGGTCGAGTTGCTCGAGTGGTGCGCGGGGCACCCGGGGATGCACAGCCTGGCCGAGGTCCAGGAGGCCGTCGGCTACCCCAAGTCCAGCCTGTACATGCTCCTGCGCACCCTCGTCGACCTCGGCTGGGTCGAGACCGACGTGACCGGCACCCGGTACGGCATCGGGGTGCGGGCCCTCCTCGTCGGCAGCTCGTACATCGACGGGGACGAGGTGGTCGCCGCGGCCGGGCCCGCCCTCGACCGGCTCGCCGACGAGACCACCGAGACCGTCCACCTGGCCCGGCTCGACGGGACCAGCGTGGTGTACCTGGCCACCCGGCAGTCCCAGCACTTCCTGCGCCCCTTCACCCGCGTCGGCCGACGGCTCCCCGCGCACTCCACCGCCCTCGGCAAGGCCCTGCTGGCCACGCACACCGACGAGCAGGTCCGCGCGCTGCTGCCCGAGCGGCTGGAACCCGTCACCGGGCACACCACCACCGACCGCGAGCAGCTCATCGAAGAGCTCGCGCTGGTCCGGGAGCAGGGCTACGCCGTGGACCGCGAGGAGAGCACGCTCGGACTGCGCTGCTTCGGCGTGGCCCTGCCGTACCGCACCCCCGCCCGCGACGCGATCAGCTGCTCGGTCCCCGCCGCCCGGCTGGCCCCGGAGCGGGAGCGGGCCATCCGGGAGGCGCTGTCCGAGGCCCGGGACCGGCTGGTGCTCGCCACCCGGAGGCTCTGACACCGGGCGGCCGGCGGCGTTGCCGTTCATGAAGAAACACTGAGAACCCCGCCACAACCGGGGCAGAACGGAACGGCTGCGCCCGGCCGTGCGTCTTGCAGGGGGATGAACAAGACGATCAGGCGTGCGTCGGTCTTCTGCCTGCTCCTGGTACTCGCCCTGCTGGTGCGGGTCACCTGGGTGCAGGCGTACCAAGGCCAGGCCCTCGCAGACGACGAGCACAACAAGAGGAACGTCATCGAGCGGTACGCCGGGCCGCTCGGGAACATCATCGTGGGCGGGAAGGCGGTCACGGGCTCCAAGAAGGTCGACCAGGGCAATTACATGTACATGCGGACCTACACCGACGGTCCGCTGTACGCCCCGGTCACCGGCTACAGCTCCCAGGTGTACGGGAAGAACCAGCTCGAAAAGCTCTACGAGAAGGTCCTCGACGGCTCGGACACCCGGCTGAAGAACCCGCTCGACGTCCTCACCGGCAAGCGCGCCGAACCGGGCAACGTGATCACCACGATCGACCCGGCGGTCCAGAAGGCGGGCTACGAGGCCCTCAGGGGCAAGACCGGCGCCGCCGTCGCCCTCGACCCCGCCACCGGCGCCGTCCTCGGCATCGTCGTCAGCCCCTCCTACGACCCCGGCCGGATCGCGGGGAGCACCAAGGCGTACGAGAAGGCCTGGAAGGAGCTCTCCGCCGAGGAGGGCAGGTCCATGCTCAACCTCGCCCTGCGCCAGCCGGTGGCCCCCGGCTCCACCTTCAAGCTGGTCACCATGGCCGCGGCCCTGGAGAAGGGGCTCTACGGCTCCATCGACGAGCCCACCGACAGCCCGGACCCGTACACCCTGCCCGGCACCCGGACCGTGCTGAAGAACGAGAGCGCCTCCGCCCCCTGCGAGAACGCCTCGCTGCGCACGGCCCTGCGCTACTCCTGCAACAACGTCTTCGCGAACCTGGCGCACAGGCTGGGCCAGGACACGATGCGCGAGACGGCCGAGAAGTTCGGCTTCAACGACCCCGAGCAGGACATCCCCGTCCGCGCCACCACCAGCCTGTACCCGAAGGCGAAGATGTCCCCGGACCAGGTGGCCCAGACCGGCATCGGCCAGTTCGACGTCACCGCCACCCCGCTCCAGATGGCCATGGTCTCCGCCGCCGTCGAGAACGGCGGCAAGCTGGTCGACCCGTTCATGGTCTCCGAGGTCACCGACGCGGACGGCAACTCCCTGGAGAGCCACAAGGACCGCGGGTCGAAGCAGATCATGAGCGGGGAGACCGCGGAGAAGCTGCGCGACGCGATGCGGACCGTGGTCACCGAGGGCGGCGGCAGGACCGCGCAGGTGGACGGGGCGGAGGTCGGCGGCAAGACCGGCACGGCCCAGCGCGGGGTGAACAACAGCAAGTCCCCGTACGCCTGGTTCACCTCGTACGGCAAGAAGGACGGCAGGCAGGTGGCCGTCGCGGTCGTCATCGAGAACTCCGACACCGACCGCTCCGAGATCGCGGGCGGCCGCCTCGCGGCCCCCGTGGCGCAGAAGATGATGGCGGCGGCGCTGAAGTAGCCCGGGGCGGGCCGGGCGGCGCGGGCAGCCGGGTCCGGGGCGGCCCGGAATCCGGTCGTCCGGCCGGAACCGGCGCCCCGGCCGGGAACCGGCGCGCTACCCGGCGCGTACTCCTGTTCGTGATCAGAAACGCCGCACCCGCAGACCTCGACGAGATCGCCGCCCTCCACCTCCGGGCCCGCTCCACGTACTACCGCGACCGGATCCCGGAGGAGGCCTACGCGGGCGCGGCGGAGCTCACCCGCACCCGCGAGGCCTGGGCGCGGGCGGTCGGCCGCGGGGACGGCGGGGTGCTGTGCTCCGAGCGCGGCGGCCGGATCGCCGGGGTCGCGGCCTTCCGCGCCGTCGACGGGGAGATGAACCTCACCCAGCTCCACGTGGACCCGTCCGGCTGGCGCCGCGGCATCGGATCGGAGCTGCACGCCGTCTGCGTGGAGACCTGGCGCCGCGCCGCCGTGGCCCGGGCCCGCCTGGAGGTCTACGAGCACAACCTGCGCGCCCAGGCCTTCTACGCCGCCCGCGGCTGGCGGGCCCGGGAGGGCGAACCGCGCTCCGGGACCCACCTGACCCTCTGGCTCGCGGTCCCCGCCGGGCAGTGAACCGGGCGCCGGGGAATGAGCCGGGCCCGGTTGCGCGTTGTGCTCCCCGGACGGCCGCGGGAGACCCCTGCGCCCCGTCCGCGCCCGCCCGTGCCACCGGCACGCCCCCGCGGGCCCGACCCCACCGGGTACGGCCCCGCCCCCCCCCACGGACCGGAGAGAAGAGAACATGCGCGTCGAGATCTGGAGCGATATCGCCTGCCCCTGGTGCTACATCGGCAAGGCCCGCTTCGAGAAGGGGCTCGCGGCCTTCCCGCACCGGGAGGACGTCGAGGTCGTGTACCGCTCCTTCGAGCTCGACCCGCGCAGCCCCAAGGGCGTCACCGCACCCGTCGTGGAGATGCTGGCCCGCAAGTACGGGCGCACCCTGGACGAGGCCCGCGGCATGGAGGAGCACGTGGCGCGCAGCGCCCGCGAGGAGGGGCTCGGGTACCGGACCGAGGGCCGCGACCACGGCAACACCTTCGACATCCACCGCCTGCTGCACCTGGCGGCCGCCCGCGGCCGGCAGGAGGCCCTCCTCGACCTGGCCTACCGGGCCAACTTCGCCGAGGAGCGCTCGGTCTTCGACCCCGAGGTGCTGGTCGCGCTGGGCACGGAGGCCGGGCTGGACGAGGCCGAGGTGCGCGCGGTGCTGGCCGACGGGCAGGCGTACGCGCAGGAGGTGCGCGCCGACGAGCAGGAGGCGGCCGAACTGGGCGCCAGCGCCGTGCCGTTCTTCGTGATCGACCGCCGCTACGGCATCTCGGGCGGCCAGCCGGCCGAGGTGTTCGCGCAGGCCCTGGCGCAGGCCTGGGAGAGCCGCGAGCCGCAGTCCGCGGCGGCTGCGCCTGCGACGGCGGCCGCGGCTGCGGAGGCGGCGTGCGGGCCGGACGAGGCCTGCGCGGTACCGCAGGCCTGATGTGGGCCCGCGGACCGCGCCGCACCCGCGGTAAATAAGCGATCCTTTGGGTCACCCCATAAAAACAGCCCATGGACTTTGGGTCCGAGTCGGTGCAGGGTGGGGCCATGGATCGCGCCCTTTCCGACCAGACAGGTGCGGAGTTCACGCACACCACCACCTACGCCAACACCGCCACCTGCGGGCTGCTGCCCCGCAGGGCCCGCGAGGCGGTACGGGAGCTGGCCGACGCGGCCTGCGCGGGGGAGCCCGCCGGCTTCGGGGACTTCGGCCGGGTCGAGCGCGCGCGGACGCTCTTCGCCGGGCTCGCGGGCGTGGCCCCGGGCCGGGTGGCCGTCGGCTCCTCGGTGGCCTCGCACGTGGGGCTGATCGCGGCCCAGCTGCCGCCGGGCGCGGAAGTCCTCGCGCCCGAAGGGGAGTTCGCCTCGGTGGTCAACCCCTTCGTGGTGCGCGGGGACCTCAAGGTGCGGTTCGTCCCGCTGGAGTCCGTGGCCGAGGCGGTCGACCGGGGCACGGCGCTGGTCGCCCTGAGCGCCGTCCAGTCCGCCGACGGCCGCACCGCCGACCTCGCAGCCGTCCGCGAGGCCGCCGAGGGCTGCGGGGCCCGGATCCTCGTGGACGCCACCCAGGCCGCGGGCTGGCTCCCCTTCGACGCCTCGCCGTACGCGTACACCGTCACGGCCGGGTACAAGTGGCTGCTGGGCGCCCGCGGGGCCTCGTACCTGACGGTCTCTGAGGAGGCCCAGGAGACCCTGGTGCCGCTGCACGCGGGCTGGGTGGCGGCGCGCTCCCCGTGGGACGCCACGTACGGGCCGATGCCCGAACTGGCCCCGGACGCCCGGCGCTACGACGAGAGCCCGGCCTTCCTCGCCTACCACGCGGCCGCCGCGGCCCTCGAACTCCTCGACGGCATCGGCATCGCGGCCGTCCACGCCCACGACACCGCCCTCGCCGCCCGCTACCGGGCCGGGCTCCTGCGGCTGGGCCACGAGCCGGTGCCGGGCGCGGCCCCGATCGTCTCGGTGCCCGGCCTCGCGCACCGGCAGCCGGCGCTGGCCGCGGCCGGGATCGCGACCGCGGCCCGCGCCGGATCGCTGCGGGCGTCCTTCCACCTCTACAACACCGAGGCCGACGTGGACCGCCTGCTGAACGCCCTGGCGGACTGACCCGGGCGGGCGCGGGCCCGCCCCGGTCGGGCCCGCACGGGTCAGACGGTCGCGGCCCAGGCGGCCTCCGCGGCCGCCACCGCGGGCCCCGCGGGCACGCCCAGGGCCGCGGCGAGGGCCTCCAGGCAGGCCCGGACCACACCGGAACCGGCCGCAGGGCCGTAGTGGTTGACCCGGAGCATCTCCCCGGCCAGCGCGCCCCCGCCCGCCAGCACCGGCAGCGCCGGATCGGCGGCCAGCACCTTCGCCGCCACCGCCGAGGCGTCCGGCACCCGCAGGGTCGTGGCCACCGGCGCCGCCGCGGCCGCCTCCCGCACGTACGGGGACACCCCCGGGCCCAGCTCCGCCGCACCCGCCCGGGTCGCCGCCGCCGCGGCCGCGTGCCGCCGCATCACCGACGCGGGCCCCTCGGCCTCCATCCGCTCGATGCAGGCCTCCAGGGCCAGCATCTCCAGCTGCGCCGGAGCGTGCAGCAGGGCCCTGCGCCCGCCGTCGATCCAGCGCTCCTTCCAGTCCAGCAGCGACAGGTACGAGCCGCGCGGCGCGGCGGGGTTGGCCGCGAACCGCTCCCAGGCCTGGCCGCTCACCGACACCGCCGAGACCCCGGCCGGACCGCCCATCGCCTTCTGCGCCCCGATCACGCACAGGTCCACGCCCCAGGCGTCCGGCAGCAGCGGCTCCGCGCCCACCGAGGCCACCGCGTCGAGCATGAACAGCGCGCCGTGCGCCCGGACCGCCCCGCCGATCTCCGCCACCGGGTTCGTGTTCCCGGTCGCCGCCTCCGCGTGGACGAGGGACACGAAGTCGATCTCCGGCCGCTCCGCCAGCGCCGCCGCCACCTGCTCCGCGGACACCGCCGAGTCGAAGGGCACCGCCAGGTCCACGACCTCGGCCCCGCAGCTGCGCAGCCAGTTGCCGAAGGTGTTCCCGTACGGGCCCGTCACCACGTTCAGCGCCGTCGAACCGGGCCGCGCCCCCGAGCGGATGCAGCCCTCCAGCGGCAGCAGCGCCTCGCCCTGCATGACGACCACGTCCTGCCGGGTGTCCAGCAGGCGGGCGACCCGCTGCTCGATCGAGGCGAACCGCCCGGGGGTCAGCGGGGGCAGGTCCAGGAGGGGGTGGTTCACGTGCAGCTTCCTTCGTCCATGACTGTCGTCCGTGACTGTTCGTCCCCGGCTGGCGGGGATTGTCCGGTACCGCGCCCCCGAGGGTATCCGCAGCCCGCACCGGGCCTGCGTACAGTGCGGCCATGAGCGATCAGGGTGAGCGGGAGACCGGGACCGTGCTGCACGTGAGGGGCCGCGTGCTCGTCGGACCGGAGGAGGTCCGCGACGAGCTCTGGGTGGTCGGCGGCAGGATCTCGTACGACCGGCCCCGCACCGCCCGCGAGAGCGTCACCGTCGAGGGCTGGGCGCTGCCCGGCCTGGTGGACGCCCACTGCCACGTGGGGCTCGACGCCCACGGGCCCGTGGACGAGGAGACGAGCGAGAAGCAGGCCCTCACCGACCGGGACGCCGGCACCCTGCTGATCCGGGACGCGGGCTCGCCCTCCGACACCCGCTGGATCGACGCCCGCGAGGACCTGCCGAAGGTGATCCGCGCCGGCCGGCACATCGCCCGTACCCGCCGCTACATCCGCAACTACGCGCACGAGATCGAGCCCGCCGACCTGGTCGAGTACGTCGGCAGGGAGGCCCGGCGCGGCGACGGCTGGGTCAAGCTCGTCGGGGACTGGATCGACCGGGACGCCGGGGACCTGACGGCCTGCTGGCCGCGCGCCGAGGTCGGGGCCGCCATCGCGGAGGCCCACCGGCTGGGCGCCCGGGTGACCGCCCACTGCTTCGCCGAGGACGCGCTGCGGGACCTGGTCGAGGCGGGCATCGACTGCATCGAGCACGCCACCGGCCTGACCGAGGACACCATCCCGCTGTTCGCCGAGCGGGGCGTGGCGATCGTCCCGACCCTGGTGAACATCGCGACCTTCCCGCGGCTCGCGGCGGGCGGCGAGGGGAAGTTCCCGCGCTGGTCGGCCCATATGCGCCGGCTCCACGAGCGGCGGTACGACACCGTGCGCGCGGCCTGGGACGCGGGCGTCCCGGTGTTCGTCGGCACGGACGCCGGGGGCTCCCTGCCGCACGGGCTCGTCGCCGCCGAGGTGGCCGAACTGGTCAAGGCGGGGCTGCCGCCGCTGGACGCCCTCTCGGCCACCACCTGGGCCGCGCGGGCGTGGCTGGGGCGGCCGGGGCTGACCGAGGGGGCCCCGGCGGACCTCGTCGTCTACGCGTCGGACCCGCGGGCGGACGCGGGCGTGCTGGCGCAGCCGCGGCGGGTGGTGCTGAACGGCCGGATCGTGGGCTGAGCAGAAGGGCCTTCGGCCGCGGCCGGGTTGACGGACCCGTGACCCCGGCCCGGACCTGCTCGTTCTCAAGGCCCTCCGGCGGCGGGCGGGATGGCGCGCACCCCGGCTCGGGCCCCTTCACGCTGTGACGCGCGGGGTGGGTGGGGCCGATCGGGTCAATAGATTCGAATGTACGGGCGGAAACCCCTCTTTGGGGTGAACTCACGTCAGGTTGCCGCCCGTTCACTCTCCGTGCGTAAAGATTCCCGGGTCGAGGTCGTCGGCGCGCGCAATGTCCCCCATTGGCGGCGCCGTTCGGCTCCATAACTCCTTGGGGGTTCCACCACCTTGAACAGCACCACCGCCACCTCCCGCATGCCCGCACGCCGCACCTCCGCAGTCCTGGCGGCCGCCGCCCTGGCCGCCGGCCCCTTCTCCCTGATGGCTGCGGGTCCCGCGCACGCCACCGGCGCCGGGGAGGGCAGGGCGAGCGCCGTCGTCCTGCGCACCGGGCTCGACGTCGGTCTGCTCAACAAGACCGTCCACGTCCCCCTCGAGGCCACCCTGAACGAGGTCCACGCCCCGGGCACCGCGGAGAAGACCGCCCTCACGGTCACCCTGGACGGCATCGAGGGCGGCCGCCCCCTGAGCGTGCTGCGCGCCGACGTCGCCACCGCCAGGGCCACCGCGGACCGCAAGCGGGCCGAGGGCTACGTGAACCTCGCCCGGGCGAAGGTGCACGTGCCCGGTCTGCCGCTGCTCTCGCTCGTCCAGGTCGAGAAGGTCACCTCGCGCGCCCTGTGCGTGGCGGGCAAGCGGCCGGTCGCCGAGTCGAACGTGCTCGGGAGCGTCACCGTCCTCGGCAAGAAGGTCACCCTCTCCGCAGGCGGACCCACCCGGGTGGAGGTCCCCGCCGTCGGCGTGGTCACCCTCGACCTGTCGAGCACCGAGACCACCTCCCGGACGGCTGCCGCGACCGCCCTGAGCCTCAAGGTCTCCGTGAACCCGCTCAAGCTGAACGTGGCCGAGGTCGAGGGCGAGGTCACCCTCGCGCAGGCCACCTGCCGGTCCCCGAAGGCCGCCAAGCCCACCCCGAAGCCCAGCACCCCGGCCCCCGCGGTCCCGGAGCCGGACGTCAAACCGCAGTCCGGCGGCACCGACGCCAACCTCGCCGAGACCGGCGGCAGCTCCAAGACCCCGTACCTCGCCGGCGGGGCCCTGCTCCTGCTGGGCCTGGGCGCGGGCGCGATGGTGCTGACGCGGGGCCGCGGACGCGCCTGACCGGCCCGAGGGGGGAGCCGGTCATCCGGAGGCCGCAGCGGCGGCCGGGGGGCAGCGGGGAGGGTGCGCGACGGCGCACCCTCCCCGCTCGGACGTCCGGGTGCGGGACCCCGGCCGGCGGGAGGTCAGCGGGAGGTCAGGGCCAGGGCCTGGTCGAGGGCCTGGAGGAAGCGGCCCGTCGTGGCCCGGTCCCGGACCGCCAGCCGCAGCCAGTCCGGCCCCAGGCCCGGGAAGGTGTCGCCCCGGCGCACCGCGAAGCCCAGGCCCCGCAGCCGCTCCCGCACCTCCGCCGCCCGCTCCAGCCGGATCAGCACGAACGGCCCCTCGGCCGGTCCGGCCGCCCGTACCTCCTCGAACTCCGCGAGCCCCGCGAGCAGGTGCTCCCGGTCCACCGCGATCTGCCGGGCCGCTGCCGCCGCCTCGGCGAGGGCCCGCTCCGACACGCAGGCCCCGGCCGCCGCGAGCGCCGGGCCCGAGACGGGCCACAGCGGCTGCGCCCGCTCCAGCAGGGCGACGGTCTCGGGCTCGGCCAGGACGTAGCCGATCCGCAGCCCCGCCAGCCCCCAGGTCTTCGTCAGGCTCCGCAGCACCACCAGCCCCGGCACGTCGCAGCGCTCCGCGAGGGCCTCCCGCTCGCCCGGCACCGCGTCCATGAAGGCCTCGTCCACGACCAGGTAGCGGCCCGGCCTGGCCAGTTCCACCAGCAGGTCCGCCGGGTGGAGCACCGAGGTCGGGTTGGTCGGGTTGCCGACCACCACGAGGTCCGCCTCCTCCGGGACCGCCGCCGGGTCCAGCCGGAAGCCGTCCTCCTCCCGCAGCAGCACCCGCTCCACCCGGTGACCCGCGTCCCGCAGCGCCGCCTCCGGCTCCGTGAACTGCGGGTGCACCACCACCGGCCGCCGCACCGCGAGCGCCCGCGCCAGCAGGACGAAGGCCTCAGCGGCCCCCGCCGTCAGCAGCACCCGCTCCACGGGCAGCCCGTGCCGCGCGGCCACGGCCGCCCGCGCGGCCCGCCCGTCCGGGTAGGCGGCCAGCGAGTCCAGCGAGGCGGCGACGTGCTCCTTGAGCCACTGCGGCGGGGTGCCGGCGCGCACGTTCACCGCCAGGTCCACCAGGTCCGCCCCCGCCCCGTCCCGCACCTCGGCGTCCCCGTGGTGCCGCAGGTCGTGCACCTCCGCGGCCACGGGAGCGGGTACGGACACGGGTACGGACGGGCGTACGGGTACGGACGCGGCTGCCGGTGCCTCCGCCGGGGCCGTCGCCACCGCGCAGGTGGCCCGTACCGACCGGGTCTTGGGCACCAGCAGCTCCCCGCCGCCCGCCAGGGCCGCGGCCTCGGCCACCGAGGGGGTCCCGGCGGCGCGGTACACCGCGGCCGAGGGGTGCGGAACCGCGACCGCGGCCAGGACGGGGGCCCCGTACGCCAGCAGCGGGACGCCCAGGCGCCGGGCCGCGGCGACGATCCCGGCCTCCGCGGCCCGGGCCTCGACGGTGGCCAGGGCGGTCACGGCGGCGGACGGCAGCCCCGCCCCCCGCAGGGTGTCCTCGACCAGGGCGCAGACCTCGTCGGCGGAGACGCCCGTACGGGCTCCGATGCCGACGACGACGCGGGCGGCGCGGGCGTGGGGGGCCGCGCCGGTTATGTGACCGGTCAATCCGGGGTCCTCTCGAAACGTGGGGGATCAGCGTGCACGATCGGCCGCGAGTCGGTAAGCAGGGGCGCATGGCGGTGATCGTGGCTCTGGGTGCGTTCCTGATGACGCTGGCCGGCGGGTGGACGGCGCAGCGCGTCACGGACCGCCGCCACCTCGTGCTGGGCCTGGCGGGCGGCCTCATGCTCGGGGTGGTGGGGCTGGACCTGCTGCCGGAGGCCCTGGACGCGGCGGGGGAGGAGGTCTTCGGGGTCCCGGAGGCCCTGCTGCTGTTCGTCGGGGGCTTCCTGGTGGCGCACGTGGTGGAGCGCCTCCTCGCGGTCCGGCAGGCGGCGCACGGGGCGCCCCGGGACGAGGGGGCTGGGGACGGGGACGCGCTGCACGGCGGCCGCACCCCCCAGGTCGGGCTGACGGCGGCCGCGGCGATGGTCGGCCACAGCCTCGCCGACGGGGTGGCCCTGGGCGCGGCCTTCCAGGTCGGCGGGGGCATGGGCACGGCGGTGGCCCTGGCCGTGATCACCCACGACTTCGCCGACGGATTCAACACGTACACGCTCACGCGCGTGTACGGCAACGCCCGGCGCAAGGCGGTGCTGATGCTCTTCGCGGACGCCCTCGCCCCCGTGGTGGGCGCGGCGTCCACCCTGCTGTTCACCCTTCCGGAGGAACTCCTCGGGGCGTATCTCGGGTTCTTCGGCGGGGTCCTGCTCTACCTCGCGGCGGCCGAGATCCTCCCCGAGGCGCACCACCGCCACCCCGCGCTGTCCACCCTCCTGTGCACCGTCGCCGGCGTGGCCGGGATCTGGCTGGTGGTGGGCATCGCGGGGTGAGCGGCGGTGCCGGCTCACGGCCGGGCGCCGCAGCCGTGCGGCGGGCGGGCGCCGGCGGCGAACCGCCGGGCCGCGTCCGCGAACCGGGCGGCCACGGACGGCACCGCCGCCCAGTGCGTGTGCAGGTAGCTGGCGTGCACCGAGCCCTGGACGAAGCCCTCGACCCGGCGCTCGGGACGGGTGAACCCCCAGGCGGGGACCGGGCCCGCGCCCGGCTCGGTCACGGTCCGGTGGAACTCGTGCCCGCGCAGCCGGGTGCCGGCGGCGGCCAGCGGGCTGTCCGAGACGGCCACGGCCTCCCGGTAGCCCAGGGTCAGCCGCTCCGTCATCCGGGCGTCGGAGTCCAGCACCCCGCACATCGGCTTCCCGTCCAGCGACCGGCCCAGGTACAGCAGCCCGGCGCACTCCGCGGCCACCGGCGCGCCCGCGGCGGCCAGTTCGGCCACCGCCTTGCGCAGCGGCTCGTTCGCGGCGAGCTCGGGCGCGTACACCTCGGGGAATCCCCCGCCGACGACCAGCGCGTCCGTGCCCTCGGGCAGCGAGGTGTCGTGGAGGGGGTCGAAGGTGACCACCTCCGCGCCCGCCGCCGTGAGCAGTTCGGCGTTCTCGGCGTACGAGAACGTGAACGCCGGCCCGCCCGCCACGGCCACCACCGGCCGCCGCCCGCCCTCCGCAGCGGGCAGCCCGGCGGCGGCCAGCGCCGTCTGCGAGCCCCACACCTCCGTCTCCAGCGGCGGGGCCGAGCGGGCCAGCTCCATCAGCGCGTCCAGGTCGCACCCCCGGCGCACCTGCTCGGCCAGCGCGGCCACCGAGCCCAGCGCGTCCGCACGCCGCTCCGCGACGGGTACGAGCCCCAGGTGCCGCGAGGGGGCGGCCACCTGCGGGGCCCGCCGCAGTACGCCCAGCACCGGCATCCCGGCCTCGTCCAAGGCGTCCCGGAGCATCGCCTCGTGCCGGTCGGAGCCCACCTTGTTGAGGATCACCCCGCCGAAGCGCACCTGCGGGTCGAAGGAGGCGAACCCGTGCACGAGCGCCGCGACCGACCGGGACTGCGAGGAGGCGTCGACCACCAGGACCACGGGGGCCCGCAGCAGCTTCGCCACCTGCGCCGTCGAGGCCAGCTCGCCCTGGCCGGCCGCCCCGTCGTACAGGCCCATCACCCCCTCGACCACCGCGAGGTCGCAGCCCGCCGCCCCGTGCGCGAACAGCGGGGCGATCAGCTCCGTGCCGCTCATGAAGGCGTCGAGGTTGCGGCCCGGACGGCCGGTCGCCAGGGCGTGGTAGCCGGGGTCTATGTAGTCGGGGCCGGTCTTGTGCGGGGACACGGCCAGGCCCCGCGCGGTGAACGCGGCCATCAGGCCGGTCGCCACCGTGGTCTTGCCGCTGCCCGAGGAGGGCGCGGCCACGACCAGCCGCGGGACGCTGACAGTGGTCGGATTCACCACTCGATGCCCTTCTGGCCCTTCTGGCCGGCGTCCATGGGGTGCTTGACCTTGGTCATCTCGGTGACCAGGTCCGCGAACTCCACCAGCTTCTCCGGGGCGTTGCGGCCGGTGATCACCACGTGCTGCTGGCCGGGCCGGTCGCGCAGCACCTCGATCACCTCGTCCACGTCCACCCAGCCCCAGTGCAGCGGGTACGCGAACTCGTCGAGCACGTACAGCCGGTGGGTCTCGGCGGCCAGGTCGCGCTTGACCTGCTCCCAGCCCTCCTTCGCCGCCTGCTCGTTGTCGAGCTGCGCATCGCGCTGCACCCAGGACCAGCCCTCGCCCATCTTGTGCCAGACGACGGAGCCGCCCTTGCCGGTCTCGCCGAGGGCCTTGAGCGCGTTCTCCTCGCCGACCTTCCACTTCGCCGACTTGACGAACTGGAACACCCCGATCGGCCAGCCCTGGTTCCAGGCCCGCAGGGCCAGGCCGAAGGCGGCCGTCGACTTGCCCTTGCCCGGCCCGGTGTGGACGAAGACCAGCGGGCGGTTGCGGCGCTGGCGGGTGGTGAGCCCGTCGTCCGGAACGACGGACGGCTGTCCCTGGGGCATTACGCGGCCCTCCTGTTGCTGTAGGTGTCATCTGCAGTACGTACGTCCCGGACCAGGCCCGCGAGCGCATCCGCCCGCAGCCCGTCCAGGGTCACGGCCTCGGCGCCCAGGTCCCGCGCCAGCAGCCCGGCCAGACCCAGCCGTACCGGCCCGGCCTCGCAGTCCACGACCACGGCGGCGGCGCCCTCCGCGGCCAGCAGCCGCGCCGAGCGCGCCGCCAGCTCCAGGGCGTCCTTCCCGGCGGTGGCCCGGCCGTCGGTCACGACCACCAGCAGGGCCCGCCGGGAGGGGTCCCGCAGCCGCTCCACGCGCAGCACCTCGCGGGCCTTGAGCAGCCCCGCGGCCAGCGGGGTGCGGCCGCCGGTCGGCAGCAGCTCCAGGCGGGCCGCCGCCGCGTCCACGGAGGAGGTCGGCGGCAGTGCCAGTTCGGCGCCGGCCCCCCGGAAGGTCACCAGCCCGACCTTGTCGCGCCGCTGGTAGGCGTCGAGCAGCAGGGACAGCACGGCACCCTTGACCGCGCCCATCCGCTGCCGGGCCGCCATCGAGCCGGACGCGTCCACGACGAACAGCACGAGGTTGCCCTCGCGGCCCTCCCGCACCGCCTGGCGCAGATCGTCCCGGCGCAGCACCAGACCGGTGCCGGAGCGCCCGCGGGCCCGCTGGTGCGGGGCCGCGGCCCGGACGGTCGCCGCCAGGTGCAGTTTCGTCAGCTGGCCGCGGGGGCGCTGGGACCCGGTGGTCCGGCCGTGCGCCGTCCGCGCCCGCGACCGGCGGCCCGCCGCGCCGCCCTGGCCGAGGCCGGGCACGCTGAGGACGCGGGTGCGGAAGGTCTGGCCGGCCGCCACGGCGGGCTGCTCGGGGGCGTCGGCGGCCGGGGCCCCGGCGCCTTCCGGCGCCTCCTGGACCTCGGGTGACCCGCCCGACTCCGGTGCGTCCGGTGCCTGCCGGGCATCGCCGGGCCCGGAGCCGTCCCCGCCCTGCGGGGGGATCCCCCCGCCGCCGCCGGGCCCGTCCCCGTCACCCTCCCCGTCGCCGTCTCCGTCTCGGTCCCCGTCCCCGGGGCCCTCCGGCCGCGGATCGGGGTCGGGCTCCGGCTCGGGCTCCTCCGGCTCGTCCTCGAACCGGTCCAGGATCTCGTCGAGCCGGGCCTCGTCCAGGCCGGGCGCGTCGAAGGGGTTGCGGCGCCGCCGGTGGGGGAGCGCCAGCAGCGCGGCCTGCCGCACGTCCTCCTTGAGCACGGAGGTACGGCCGGCCCAGGCGGCCAGCGCGGTGGCCGTCCGGGCCATCACGATGTCCGCACGCATCCCGTCCACCTCGAAGCCGGCGCAGGCCGCCGCGATCATCAGCAGCGCCCGGTCGCCGAGCCGGACCTGCGGGAGCAGCGCCCTGGCGGCGGTCACCCTGGCCCGCACCCCCGCCTCGTCCCCCGCCCAGCGGGCGGCGAAGGCGGCCGGGTCGTCCTCGTAGGCCAGCCGGCGGCGGACCACCTCGACCCGCTGCTCCGGCTCGCGGGAGGCCGCGACCTCCACGGTCAGGCCGAACCGGTCGAGGAGCTGCGGGCGCAGCTCGCCCTCCTCCGGGTTCATGGTGCCGACCAGCAGGAACCGGGCCGCGTGCCGCACGGACACGCCTTCGCGCTCCACGTACGAGGCGCCCATCGCGGCCGCGTCCAGCAGCACGTCGATCAGGTGGTCGTGGAGGAGGTTGACCTCGTCGACGTAGAGGATGCCCCGGTGGGCGTCGGCCAGCAGGCCCGGCTCGAAGGACTTCACGCCCTCGGAGAGGGCCCGCTCGATGTCCAGCGCGCCGACGAGCCGGTCTTCGGAGGCGCCGACCGGCAGCTCCACCATGCGGGCGGGGCGGGCGGCGGCCGCACCGGGCTCGTGGGAGCCGTCGGGGCAGCCGGGGTCGGGGGCGGCGGGGGCGCAGGAGAACCGGCAGCCCGGGACCACGTCCACCTCCGGCAGCAGGGCCGTCAGGGCCCGTACCGCGGTGGACTTGGCGGTCCCCTTCTCACCGCGCACCAGCACGCCGCCGACCGCGGGGCTGACGGCGTTCAGCAGCAGCGCCAGCCGGAGGTCGGCCTGGCCGACGACCGCCGTGAACGGATAGGGCGTACTCACGTGATGCTCACTCCTTCGGAGGGGTGGGGGAGGGGGAGGGCGGCGGGCCCGGCGGGGCGGGTGCGGGCGGTCCGCTGCGCGGGGCTGTTCCCCGACCCGCCCCTTCCCGAACTGGGGCTCCGCCCCAGACCCCGCGCCTCAAGCGCCGGCGGGGCTGGATATGTGCCGCTCCGCGGCAATTCCAGCCTGCGCGGCGTTTGAGCGCACCGGGCGCGGAGCGCACGGTTCGGGGGTCCGGGGGCTTGCCCCCGGTTTCGGGAAGGGGCGGGGTGGGGAAGAGGCCCCGCGCAGCGGACCCGGTCCCCGCGGACGCGGTCACGGTGCGCCCGGCGGGAGGAAGGGGAGCCCCGCCGGGGCGCCCGCCTCGATCAGCCGCAGCAGCGCACCCGTGTCCGCGTGCTCCTCGACCAGGTCCCCGAGCAGGTCCAACTGCTCCTCGCGAAGCGAGCCGAAGGACGTGTCCGGCGCCGGCACGAACCGGCGCCCCGCATCCCGCGCCACCTCCCGGAGGAACGCCCGCCGGAACCCGTCCGACTCCAGCGACCCGTGCCAGTGCGTCCCCCACACGGCCCCGACCCGGCACCCGTCCAGGAACGGCTCGCCGCCCCGCACGTCGGCGACGCCGTGGTGGATCTCGTACCCCTCCACCGCCTCGCCCAGCGCCGTGCCCACCGGCCGCGCCAGGGTCTTCTCCGCCGCGAAGCGGACCCGTACCGGCAGCAGTCCGAGCCCCGGCACGGTGCCGGCCCGGGACTCGACCTCGTCCTCGATGACCTCGCCGAGGGCCTGGAAGCCGCCGCAGATCCCGAGGACCGGCCGCCCCTCGGCGGCCCGCCGGGCCAGCGCGTCCGCGAGCCCCCGCTCGCGCAGCCACTGGAGCGCCTTCACGGTCCCGCGCGTGCCCGGTACGACGGCCAGATCGGCGTCGGCGAGCTCCTCGGGCCGGTCCACGAACCGCACCACGACCCCCGGTTCGGCGGCCAGCGCGTCCACGTCCGTGAAGTTCGACATCAGCGGCACCGCGCAGACGGCGACCCGCAGGACGTCCTCGCCCACCGGCGGGGCCACCACCGATTCGCGCACCGCGCCCCGCAGCGATACCCGCAGGCCGTCCTCCTCGTCGATGCCCAGCCCGTGCTGGAAGGGCAGGACGCCGTAGGTGGCGCGGCCCGTGAGCCCGCGGAGCATCTCCATCCCGGGCTCCAGCAGGGAGACGTCCCCGCGGAACTTGTTGACCAGGTAGCCCGCGATCAGCTCCTGGTCCCCGGGGGCGAGCAGGGCCGTGGTGCCGAAGAAGGACGCGAACACCCCGCCCCGGTCGATGTCCCCGACCACGACGACGGGGAAGCGCGCGGCGCGCGCGATGCCCATGTTGACGATGTCGGTGCGCCGCAGGTTGATCTCGGCCGGGCTGCCGGCCCCCTCGCAGATCACGGCGTCATACGTGCCCCGCAGCTGCTCCAGGCAGTCCGTGACGATGCCGAGCAGCTGCTCCTGGCGGCCGCCGTGGTAGCCGCGGGCGCTCATCTCGCCCACCGGCTTTCCCAGCAGCACCACCTGGCTGCTGCGGTCGCTGCCGGGCTTGAGGAGCACCGGGTTCATCAGCGCCGTGGGCTCGACCCGGGCCGCCTGGGCCTGCATGGCCTGGGCCCGGCCGATCTCGGCGCCCTCGCGGGTCACGAAGGAGTTCAGGGACATGTTCTGCGCCTTGAACGGCGCGACCTTGACGCCCTGGCGGGCCAGCCAGCGGCAGATGCCCGCCGTGACCACGCTCTTGCCGGCGTCGGAGGTGGTCCCGGCGACCAGCAGCCCGCCGCCGCGCCGCCCGCCCCCGGTGCCCGTACCGCCTCTTCCGGGCCCGCTCTGCCCCGTACCGCCCTGCCCGGTGGCGCCGCCGCTCATCGCCGTCCCTTCCGTCGCCGTGTCCGCAGTCCCGAGACCAGCAGCCGGCCCGCCGCGCAGGTGCCCAGCGCGATCCAGGTGACCTGCCGGGAGAGGCGTACCGCCCGTTCGATGTCGGCGGCCGCTACGGGCCGCCCGGCCGCGCCGTTGAGCACCGCGCGGTGCTCGACGCGGCCGCCGTACGCGAGCGTGCCGCCCATGCGCACGCCCAGGGCCCCCGCGAAGGCGGCCTCGACCGGCCCGGCGTTCGGGCTCGGGTGGTCCGCCGCGTCGGCACGCCAGGCCCGGACCGCCCCCCGACGGTCCGGGCCCGCCAGCACGGCCGCGGCCGCGGTCAGCCGGGCGCCCGGCCAGCCGGCCAGGTCGTCCAGGCGGGCCGAGGCCCAGCCGTAGCGCAGGTAGCGGGGGGAGCGGTGGCCGACCATCGCGTCGAGGGTGTTCACGGCGCGGAAGGCCAGCAGTCCGGGCACGCCGAGCGCAGCGCCCCAGACGAGGGCGCCGACGACGGCGTCGGAGGTGTTCTCGGCCACCGACTCGACCACGGCGCGGGCGATCTGCTGCTCGTCCAGGGAGTGCGGGTCGCGCCCGCACAGGTGCGGCAGGCGCTCGCGGGCCACGTCGGCGTCCCCCGCGGCCAGGGCCCCGCCGATGGCGCGGGCCTCGCGGCCCAGCGAGGTGCCGCCGACCACGGTCCAGGTGGCGGCGGCGGTCAGGGCGATCCGGGCGGCGGCGGGCCGCGCGCGCACGGCGCGGGCGGCCAGGACCCCCAGCGCGGCGGCACCGCCCGTGCACACCACGGTGTGCAGGGCCCCGAGGGCCCGCTGGCGGGAGGGTTCGGGCCGCCAGAGGGCCCGTTCCACGGCGGCGGCGGCACGTCCGAAGGCGGCGACGGGGTGGCCGCGGCGCGGATCGCCCAGGATCCGGTCCCCGATCAGCCCGGCCGCCGCACCGTACGCAAACACGCGATCGGCACGCATGGCAGGTGTGTGTCCTCACTCAGGGTCCGCGCCCTGGTTCGACGTGACCGGCGGTGAGAGTCTCCTGGCTCCCGGATCGGCGCCTCCCCCGGCCTTCCAGCCCGCAGGGGCCGTGACGCACGGTGGGGGAGCGCTCCCCGGTGACAGTGGCGGGACCGCGCCGGATTCACACCGGACTTCCTCTCCTGCCGCCGTAATGGCTCGGGCAGTCCACCACGCACCGCGATGGCCCGTCAACTCGCCGTTGACCTGCGCAAGGACAGTGTGCGCAGGCCCACACGGGGTCCGGGGCGCGGCCGGGGCCGCCCCGGAGCGGACCGCCCGCCGCCCCACCCGCCGCACCGCCCGCCCGGCACCCGCCGGGGTGTGCGAAAGCTCCCCCGCAGGCCGCTGGTGGGGCCTGGCGGGGGAGCTGTGTTTCCCGGGTTTCCCGGGGTTCTCGCGGCTCGGGTTCCGCAGGTCAGACGACGATCAGGTAGATCCCGTAGCTGACGGCCGCGGCGCAGACGGCGAAGGCCGCGTAGGCGCCGGAGCGGGCGAGGACGGCGCCGCCGCCCCGCTGGACCGCTGCCTCGTGCTTCGAGAGGCCGACGAGTCCCAGGACGAACAGGGCCACGAGGCCGATGGTGGCTCCGAGGCTGACGCCGAAGACGGAGCCCAGGGCTGCCCAGTCGATCTTCATAGCTTCAGGTTCCTCTGCAGTGCTCGGTGGGTCCGGTGCGCGGTCAGACCGCGGCGGCCGGAGCGGCCGGGGTCTCGCCCGCGGTGTGCGGTGCCGGGATGGTGGCCTTGAGGTCCTCGTCGGTGACCGCGGCGGTGGTGCCGGCCGGCGGCGGGGTGACGGCCGCGATGGCGGTGGTCACGACGCCGGGCTCGTCGCCCCCGGTCTCGTTCACGTTGGTGTGGTCGACGACCTGGCGGCGGGAGATCAGCCAGATGGCGAGGCAGGAGCCCACGAGGAAGACGGTCACGGCGGCGATGCCGACGTCGCCGATGCGCATCACGTACTCGGCGCCCGCGCCGACCAGTGCGGCGGCCGGCAAGGTCAGGCCCCACGCGACGAACATGCGGGTGGCGGTGGACCAGCGGACCACACCGCCCTTGCGGCCCAGGCCGGCACCCATGACGGCGCCGGAGCAGGAGTGCGTGGTGGAGAGGGAGAAGCCCAGGTTGGACGAGGCCAGGATGACCGCGGCGGCCGAGGTCTGGGCGGCGAAGCCCTGCTGCGGCTGGAGGTCGGTCAGGCCCTTGCCCATGGTGCGGATGATGCGCCAGCCGCCCAGGTAGGTGCCGAGGGCGATGGCCACACCGGCGGAGACGATGACCCAGACCGGCGGGTTCGAGCCGGGCGCGAGCGCGCCACCGGCGACGAGGGCCAGGGTGATGATGCCCATCGTCTTCTGGGCGTCGTTGGTGCCGTGCGCCAGGGAGACCAGTCCGGCCGAGGCGATCTGGCCGGCGCGGTAGCCCTTGGCCGAGGTCTTCTCGTCCATGCCGCTGCCGAGCTTGTACGTCAGCTTGGCGGCGAGCAGCGCGGCGACACCGGCGACCAGGGGCGCGGCGACCGCGGGGATCAGCACCTTGGTGACCAGCGTGCCGCCGTTGACCGCACCGAGGCCGGCGGAGGCGACCGCGGCACCGATCAGACCGCCCATGAGGGCGTGGGAGGAGCTGGAGGGGAGGCCGACCAGCCACGTCAGGAGGTTCCAGAGGATCGCACCGACGAGCGCGGCGAAGATCACTTCGGGCTGGATTCCCTCTTCGTTCACGAGGCCCTTGGAGATCGTCTTGGCGACCTCCACGGACATGAACGCGCCGACGAGGTTGAGTACGGCGGACATCGCCACCGCCGTCTTGGGCTTGAGGGCGCCGGTCGAGATGGTGGTGGCCATCGCGTTGGCCGTGTCGTGGAAACCGTTCGTGAAGTCGAACACGAGAGCGGTGATGATCACGATCCCGAGGAGAAGCGTTATGTGCTCCATTTACCCAGGCTTCTGTTTGAGGTCAGTGGCTCGGCGACCGTAAGCAACCTGAGTGAACGGAAGATGAACTGGGACGGGCGCAGTGGTGTACCCGCCCGGGGGAACGCCTGGCCGTATGACCCGATTTTGGCCGCCATGGCTGGATATATACAGGTCAGAGCTCGGTAAACGGAACCCGACCGGAACGGCTCCGACCGGTTTCGGCCACCCTGCGGAGAGATCCAGATCACCCTCCGGACTGGCCGCCTCGCCCCACCCGCCCGAAACTGGAGCGGTGCGCACCGCAACAGCGACGGCAGCGGCCGTCACCACCCTGATCGGCGCCGGAGCGGCCGCCGTCGCCGCCGGCCGGTACGCCGGGGACGCGGCTCTGCGGCCCGGTCCCGGCCGGCCCCTGCCGGGCGGCCCCCGCCTCGCCGTCCACGGCACCGCCGCCGGCCGGGTCGAGCTCACCCGGGCCCTGTCCTCCCTCCTCCCCGGCACCTACGGGCTCACCGCCCCCGGCGTCCACGCCGTCGCCGGCCCCGTGCTCGACGGGGTACCGCACCGCCCCGACACCGTCGTACGGCGGCTCGTACGGGTCACCCACGGCGTCCTCGAACCGGGACTGCGCGTCGCCCTCACCCCCCAGCTCCACGTCGGCGACCCGCGCAGCGCCCTCGGCCTCGACCACGCGGACGTGGACGTACCCGGCGAGCTCGGACCGCTGCCCGCGTGGTTCGTCCCCGGGGCCCGCCGCACCTGGGTGATCGCCGTCCACGGGCTCGGCACCACCCGCGAGCACCCCATGAACCTGATGCCCTTCCTGCACGCCCTGCAGCTCCCCGTCCTCTCCCTCGGGTACCGCAACGACCTCGGCGCCCCCGCCTCTCCGGACGGCCTCGGGCACCTCGGGGAGTCGGAATGGCGCGATCTCGACGCCGCGATCCGCTACGCCGTGCGCTTCGGCGCCGACCGCGTGGTCCTGCACGGCTGGTCCACCGGGGCCGCCATGGCCCTCCACGCCGCCTCCCGCTCCGCCCTCCACGGGCGGATCGCCGGACTCGTCCTCGACTCGCCCGTCCTCGACTGGCACCTCACCCTGCGCGCACTCGCCGCCGCCCGCGGCACCCCCGCCCCGCTGGTCCCGCTCGCCGTCCGCGCCGCCGAGGGCCGGGCCGGACTGCGCGCCGCCCGGCTCCCCGCGGCCGCCGACCCCGCCGGGCTCAAGGTCCCCGTACTGATCTTCCACGGGCCCGACGACGCCCTCGCCCCCTGGGAGCTCTCCCGCGCGACCGCGGAGGCCCGCCCCGACCTCGTCACGCTCCGCACCGTCCCGCGGGCACCGCACGGCGCCATGTGGAACGCCGCCCCCGGGGAGTACGAGGAGGCCCTGCGCCGCTTCCTCACCCCATTGATGTGAACGCCCCGCCCGCTTGACGTCCGCCCCACCGCCGCCGGAGCCCGGCCGGAGCCCCGCCGGGGCCCTGCGGGCCGCCCGGCGGCGGGATCCGCACCCCCTGGCCGGATTCCGCCGGAACGCCCCCTGCCGGAGGGCCCGGCCGGGCGGCTTGTCCCGGTCTGCGGGCCCCGTCACAGGCAGTAATGGCCGGTTCCGTTTGGGCTTTCGGCCGTGACCGGCGAGACTGCTCCACGTGACGTCCCGAACGCCTGATGAGCAGTTGGCTCGCGACTCCAGACTCCGACTCGTCTCCCCGCGTGCGCTGACCACCGCGCGGACGGCCGTGTCGAACCGGCGTACCCGGACCGCGCCACGCCCGCCCGAGGGCACCCCCGGCCCGGCCGAACTCGCCCAGCGGGCCAGGGCCTCACTCTCCGACTCCGCCCGACTCGCCCGCTGGGCCGAGCGGCACTTCACCGCGCCCCCGGCCGCCGCGGGCAGCCCCGAAGCCCCCGGCCCCCGGCCCCTGCTGGCCGGCGCCGAGGTCGAAGAGGCCGCCGCCGCCCTGGGCCTGACGTCCGGACAGGTCCGCGTCGGCTGGGACCGCGCCCGGCTCTCCGGGCTCGTCGAGGTACACGGCGGCCGGGCCCGCCCCGGCTGGCGGCTGCACGCCTGGGACCGCGACGACCAGGCCGTCCTGCGCGGCTGGGTCGCCGTCTTCGACGCCTGGTCCCTCATCCACCCCGCACCCGACGGCATCGACCCCGCCGCCGTGGCCGAGGTGGTCGAGGCCATGCCCCAGCTGCTCTCCCTCCTCCAGCTCTCCGCGGGCCCCGTCACCGTGCCCGCCCTCCTCGACCTGCTCGCCCAGCGCGTGGCCGAACTGCGCGACGAGCGCTGCGAGGTCCCCTACGGCGAGGATCCGCAGCCCGCCCCCGCGGCCGACCCCGCCACCCTGTCCCGGCTGCTGCGCTGGGCCCTCGGCTGCCTCGGCGCCGTCGACGCCCTCACCCTCGGCCCCGCCCGCGCCACCCTCACCCCCCTCGGCAGCTGGGCGGTCTGGGTCAAGCTCGAACAGATCTGCGTCGCCGCCCAGAGCCCGGCCGGCAACATCGAGCAGTCCGCCGCCGCCATGCTCCGCGGCTGCGCCCGCCTCACCCCCGGGCCCGCCCGCGCCGAGTACCGCGCCTGGCTCGCCGCCCGGCCCGTCGGCAGCGCCGTCGCCGAACTCCTCCAGGCCGCCCGTGGCGAGGACGCCCTCGTGCGCGGACTGGCCTTCGAGGCCCTGCGGGTGGTCGGCGCCCCCGCCGAACCGGAGGTGCGCGCCACCGCCGACGAGGCCGCGCTGCGCCCCTACGCCCTGCTGTGGCTCGCCGAGCACGACGGGGCCGACCCCGAGGACGCGCACGAGGCCCTCACCCGTGAGGAGTCCACCTGGCTCTGGGTGGACACCGCCGCGGCCGTCGCCGACCACGGCGAGGCCGAGGTGCTGGTGCGGCACCTGGACGCGGCCGTGCGGACCACCGTGCCGCACCTGCTGGACGAGGTACGGGCCGTCGGCCACCCCCGGACCGTCCAGGTCCTCATCGCCCTGGCCGCCGCCCACCCCGACCCGGCCCTCGCCAAGGCCGTCCGGCGGGCGGCGTTCCAGGTCCACACGGGCGGCAGCTGACCGCCGGGCCGTCTGCGGCTACGCCTCCGCGGGCGGCGCCCCCGGGACGTACGTCCCGAAGCTCCACACGTTGCCCTCCAGGTCGCGGGCCAGGTAGTCGCGGGAGCCGTACTCCTGGTCCGTGGGCGGCATGAGCACCTCCACCCCGTGCCGGACGGCGCGGGCGTGGTGGGCGTCCACGTCGGCCACGACCACGTACACGCCAGCGGGGGCGCGCCCGCCGGCCGCCCCTGCGGTCATCGCCTCGTCGAACGGCCCGCCCCGGCCGCGGCTGCCCAGCATCACCGTGCCGCCGTCGCCGTACGCGAGCTCCGCGTGGGCCACCGTGCCGTCCTCCGACTCGTGCACCGCCACCCGGGTGAACCCGAAGGCCTCGGTGAGCTGGCGCAGCGCGCCCTGCGCGTCGTCGTAGAGCAGCGCCGGACACACGCCGCCCCCACCGTTCATCCCTGCCATGAGAACCACTCCTCTCCGCCAACCGGACCAACCAGAACCCCTCCCCGCTGCGCGGGGCCTTTTCCCCACCCCGCCCCTTCCCGAACTGGTGCTCCGCCCCAGACCCCGCGCCTCAAACTCCCCCAGACTTCGTCCGGGGGGACCCCCTGGCGGGGCTGGATTTTGCCGCTGACCGGGACATTCCAGCGCACCGCAGCACAATCCAGCCCGCGCGGCGATTGAGCGCACCGGGCGCGCAGCGCACGGAACGGGGTCCGGGGCTTGCCCCGGTATCGGGAAGGGGCGGGTAGGGGAACAGGCCCCGCGCAGCGGTCAGCGGAAGGTGTTGCACTGGGCCATGTCACCCGTGCGGAAGCCCTGGTAGAACCACTGCTGCCGCTGCTCCGCAGACCCGTGCGTCCACGCCTCCGGCATCACCCGCCCCTGGAACTTCTCCTGGATCCGGTCGTCGCCCACGGCAGCCGCCGCACTCAGCCCGTCCTTGACGTCCTCCTCCGTCACCCGCGTGATCAGCGGCCGCCCCGACTCGTCCGGCGTCCGCGTCGCATGGTGCGCCCACACCCCCGCGTAGCAGTCCGCCTGGAGCTCCACCTTCACCGCGTTGCTGTCCGCGCCCTGCCGCCCGTCCTGCGCCCGCTGCAGCGTGCCCATCAGGTTCTGGATGTGGTGCCCGTACTCGTGGGCCACCACGTACGCCTGCGCGAACGGCCCGCCGCTCGCCCCGAACTTGGTCCGCAGCTCGTTGAAGAAGCCCAGGTCCAGATAGACCTTCCGGTCCGCGGGGCAGTAGAAGGGGCCCACCGCCGAGGTGGCCGAGCCGCACGCCGTGCCCACCCGGTTCGTGAAGAACACCGTCTGCGCCGGGCTGTACGTACCCCCGCGCCGGGTGAACTCCTGCCGCCAGAAGTCCTGCGCGCTGTTGACCACCGCCACGATCCGGCAGTCCTCCCGCGCGTTCGCGTCCGCCCCCGTCCGGCAGGCGGACTGCACCTGCGCCGCCGAGGATGCGGTGGCCGCCGGCGGGTCGTCGCCCGAGGACAGGCCCAGCTGCTCGGGACCCACCCCGAACAGCAGGCCCAGCACCAGCGCGATCAGGCCCGCGATCCCGCCGCCGACCGTCGCCCTGCCGCCCGGGATGCGGCTGCCGCGCACGTCCTGGACCTCGGAGGTGTCCAAGTTGGCGTTGTCGTCGAACTGCATCCCGCACCGCCTCTGCGTCCCGCGCCGGAAACCCCGGCCCCCCTCATCCTGGTACGGACACCGACCCCCGGCGCTGGGCGAGGGCCGAACGGGCGACCCCCGCCCCGCGCCGCGCGCCCCGCCCGCCGCCCGCCGCTACGCTCCGGAACCCGTGACCCCGCCCCCCGCGCCCACCCCCCGCCGCCGGGTACGGGCCGCCGCCCTCCTCCCGGCCGCCGCGGCAGCCCTCACCGTCCTCACCGTCCTCGCCGCCCTGACCGGCCTCGCGGCCCGGACCGCCGGACACCCCGCAGCCGCCCCCTACGGCGACCGCCTCACCCCGCACCCCGGCCCCCGCCCCGCCGCGGAACCCCTGGCCCGCCTGCTCCCCGACGCCGTCCAGGCCCGCGCCCGCGACGGTGCCCGCCCCCTGTGGACCTACCGCCGCGACGGGGCCCGCCCCCTCGCCCTGCGCACCGCCCCCGGCCACGCCCTCACCCTCTGGGACGACGGCCTGCTCACCGACACCGCTCCGGCCACCGGAGCGGTCCGCTGGCACCGGGCCGTCCCCGGCCTGCCCGCCGACCCCGGCGGGGTGCTCCAGCCCCTCGACGCCGACGCCCGGATGCTCGCCGTGGTCACCCCCGCCCGCATCACGGCGTACCGGACCGCCGACGGCGACCTGCGCTGGATCGCCGCCGCACCCGCCGGCTGCGCCCACGACCCGGCCCGGCAGGCCCGTACCGGGCGCGTGCTCCTGGTGGCCCGGCCCTGCACCGACCCGGCCGCGGCCTGGCAGGAGTCCCTGGTGGCCGTGGACGCGCTGGGCCGGGTCTCCCCGCACCGCCGGCCCCTCGGCAACGAGCCCCCGGGTGAGGCCACTCACAGCCCAGAAAAGTAGTTGCGTACCCCCGTTAGACTGGTCGCATGTCACATCTCCTTGTGCATTAGCGGCGTCGAAGAATCGCGCCCAGCCTCACAGGCGCGAGCAGCGCTGTCCTTCCGCCGTCCACCCCGCCCTGGAGTATTTCCGTGATCACCGCAACCGGCATCGAGCTGCGCGCCGGCGCCCGCGTCCTCATCGAGTCCGCCTCCTTCCGCGTCGCCAAGGGCGACCGCATCGGCCTCGTCGGCCGCAACGGAGCGGGCAAGACCACCCTCACCAAGTGCCTCGCCGGCGAGGGCCAGCCCGCGGCCGGGTCCATCGCCCGCTCCGGCGAGGTCGGCTACCTGCCCCAGGACCCGCGCACCGGCGACCTCGACGTGCTCGCCCGCGACCGGATCCTCTCCGCCCGCGGACTCGACGTCCTGCTCAAGAAGATGCGGGCCAACGAGGAGCGCATCTCCACCGGCTCCGGGGCCACCCGCGAGAAGGCCCTGCGCCAGTACGAGCGCCAGGAGACCGAGTTCCTCACCAAGGGCGGGTACGCCGCCGAGTCCGAGGCCGCGACCATCTCGGCCGCCCTCGGCCTGCCCGACCGGGTCCTCGGCCAGCCCCTGCACACCCTCTCCGGCGGCCAGCGCCGCCGCGTCGAGCTCGCCCGGATCCTCTTCTCGGACGCCGACACCCTGCTCCTCGACGAGCCCACCAACCACCTCGACGCCGACTCGATCGTGTGGCTGCGCGACTACCTCAAGGTCTACCGCGGCGGGTTCATCGTGATCTCCCACGACGTCGACCTGGTCGAGACGGTCGTCAACAAGGTCTTCTACCTGGACGCCAACCGCTCCACCATCGACGTCTACAACATGGGCTGGAAGCTCTACCAGCAGCAGCGCGAGGCCGACGAGAAGCGCCGCAAGCGCGAGCGCCAGAACGCCGAGAAGAAGGCCGCGGCCCTCAACGCCCAGGCCGACAAGATGCGCGCCAAGGCCACCAAGACCGTCGCCGCGCAGAACATGGCCAAGCGCGCCGACCGCCTGCTGTCCGGCCTGGAGGCCGTCCGCGTCTCCGACAAGGTCGCCAAGCTGCGCTTCCCGGACCCGGCGCCCTGCGGCAAGACCCCGCTGACCGCCGAGGGCCTGTCCAAGTCGTACGGCTCCCTGGAGATCTTCACGGACGTCGACCTGGCCATCGACAAGGGCTCCCGCGTGGTCATCCTCGGCCTCAACGGCGCCGGCAAGACCACCCTGCTGCGCCTCCTCGCGGGCGCCGAGCAGCCGGACACCGGCGAGGTCACCCCGGGGCACGGCCTCAAGCTCGGGTACTACGCCCAGGAGCACGAGACCCTCGACCCGGAGCGCACGGTCCTGGAGAACATGCGCTCGGCCGCCCCCGACCTCGACCTGGTCGACGTCCGCAAGACCCTCGGCTCCTTCCTGTTCTCGGGCGACGACGTGGACAAGCCCGCCGGGGTGCTCTCCGGCGGCGAGAAGACCCGGCTGGCCCTGGCCACCCTGGTCGTCTCCTCCGCGAACGTGCTCCTCCTCGACGAGCCGACGAACAACCTCGACCCGGCCAGCCGCGAGGAGATCCTCGGCGCGCTGCGCACGTACAAGGGCGCCGTCATCCTCGTCACCCACGACGAGGGCGCGGTCGACGCCCTGGAGCCGGAGCGGATCATCCTGCTGCCGGACGGGGTCGAGGACCTGTGGGGCCCGGACTACAAGGACCTGGTGGCCCTGGCCTGAGCCGGACCGCCGGTGCGGATTCCGCGACCGGACCCGGAGCGGCTCCAGAGCCGCTCCCGAGGCGGTCCGGATCCGTTCCGGATCAGCTCTGGATCATTCGGCTCATGCGTGATCCTTCATCTGAGTGAGGCGGTCTCGTACCGCTGCGTGCTGTACACCGGCCCCGGCCGTGTCCCCCCGGGGCCGCGGCCGGGGCGCCGTGTTTTCCGCGTTCCGCCCCCTGACCTGGTGATTCCCCGCCCGGACCGGCCCCGGGGCGGGGCGGCCGCCGGCCCCGCGCGAAATTGCCGCCGCACAGACCTTGTCGAATGGGTGGCCAGGAAGGCCCCGAGGGGTGATCATGAGAAGCACCAGAGCGCACTTCCCCTGAGGAGGCACGGGTGGCCGAGACTCTGAAGAAGGGCAGCCGGGTGACCGGCGTCGCGCGCGACAAGCTCGCGGCAGACCTGAAGCGAAAGTACGACTCCGGTGCGAGCATCCGGGCGCTGGCCGAGGAAACCGGCCGCTCCTACGGATTCGTCCACCGGATGCTGAGCGAATCCGGAGTCACACTGCGCGGCCGCGGTGGCGCGACGCGCGGCAAGAAGGCGGCCGCGGCCTGATCCAGGCCCGGCCCGAGGATCACCAGCCGTCACCACCTTCGTGACCCCCGGTCGGCCGAGAGGTCGACTGGGTGGTTACTGTGCAGTCACTTATCTGTCGACTGCTCCCGGAGACGATGATGGCTCTGCTCGACAAGGACGGCGTACGGCTCACCGTCGAAGACACGGTCGCCACGGTGACACTGACCAATCCGGCCAAACGAAACGCCCAGTCCCCCGCGCTCTGGCGGGCCTTGGCGGAGGCCGGTCGGCTGCTGCCGGGCACCGTGCGCGTGGTCGTCCTGGCCGGCGAGGGCCAGTCCTTCTCGGCCGGCCTCGACCGCCAGGCCTTCACCCCCGAGGGCTTCGAGGGGGAGCCGTCCTTCCTCGACCTGGCGCGCGGCTCCGACGAGCGCCTGGACGCCACCATCGCCGAGTACCAGGAGGCTTTCACCTGGTGGCGGCGCAGCGACCTCATCACCATCGCCGCGGTGCAGGGACACGCCATCGGGGCGGGATTCCAGCTCGCCCTCGCCTGTGACCTGCGGGTCGTGGCCGAGGACGTGCAGTTCGCCATGCGCGAGACCAGCCTCGGGCTGGTGCCGGACCTGACCGGCACACACCCGCTCGTCTCCCTCGTGGGCTACGCCCGCGCCCTGGAGATCTGCGCCACCGGCCGCTTCGTCCAGGCGGAGGAGGCCGAGCGCGTGGGCCTCGCCAACCTGGTCGTCCCCGCCGCCGAGCTCTCCGCCGCCGTCGCGGACCTGACCGCCGCCCTGGTCGCGGCCCCGCGGGACGCCGTCATCGAGACGAAGACCCTGCTGCGCGGCGCGTCGGGCCGTACGTACGAGGAGCAGCGGGCCGCCGAGCGCGCCGCCCAGGCCCGGCGCCTGCGCGATCTCGCGGGCCTGTCCGACTGACCCGCCTGCTCCCGCGAGCCCCCCACCGCAGCAGTCTCCGGCCCGCCCGTGCCCCGGTACGGGCGGGCCGCGGCATGGGCGGGGCGGTGTGCGGGAAGGAGCGCCGTACGCCCGGCCGTCACCCCCTGGGGGGCGTCCCCAAGCGCGGGCCGGAGTCCGCGCTTACCGTGGGTCGGGTAGTCCGTACGCCACGTCCGGAGGGAACAGCGCGATGACCGAATCCGACACCGGCAGGACCCCGGCGGCCGCCAGCCGCGGGCGCACCACCATCGCCGACGGGGTGGTCGAGAAGATCGCCGGACTCGCGGCCCGCGAGGTCATCGGCGTCCACGCCATGGGCGGCGGCCTCTCGCGCACCCTCGGCGCGGTGCGCGACCGGGTCCCCGGAGGCGGCGGGAAATCGGTCTCGCGCGGGGTGAAGGCCGAGGTCGGCGAGGTGCAGACGGCCCTCGACCTGGAAATCGTCGTGGACTACGGCGTGTCGATCCGCGACGTGGCCGGGGCCGTCCGTGAGAACGTCATCTCGGCGGTGGAGCGGATGACCGGCCTCGAAGTGGTCGAGGTCAACATCGCGGTCACCGACGTCAAACTGCCGGACGAGGCGGACGAGGAGTCCGAGGCGGGCAGCCGGCTCCAGTAGGCGGACGGCGGCCGAGAGGAGCGCGCGATGAGCATGGCCGTGGCCGGCATGGTGGCCGGCATGGCGCTGGGGTTCGCCGGGTATTTCGGCGGCTTCGGGGCCTTCCTGCTGGTGGCGGCGCTCGGCGCCATCGGCTTCACCGCGGGGCGGTTCCTCGACGGGGACCTCGACCCGGGCACCTTCTTCCGCTCCCGCGAAGACCGGCGGCGGTGACCCCGGGTGCCCGCCCCCGCCCCCGGCACCCCGCCCCCCGACCCGTCCCGCCCGGACCCGACGGACCCGCCCGGCGGGCCCGTACCTTTCGGTGAGGCCGACCCGGCCGGACCTTTCGGTGAGGCCGACCCGCTCGGCATGCCCGACCGCTTCGGCAGGACCGACCCGCTCGGCGCGCCCGACCCGCGGACCGTGCGGCCCGTCCGGCGGGCCGCCGCGGCGCCCGCCCGGCGCGGGGCGACCCGGATCGCCGACCGCGTGGTGGCGAAGATCGCCGCCCGCGCGGCCCGCGAGGCCCTGGGCCCGCCCCCGCCCGAGGGCGCGGACCCGCACGCCTCGGTGACCGTGCACCACGACATCGCGCGCGTGCGCATCAGCCTGGAGCTGGCCTACCCCGGCGATATCGGCGCCCAGTGCGCCGCCGTACGCCGCCGGGTGGCCGAACGCGTCGAGGAGCTGGCCGGGATGGCCGTACCCGAGGTGGACGTCGACGTGGAGCGCCTGCACTCCGCCCACACCCGCCCGGGCGCCCGGGCCAGGCTCCGGTGACGGCCCGGCCCGCCGGAGCCTCCGGGGCGCGGCCGCCCGGGGGCGAGCCGTCCCGGGACCTGCTGTCCAAGGACCCGCCCGCCGCTTCCCCCGCCTCCCCCGCGGGTTCCGGTCCGGGCGGCCGGGTACGGCGGTTCCGGTCGGCACGGCGGGTGCCGGCCGGCCTCACCGCCCTGGTCCTCCTGGGCGCCTCCGGACTGCTCCTCTACGACGTGGCGGCCGTACGCGCAGGCCGGCCCGGCGCGGCCTGGCGCCGGGAGCTCGCCGAACGGCTGGAGACCGCGACCCTGGACGACCCGGGAGTGGTCGCCGCCGCAGTGGCGCTGGTCCTGTGCGGACTGCTGCTCCTCTTCCTGGCGTGCACGCCAGGACTGCGCCGGCTGCTGCCCGTGCACGCCCCCGAGGGGATCCGGGGCGGGCTGACCCGCAAGGCGGTCGGGCTGATCGTGCGGGACCGGGCCATGGAGGTCTCCGGAGTGGAGTCCGTACGGGTCTCGGTCGGCCGGTCCCGGATCGGGGTCAAGGTCTCCTCGCACTTCCGCGAACTGGACGAGGTCCGCTCCGACCTGGAACACGTACTCGACGTGGCCGTCGAGGAACTCGGCCTCGCCCACCCGCCGCAGCTGCACGTCCGGGTCGCCCGCGCGCCCAGGAAGGGGTGAGCCGGTGCTCCCCGTGGTCAACCGGACCCTGCTGGCACTGGCCGGGCTGGTCCTCACCGCCCTCGGCGCGGTGGTCCTCACCGGCTCCTGGCCGTACGCGGGCCGCAGCGACGTCCTGCTCTCCGCTGCGGACCGGCAGCGCTGGGAGGATGAGGGCTGGTGGTGGCCCGCCGTGATCGCGGGGCTCGCCGTGTGCGTGCTGCTCGCGCTGTGGTGGCTCCTCGCCCAGCTGCGCCGCTCGCGCCTGGCGGCCGTACTGGTCGACACCGGGGACGGGGCGGGGGCGCTGCTGCGGGGCGCGGCGCTGGAGGCGGCGATGAACGCGGAGGCCGCCGCGATGGACGGGGTCGCGTCCGCGCACCTGACGCTGCACCGCAGGCGCGGGGCGCCGTTCGTGCGGGCGCGGCTGGTGCTGGAGCCGCATGCGGTGCCGGCGGATGCGGTGGCGGGGGTGGCGGGGCGGGTGCTGGAGCATGCGCGGGTGTCGGCGGGGCTGGCGGAACTCCCGGCGGAGGTCCGCCTCCAGGTAACCCGCCACCACGCCCAACGCGTCACGTGACGCCCCGACCCCTGACCCTGTGTCCCGCTGCGCGGGGGCTGTTCCCCACCCCGCCCCTTCCCGATACCGGGGCTCCGCCCCGGACCCCGTTCCGTGCGCTGCGCGCCCGGTGCGCTCAATCGCCGCGCGGGCTTGATATTGCCGCCGCAGGCGGCAAATCAAGCCCCGCCGGCGCTTGAGGCGCGGGGTCTGGGGCGGAGCCCCAGTTCGGGAAGGGGCGGGTAGGGGAACAGGCCCCGCGCAGCGGACCCCGGGTCAGAAGCCGTGGCGGGCGCCGCCGTCGACGGGGAGCATGACCCCGGTCAGATACGAGGCCGCCGGCGAGAGCAGAAACGCCGCAGCCCGCCCGAACTCCTCGGGCGCCCCGTACCGCCGCAGCGGAATCTGCGCCTCATGCCCGGCCCGCGCAGCCTCCGCATCCCCGGACATCGCATCCAGCTCCCGCACCCGGTCCGTGTCGATCCGCGAAGGCAGCAGCCCCACCACCCGGATCCCCCGCGGCCCGAGCTCGTCGGAGAGGGACTTCGCGAAGCCCGCGAGCCCCGGCCGCAGGCCGTTGGAGATGGTCAGCCCCGGGATCGGCTCGTACACGGACGCGGACAGCACGAAGCCGATGACCCCGCCCTCCCCGAGCTCGGCGGCGGCCTCCCGGGCGAGCCGTACGGCGCCCAGGAAGACGCTCTCGAAGGCGGCGGTCCACTGCGCATCGGTGTTGTCGGAGGCGAACCCCGGCGCGGGCCCGCCCACGCTGACGAGGATCCCGTCGAAGCGGCCGAAGCGCTCGCGCGCCTGGGCGATCAGGCGGTGGGCGGTGCCGGGGTCGGAGTTGTCGGCGGCCACCCCGAGGGCGTCCGGGCCGAGGGCGGCCGCGGCCTCGGCGGCCCGCTGGGCGTCCCGGCCGGTGACGACGAGCTTGGCGCCGTCGGCGGCCAGTTCGCGCGCGGCGGCGAAGCCCAGTCCGCGGGTGGCTCCGGTGACGACGTAGACGCGGTCCTTCAGTCCAAGATCCATGGCCCTACGCTACCGAGCCCGCGCCCCGACGGCTCAGGCCGTGACCGCCGAAACCCCCGACCCGCCGCCCGCGCCGGAATCCGGCCCCCCGTCCGCGTCCCCCTCCGGCCCCCCGTCCGCGTCCCCCTCCGGGCCCGTTCCCGCGGATGCGGTGGCCGCCGCCGTCTCGCGGTCGCGCTTTTCGCGGCGTACCAGGACCACCCAGCCCACCGGGACCGCCGCCGCGAACAGCCACCACTGGACCGCGTACGCCATGTGCGCGCCGATCGACTCGTGGTCCGGCTCGGGGACCGGCTGGGGGCTGCCGTCCGCGGGGGCCGGCGCGGTCAGCTCGATGTAGCCGCCGAGTACCCCGCGGCCCAGGGCCTTCGCCTGCTGCCCGCTGTTGATCAGCATCACCTGGCGGTCGGGCAGGCCCTTGCGGTCCTTGATCCCGCTGCCCTCGGTGGTCTCGTCGGCCTTCAGCCGCCCGGTGACCGTGATCTCGCCGCGAGGCGCGGGCGGTACGGGCGGATGGGCGCGGGCGTCGCCGCCGCCGGCCACCCAGCCGCGGTTGACGAGGACGGCCCGGCCGTCGCCGAGGACCAGCGGGGTCAGGACGTGGAAGCCGAGCTTGTCGTCGGCGGAGGTCCGCATCCGGACCACGACCTCGTGCGCGCTGTCGTACGTGCCGGTGGCGGTGACCGCGCGCCACAGGTCGGCGCGGGGGACCCGGTGGCCCGGGGAGGTGAGCTCGGTCACCGGTACCGGATCCGCGGTGAGGTTGCCGGCGATCAGCTGGTTCTGTGCGACCCGGTGCTCGTGGCGGTGGAACTGCCAGAAGCCCAGTTTGACCATCACGGGGATGAGGAGGAGGAAGGCGAAGAGGGTGAAGAGCACCCACTGCCGGGTCAGCACGAAGCGGTACACGCCCACGACGGTACCCGCCGCGCACCGGACCCGGCCGCGGGGGGTGCCCCGCGGCCGGGCCGCCGGCGGTCAGACGCGGTCGACGATGCCCACCTTCCCCTCCGCCCGGGCGCAGTGCGCCCCGCAGTACCACGCGCCCTGGACCTCGACCCCCTGGCCGATGATCGGGACCTTGCAGTGCTCGCAGATGGGCGCCATGCGGTGGATGGCGCAGGAGAAGCAGTCGAAGACGTGCACCGCGCCCTGCGCGTGCACCTCGAAGGACATGCCGTAGTCGTTTCCGCAGACCTCGCAACGTGCCATGCGCCACAGGGTGGGACCGGGGGAGGCCGCCGGGCGAGCGGGGCGCGGGCGCGTCGCGCCGCGCTCACCCGTCTGCCGCAGCCACGTCCCGCAGGAGCTGGGTGAAGGCGGCCTCGTCCACGACGGGGGTGCCGAAGGTCCGGGCCTTGGCGGTCTTGGAGGTGGCCGAGTCGGGGTCGTTGGTCACGAGCAGGCTGGTGAGGCGCGACACACTCGTCGCCACGTGCAGCCCGGCCTCGACCGCGCGGTCCTCCAGCAGCTCGCGGTCCACGGAGGTGTCCCCCGAGAAGGCGACCCGCATGCCCTGGCGCAGCGGCCTGCCGTCCTCGTACCGCCCGGGGTTCGGGTACGGGCACGGCGGGCGCTTGCGCGAGGGGCGCCAGCTGCCGCCGCCACCGCGGTAGGAGGCCTGCTGCCCGATCCGCGGGGCGGCGGGGGAGTCCGACCACTCGGTGAGCGGCCGGCATTCGAGCAGCGGCAGCCGCAGCCCGTCGCGCGCGGCCGCGTGCAGCGAGGGCCGGAAGGCCTCGGCCAGGACGCGGGCGTCGTCGAGGGCGTGGTGGGCGCGCTGCTGGACCACGCCGAAGTGCGCGGCGAGCGATTCCAGCTTGTGGTTGGGGAGCGGGAGGCGGAGCTCCTTCGATAGGGCGATGGTGCACAGCCGCTGACGGACCGGAGGGGCGTCGGAGGCCCGCGCGTACTCCCGGGCGATCATCTGCCAGTCGAACATGGCGTTGTGCGCGACGAGCACGCGGTCGGCCAGCCGCTGCGCGAACTCGCCCGCGATCTCCCCGAAGAGGGGGGCGTCCGCGAGCACCTCGGCGGTGAGCCCGTGGATCCAGACCGGGCCGGGGTCCCGCTGCGGGTTGACCAGCGTGTACCAGTGGTCCTCCACGTTGCCCCGCGCGTCCAGCCGGTAGACGGCCGCGGAGACTATCCGGTCGTCGCGCGCGAGCCCGGTGGTCTCCACGTCGACGACCGCGTACCCCTGCGGGTACGCGGCCGGCCAGGTCGTCTCTGCGGTCGTACGGTCGTCGAGCATGGTCACAGAGGATACGGGCCCGCACCGACACCCGTGGCCCGGACCTCGTACCCGGCCCCCGCCCGGCGGGGGCCGCCCCGCGCCGCCCGGCGGCCGCCGACCGGCCCGGTCCGCCGGGATCCGCGAAGGGGAACCCGGGCGCCCTACCGGGCGGGCCCGGTCAGCAGGGCCGCCACCAGGGACCGTACGGACAGCAGGAAGATCCGTTCGGGGTCGGCCGGGCGGGACAGGGAGCGGGACAGGGCCGGGTCGCCCGGGGCCGCCGCCGGGTCCCAGAGGCCGCCCTCGGCGGCTGCCGGGGCGGGGGAGCGCTCGCGGTTGCGCTCGACCAGGACGAAGCCGACCACCTGGAACTGCACCGCGCGGACGGCGTCGGCGGCCCGCGTGCCGTGCAGCCCGGCCGCGTGCACCTCGCGGACGAGCGCCTGCTGTGCGGGCAGAAACATCCGCTCGGTGAGGCCGCGTTCGTGGACCATCGCGATCAGGTGCGGGCGCTCGCGCAGCTCCTGGCGCAGCGAGCGGGCCACGGAGACGATCCGCTCGGCCGGGGTGCGGCCCGCGGGCCGGATCTCGCCCATCTCGCGGACGGTCCGCTCGACCAGGGCGTCGAGGAGGCACTCGCGGTTGCCGACGTGCCAGTAGATCGAGGTGACGGCCGTGCCGAGGGCGGCGGCGAGCCGGCGCATGGTCAGGGCGGCCGGTCCGTGCTGCCTGACCAGGGACGCGGCCGCCGCCAGGACGTCCTCGCGGGTGAGCTGGTTGCGCGCGGTCATGGGCTCCTCGCCTCCCCAAGGCATCTGGCGATCCGTCAGTTCTCTTTCGTGCAGGCCTCTTTACCCTTCATCGGCAGCGGTGTAACTGTGTTACAGAACCCCGCAGCGCCCACGGAGGAACACCGACCGAAGGGTGGTACGCCCATGGCACGCGTACGGTACGGCGCGCGCACCGAGGCCGAGATCGCGGCCTCCCGCGAGAAGAGCTCCAAGCTCCCCGACATCTGGTCCACCGGGGTGGTGGCCGTCTGGGAGACCGACCCCGACGTGGTGGCGGCCGTCCTGCCCCCGCCGCTCAAGCCCGCCGAACGCCCCCTCGTCCGCGCCAACATCAGCAGGGTGGACCTGACCGGCTACCCCCTGGGCGCCGGATCCGTCGCGGTCGCCGCCCGGCACGGCGGGGTCGAGGGCTGGTACCCGCTGGTCATGCCGATGACCCACGAGCGGGCCCTGACCGGCGGCCGCGAGGTCTTCGGCGAGCCCAAGAAGCTCGGCGAGGTCACCGTGGAGCGCGACGGCCTGGTCGTCCGCGCCGCCCTCGCCCGGCACGGCATCGCCTTCGTCGAGGTCCGCGGGGCCGTGGACCGCGCACTGCCGCTGCCCGAGCCGGTGGAGAAGACCGACTTCTACTTCAAGTTCCTCCCCGCCGTGGACGGTTCGGGCTTCGAGTCCGACCCGGTGCTCGTGCACTGCACCCGGCTGGAGAAGGTCCGCAGGCTGGAGTCCGTCACCGGCGACGTGGTCCTGCGCGAGTCCATGTACGACCCCGTGGCCGACCTCGCCGTACGCCGCCTCGTCGGCATCACCATCGGCGAGAAGACCACCGACCAGCGCGGCCGCGCCGTCGAGCGGGTCAGCGCCCAGGCCCTCCTGCCGTACATCCACCAGCGCTACGACGACCCCCAGCAGGTCCTCGACGGACCGCCCGAGGGGAGCGCCTGAGATGCGGCTCGAACCGGGTCAGACCGCCGTCGTCACCGGGGCCGCGAGCGGCATCGGACTGGCCATGGCCCGCCGCTTCGCCGCCGAGGGGCTCCGGGTGGTCCTCGCCGACGTGGAGGAGGGCGCCCTCGCCGCGGCCGGGAAGGAGCTGGCCGCCGCCGGGGCCGAGGTGCTCGCGCGCACCGTCGACGTCAGCGACCGCGACTCCGTCACCGCCCTCGCCGACGCCGCCTACGACACCTTCGGCGCCGTCCACGTCCTCTGCAACAACGCCGGGGTCGGCTCCGGCGCCGAGGGCCGCATGTGGGAGCACGAGCCCAACGACTGGAAATGGGCCTTCTCCGTCAACGTCTGGGGCGTCTTCCACGGCATCCAGGCCTTCGTCCCCCGGATGCTCGCCGGCGGCGCCCCCGGCCACGTCGTCAACACCTCCTCCGGCGACGGCGGCATCGCCCCCCTGCCCACCGCCTCCGTCTACGCCGTCACCAAGGCCGCCGTCGTCACCATGACCGAGTCCCTGTACGCCCACCTCAGGGCCGAGGACGCCCGGATCGGCGCCTCCGTGCTCTTCCCCGGCCCGCACATGCTGCGCACCGGCCTGTGGGAGTCCCACCGCAACCGCCCCGAGCGCTACGCCAAGCAGCGCCCGCGCAGGAGCCCGTACCGCACCCTCGACCAGTACGAGGCCGCGATGAAGGCCGCAGGCCAGGAGGTGCACTTCACCCCGGTCGAAGAGGTCGCCGCCCACGTCGTCGACGGCATCCGGGACGGACGCTTCTGGATGCTCCCCGCGAGCGAGCACAGCGACCGGCAGATCCGCGCCCGCTCGCAGTCCATGCTCGACCGCTCCAACCCCGCCTACCTGGAACGCTTCATCCTCGACTGACTCGACTGAGGGGCCCCCGTTGAGCGAGCACGCGAACGCCCGCCGGGAGGGCGCCGGGTACGAAGACCCGTACCTGGTCGTCTCCTCCGACTGCCACGCCGGACTGCCCACCGAGCAGTACCGGCCCTACCTCGACCCCCGCTTCCACCGCGAGTTCGACGAGTTCCTCGGCCAGCGCGACGCCCGCCGCGAGGAGGCCACCCGGCTCGGGGTGCGCAACGAGGCCTTCGCCGAGAAGTGGTTCCACGACCACGAGGAGGGCCTGCGCGGAGGCTGGGACACCGCCCAGCGCATCAAGGAGCTCGACGGCGACGGGGTGGCCGCCGAGGTGGTCTTCCCCGACGCCGACGCCGTGGACAGCCAGACCGCCGCCCCCTTCGGAGTGGGACTCGGCCTCTCCGGGGACCAGGACCCCGAACTCGGCATGGCCGGGGCGCAGGCCCACAACCGCTGGCTGGCCGAGTTCGTCTCCGAGCACCCCGAACGGCACTGCGGGGTGGCCCTGCTGCCCATCACGGGCGAGCCCGGAAAGGTCGTCGCCGAGATCCACCGGGCCAAGGAGTCCGGCCTCGGCGCCCTCATGATCCCCTCCATGTGGGTCGACAGGGCGCCGTACCACGACCGCCGCTACGACCCGGTCTGGGCCGCCGCCGCCGAGACCCGGATGCCGCTCGTCACCCACTCCGGGGCCGCGCCCCGCCACGAGTACGGGGACCACCTCGGCATCTACGTCTCCGAGGTCACCTGGTGGCCCGCCCGCCCCCTGTGGTTCCTGCTCTGGTCCGGGGTCTTCGAGCGCCACCCCGGCCTGAGGTTCGGCGTGGCAGAGTCGGGCTGCTGGTGGCTGCCCAACCAGCTGTGGTTCATGGACCGCCTCTACCTCGGCGCCCACGGCGGCAAGAAGCTCTCCCCCTTCGCCGAGCTCAAACGCCCGCCCAGCGAGTACCTCGACCGGCAGGTCTTCGTCTGCGCCACCAACACCAAGCGCCGCGAACTGGCCCAGCGCTACGAGATCGGCGTGGACAACATCCTGTGGGGCAGCGACTTCCCGCACCCGGAGGGCACCTGGCCGAACACCCGCCAGTGGCTGCGCAGCACCTTCCACGACATCCCCGTGGACGAGACCCGCCGGATGCTGGGCCTGGCCGCCGCCGAGGTCTTCGGCTTCGACACCGCGAAGCTGGCCCCCCTCGCCCGCCGCATCGGACCCACCCCCGCCGAACTCGGCCAGAGCCCCGACCAGGACGCCGTCGCCGCCTCCTGGGCCCGCTCCCGCGAGACCGGCCGGCACTGGCTGACCGGCGGCGACTTCCCCGTACTGGGGGTGGACAGGTGACCGCCGCGCACCCGGGGGACGAGCGCTACACCGTCATCTCCGCGGACTGCCACGCCGGCGCGGACCTCCTCGACTACCGCCCGTACCTGGAGAAGCGGCACCACGAGGCCTTCGACGCCTGGGCCGCCTCCTACACCAACCCGTACGAGGACCTCCTCGCCGACACCGCCGACCGCAACTGGAACTCCGACCGGCGCCTCGCCGAGCTGGAGGCCGACGGCATCGTCGCCGAGGTGGTCTTCCCCAACACCATCCCGCCGTTCTTCCCCAGCGCCTCGCTGATGGCCCAGCCGCCCACCCGCGCCGAGTACGAGCTGCGCTGGGCCGGGCTCCAGGCCCACAACCGCTGGCTCGCCGACTTCTGCGCGCTCGCCCCCGGCCGGCGCGCGGGCGTGGCGCAGATCCTCCTCAACGACGTGGACGCGGCCGTCGCCGAGATCCGCCGCACCGCGGCCGCGGGGCTCACCGGCGGGATCCTGCTGCCCGGGGTGCCGCCCGGCTCCCCGGTGCCCGAGCTGTACTCGCAGGCCTACGACCCGGTCTGGGCGGTCTGCGAAGAGCTCGGCGTCCCCGTCAACCACCACGGCGGCTCGGCCTCCCCGCCGCTGGGCGAGGAGCCCGCGGCGCGGGCGGTGTTCATGGTGGAGACCACCTGGTTCTCCCACCGGGCCCTGTGGCACCTGGTCTTCGGCGGGGCCTTCCGGCGCCACCCCGGCCTGAAGCTGGTCCTCACCGAGCAGGGCTCCGGCTGGATCCCCGGGGTCCTGGAGATGCTGGACTACTACCACGGCCGGCTCGTCGCCGCGGCGGGCCGGGCGCAGACCGCCGAGCGGAAGTTCGGCGCGGGACTGGCCGAGGCCATGGGCCGGGGGCCCAGCGAGGTCTGGCGGGAGAACTGCTTCGTCGGCGCCAGCTTCATGCGCCCGCACGAGGTGCCGCTGCGGGACCGGATCGGCCTCGACAAGATCATGTGGGGCAGCGACTACCCGCATGACGAGGGCACCACCCCCTACTCCCGCGAGGGCCTGCGCATCGCGTACGCGGGCCTGCCGAAGGAGGAGGTCGCGGCCATGGCCGGCGGCAACGCCGCCCGCGTCTACGGCTTCGACCTCGCCCTCCTCGACCCGATCGCCGCCGAACACGGCCCGACGGTCGCGGAGATCGCCCGCCCGCTCACCGAGATCCCGCCGGAGGCCTCCAGCCCGGCCTTCGCACCGGGGGGCTCGGTGCGGGTCTGGTAGCCCGGAGCCGCCCGCCGGGCCGGATCAGAATCCGCTGCGGATCCGGCCCGGCGGGAACAGGCTCGTCCCCAGCACCTGCGCCGTGCCCGACACGTCGACCACCAGGCCCTCCAGGTCCGCCAGCGGGGTCAGGTCGATCCAGTCCCCGCAGTCGTGCAGGCGCAGGTGCCGCAGCTCCGGCAGGGCCCGCAGCGGCTCCAGGCCCGAGACCAGGACCGACGAGCCCAGGTAGAGGGTGTTCAGGCGGCGGTGGCGCAGCAGGGAGGCCGTGTCCAGGCCGCTCTGGTCGAGCACCTGGAGCTGGCTCAGCGGCGGGAGCGGGGCCAGCCGCTCCAGCTCCCGGGCCTGCTCGTCCCCCGACACGGTCAGCCAGTGCAGCGACTCCCACTTCTCCAGCCCCGCCAGGCTCAGCCGCCGGGCGCCCTTGTACAGGCCCAGCCCGGTCAGCTGCGGCCCCGCCGGGATCTCACCGGCCGAGGCGTACCCGGGGTCGAAGTCGATGCCCGCGTGGGTCAGGTCCGCCAGCTCCGCGAGGGCTTCGAGGCCCAGGCCGTCGGGGAGCCGGTAGAGGTAGAGGGTGTTCAGCGGGAGCCCGCGCAGCCCGTCCAGGTCCACGGCCTGGCAGGCGTCGAGGCCCAGCAGCCGCAGCCGCGGCAGCCCGTGCAGCGGGGACAGGTCCCGCAGCCCCGGGTCGCTGCCGAGGTACAGCCGCTCCAGGCCCCGGTGGGCCAGGATCTCGGCCGGCAGGCCGTGCTCGCCCTCCAGGTGCACCCGGGTCAGGTGGTCCAGCCGCGGCAGCAGCGCCAGCTGCTCCGCCGTGTGCACCTGCAGGAACGCCTCCCCGAGCTCCGTCCCGGCGAGCACGGCCCCGGCGTACGGCTCCGCCTCGAAGCCCCGCCAGCCCCGCGAGCGCTCGTAGCAGACGCGAAAGCGCAGGTCCGCGCGGAAGCCCGCGATCACCTCCAGGGCCCGGGGCCCGCCCACCAGGGCCGCGGTGCGCACGGTCGCCGCCGCCTCCTCCTCGGTCAGGTCCACGGGCTCCGGCAGCATCTCCAGCACCAGCTCCCCGGCCTTGGCCACCTCCTCGGCCTGCTTCTCCGTCCGCGGCGGCATCAGGGTCGCCGTCCGGGCGCCGATCTCGGCCCGCACGCCGGGGTCCAGCTCGGGCGCGTGCTCCAGGCAGGCCGCGGCGAGCAGCACCAGGCGGCTGCGGTAGCGCTTGGAGCGGTCCGCCCGGCGCAGCAGCTCCCGCAGCAGGTACGCCCGCTCGTCGGCACGGGCGTGGCCCACCGCCATCCGCACCACGTCGTCCCAGCGGTCGTCGTAGGCGTTGCGGGCCAGCACCCCGAAGTCCCGGGTCTCGACGGCCTCCTTCGCCCCGAGGTAGTCGAGGAAGGTGCGGTGGACGAAGTCCACGGCTCCCGGGGTCGGCTCGCGCAGCACCCCGCTGCGGATCAGCAGGTGCGAGAAGACCTGCTCGGCACTGCCCTGGGCGCGGACCTGCGGCATGGCGTCCAGCCAGCGGTCCACCATCTCCACCGCCTCCTGCCGCGAGCCCTCCCGCTGGTCGTTGCGGATCATCCAGTACGCGAACCGCTGGAGCAGCAGCACCTGCTCGTCGCGGGTGAGCTCGACCCCCTCCACCCCGTTGATCTCCCGCTCGGTGTCCCGCCGGACGAGCAGCAGGTCGAGCGCCGCGTCGTACAGCTCCTTGCGGGCGCGCGGGAGCTGCATCCGCCGGTCGCGGTTCAGGGCGCACAGCAGGGCGCACATCAGCGGGTTGGTGGCCAGCCGCCCCAGGTCCCGGCGGGATTTGACCGCTTTCAGCAGCGAGGACTCGTACCGGTCCAGGGAGGGCAGGTCGGCGGCCGCGTCCTCCTGGCGGGCCGCCGCGTGCCAGTGCCCGATGAAGGTGCGGATGTCGGCGCGGTCCATCGGAAGCAGCGAGTGGGCGGTGAACCCGTGCCGGGCCAGCCACCCGTCCGGTACCGCGGAGGGCCGGGTGGTGACCACGTACCGGGCCTGCGGGTACGCGGCGATCAGGTGCCGGAGCCAGTCCTCGGCGTACCGCCGCATCCGCTGCGGCACCTCGTCCACCCCGTCCACGAGCACCAGCGCGCGCCCCCGGGCGAGCAGGTCCTCCACCCAGCCCGCCGGGGCGGCCCCCGCCATCGGGACCGCCGCGGCCCGCAGGAAGTCGCCGGGGGCGGGCAGCACCCCGGGGGAGTTGAAGGACCGCAGCCGCAGGACGAAGGGCACGCACCGGTTCCAGTCGCGCAGTTCGCCGCCGAAGCTGCGGCGGGCGGAGTTCAGGGCGAGCCACTGGACCAGCGTGCTCTTGCCCGAGCCCGCCGGGCCCCGTAACAGCAGCCGGTCCGCTCCGGCGAGCGCCTGCTCGGCCTTGACCTTGGCGGGGGTGCCCGGCCCCGGCACCCCCGGCGCGCCCGGCGGCCGGGCCTCCCCGCTGACGGCGAGGCTGATGTACGCGGCGTCCAGGGGCCACTCCTGCCGCCCCCGGCCCAGCGTCAGCCCGAAGAGCTCCAGCCGGGACTGGGTCGCGGCGGTGTAGGCGGCGTACGCCTCCTCGAAGGCGTGGGCGGCGGAGCCGGGGGCCGGGCCGAGGCGCTCGCCGACGCCGTCGAGGGCGCGGGCCAGGTCGCCGGTGCGCCGGACCAGCTCCACGCCGGTGCGGGCGCCGAAGCCGGGCAGGGTGGTCGCGTACTCGACCACGTGCCGGCAGCACAGGCCGACCAGTTCGGCGTACGCGCCCTCCCCGGCCGCGCTCAGCCCGGCCCCCGGCGGGGTGTGCGCCCGGACGGCCGCGGCCAGCCGCTCCGGGTCGAGGTCGGCCGCGTACAGGGCCGCCGGGTCCAGGGTGCCGAGGCCCGCGAAGGCCTCCCGGACGGTCTCGGCGACCGCCTCGCGCTCGTGCGCGGGCAGCCGCTCGCAGGGGCCCCGCAGGCGGTCGGCCAGCCCGCGGGCGAGCCGCTCCACCTCCGGCCCGCCCAGCTCTGCGGGGCGCCGCCAGCGCGGGGCGGGGGCGGCCGGGTCCCGGGCCAGCCCGGCGCCGGGCTCCCGGCCGAAGAGCGATTTCACGAGCATCCCCGCGGCCGTGCCCGCGGCCTTGAGCAGTACCGTCTCCCACCCCGTCACGAGGCCCCCCTCCCCTTGGGTGGTCCAGTATCGGCCGGGCCGCGGGGGCCGCACAGGGGAACGGCGCGAGACGGCTGCTAACCGCCGGTAACTTCCTTCAGTACTGATTGGTAACAACCCCTGGCGGGGCCTCCGAACCGCCTCTATGGTCCTTCCATGCCGAACCTCCCCGATGTCGTGCTCTGGTCCATACCGGCCTTCGTGCTGCTCACCGTCATCGAAGCCGTCAGCTACCGGCTCCATCCCGACGAGGACGCCGCGGGCTACGACACCAAGGACGCCGTCACCAGCCTGAGCATGGGCATCGGCAGCATCGGCTTCGACCTCCTGTGGAAGATCCCCGTGCTCGCGATCTACACGGCGGTCTACGAACTGACCCCGCTGCGCGTGCCGTTCCTCTGGTGGACCGTCCCGCTGATGCTCCTCGCGCAGGACTTCCTCTACTACTGGCAGCACCGCGGACACCACGTGGTCCGCATCCTGTGGGCCTGCCACGTGGTCCACCACAGCAGCCGCAAGTTCAACCTCACCACCGCCCTGCGCCAGCCCTGGACCAGCGCCACCACCTGGCCCTTCTACCTGCCGATGATCGCCCTCGGCGTACACCCGGCCGCGGTGGCCTTCTGCTACTCGCTCAACCTGCTCTACCAGTTCTGGATCCACACCGAGCGGATCGGCAAGCTGCCCCGGCCCGTCGAGTACGTGTTCAACACCCCCTCGCACCACCGGGTCCACCACGCCTCCCAGGGCGGCTACCTGGACCGCAACTTCGGCGGGATCCTGATCCTCTGGGACCGCGCGTTCGGCTCCTGGACCGGCGAGACCGACAAGCCCGTCTACGGACTCACCAAGAACATCACCACGTACAACCCGCTGCGCGTGGCCACCCACGAGTACGCCGCCATCGCCCGAGACGTCCGCGCCGCCCGCAGCTGGCGCGAGCGGGCCGGGCGGGTGTTCCGCGGTCCGGGCTGGAGCCCGGACGCGCAGCCCGCACCCGCGACCGGGCCCACCGGGCCCACCGGGCCCGCCGCCGTACCCGCCCCCGCCGCCACCGCACCGGAGCGTGCCGCGTGACCACCACCCCCGCCGCCCCGGCCCCCGGCGCAGCCGCCCCCGCCCCCGGCCGCGAGCGGCTCGGCCGGGCCCTGCTCGCCGCCTTCGGCGCGGCCGCCGCGGCCGACCTCGGCTCGCTGCTCGCCGACTGGCACACCGGGCACGTGCTCTTCAAGCCGCTGCTGATGCCGCTGCTCGTGGCGTACGTCCTGACCCGGCGCGGCCCGCGGCTGCTGGCCCTCGCCCTGCTCTTCGGCTGGGGCGGGGACGTGGCCCTCCTCTTCGACGCCGAGACCGCCTTCCTGATCGGGATGGGCTCCTTCGCCTTCGGGCACGTCTGCTACCTCGTCCTCTTCGGCCGGGGCCGCACCTCGCCCGCCGCCGGCGCCGGGTACGCCGTCGCCCTCGTCGCCACCGTGGCCCTGCTCTGGCCCGACCTCCCCGCCGACCTGCGGATCCCCGTGGCCGGATACAGCCTGCTGCTGACCGCCATGGCCTACCGGGCCGGGGCCCTCGGCCGCACCGCCGGCATCGGCGGCGCGCTCTTCCTGGTCTCGGACACCCTCATCGCCACCGGCGTGGCCGAATGGCCCCAGATGCCCCGCCCCGACTTCTGGATCATGCTCACCTATCTGGCCGCCCAGTACCTCCTGGCGCAGGGCACCCTCCGGTCGCAGGCGTACCGTAGGGAGGTCGCACCCGACACCTCCGCATGATCCGCACACCCCGCGGATCCGCACCCGCCCGGCCCAGAAGGACAGCACCATGCGCGCCACCGTCATCCACGCCCCGCACGACATCCGCGTGGAGGAGGTGCCCGACGCCGCCGTCCGCGAGCCCGGCGACGCCGTCGTCCGCGTCCTGCGCGCCTGCATCTGCGGCAGCGACCTGTGGGCCTACCGCGGGCAGGCCCAGCGGCAGCCCGGCCAGCGCATCGGACACGAGTTCCTCGGAGTGGTCGAGGAGACCGGCCCCGGGGTGTCCGGCCTGCGCGCCGGCGACCTGGTCGTCGCCCCCTTCATGTGGTCCGACGGGGTCTGCGCCTACTGCACCGAGGGCCTGTACACCTCCTGCGTGCACGGCGGCTTCTGGGGCTCCGTGGGTCACGACGGCGGCCAGGGCGAGGCCGTCCGCGTCCCGCACGCCGACGGCACCCTCGTCAGGCTGCCCGCCGACGCCGCCTCCGACGAGCGCCTCCTGACCGCCCTGCTCGCGCTCTCCGACGTCATGGGCACCGGCCACCACGCCGCCCTCGGCGCGGGCGTGCGCCCGGGCTCCACCGTCGCGGTCGTCGGCGACGGGGCCGTCGGCCTGTGCGGGGTCCTCGCCGCCCGCCGGCTGGGCGCCGAGCGCATCATCGCCCTGGGCCGCCACACCGCCCGTACCGACATCGCGCGCACCTTCGGCGCCACCGACGTGGTCGCCGAGCGCGGGGAGGCCGCCGAGGCCGCCGTCCGCGAGCTCACCGGCGGCCAGGGCGCCCACGCCGTCATCGAGGCGGTCGGCACCGAGGAGTCCATGCGCACGGCCGTGAACATCACCCGCGACGGCGGCTCCGTCGGCTACGTCGGCGTCCCGCACGGCAGCGGCACCGGACTCGACCTCGGCGTCATGTTCGACCGCAACATCAGCCTGCGGGGCGGGGTCGCGCCGGTCCGCGCGTACATCCCCGAGCTGCTCGCCGACGTGCTCGCCGGCACCATCGACCCCTCCCCGGTCTTCGACCGCTCCGTCTCCCTCGACGAGGTCCCGCAGGGCTACGCGGCCATGGACGACCGCAGCGCCCTGAAGGTGCTCATCACCCCGTGACCGTCTGAGCCGGGCACCGGCAGCGGGCACGGCGGAGGGGCCGGGCGGATGGATTCCGCCCGGCCCCTCCCCCTTACCGGGTACTGCGGGTGCTGCCCGCGCGTGCTACTTGACGGCGCGCAGGGCGTTGACCAGGCCGGCGCCGTAGTAGCCGGTCTGGCCCCACTTGCTCGCGCAGGTGGTGGCGTCGACCAGGGCGCCGGTGGCGTCGTAGATCTTGGTCGGGCAGGCCAGCTTGTCGGCCTGGTTCTTCAGCATCCGCTGGAGCTGCGAGGGGGTCGCACCGGGGTGCTTGCTCTTCAGCAGCGCCGCGACACCGGCGACGTGCGGGGCGGCCATCGAGGTGCCCTGCTTGTAGCCGTATCCGCCCGGGACGGTCGACAGCACGCGGCCGTTGGCGTCCGGGGTGGCAGGGACCTGCCACTTGTCGCCGCCGGGGGCGGCGACGTCGGCGACGCCGAGCCCGTAGTTCGAGAAGTACGAGCGCAGGTTCTGGTCGCCCGTCGAGGTGACGGTGACCACGCCCGGGAGCTGCGTGGGCAGGTCCAGGCAGACCTTCGGGTCGATGGTGCGCGGCACCGGGACGGTGTCGTTCGGGCTGGTGTTGTCGACCAGCTCGTCGGCGGCGAAGTCCATGTTGGAGTTGCCGGCCGCGGCGACGTTCAGCACGCCCTTGCGCTCGGCGTACTTCGTCGCGCGGGCCAGGGCCTCCACGAGGGCCTTCTGGTCGTCGTCCGTCTTGCAGTTGAAGTACCAGGGGTCCACGTAGTAGCTGTTGTTCGTCACCTCGATCCCCTTCTCGGCGGCGAACATGAAGCCGCAGACCACGGCCTCGGTGAAGAACAGGCTCGTGGCCGGCTCGCTCACCTTGATCGCGGAGACCTTCACGCCGGGCGCGACACCGGCCATGCCGATGCCGTTGCGCGGGGCGGCTATGGTGCCCGCCACGTGCGTGCCGTGGTCGCTGCCGTCGGCGTACGGGCGCCAGGCGCCCTCGGAGGTGTCCGCGACACCGCCGACGCAGTTGGCCGACTGCTCCTTGGAGAAGTTGGGGGCCAGATCGGGGTGGGTGTCGTCGACACCCGTGTCGATGACGCCGACCGTGACCTTCTTGCTGCCATCGTTGATCTTGTGCGCCTGGTCGGCCTTGATCGAACGAAGGTCCCACTGGTTGGGCTCGAGCGGCTCCTGGCCCGGGGCCGCCTCGGCGGCCGCCCTGGCCGCGTCCGCGGCGCTCAGCTTCTGGGTCGTGCCCTCTTCGTGGGTCTGGACCGGCTGCAGCGGGGCGGTGCGGGTGGCGCCGGCCGAGGCCACGCCCTTGGCGGTCCGGATGGTCTTGGCGAACTCCGGGTTCTGCGAGTGGGCGACGATCACGCCGATCTTGTCGTACGCGATCACGACCGTGCCGCCGGCCCGCTCGATGGCCTTCTTGACCTGCTTCACCTGGCCGTACGGGCCGAGGTTCACCACGTACGACAGCTTCGGGCCGGTGGTGTCAGCGGCGCGGGCCACCGTGTCCTGCGGGGCGGCCGAGGCCGTGACCGCGGGGAGGAAGCCGAACGAGGCCGTGAGCGCCAGGCCGACCGGCACGGCGAGTGCGCGGCGGCGTCGGGACCCGAGATGAGCCATGGGTTCTCCACATCATCCGTGAAAAAGCCGTCCTCCCGCGGGTTGCGGTGGACGGGTACATGACGAGTGAAGCTAGCGCCGATCTTCCCGCCGAAGCAACGAATTCCGACAGAAAAAACTGGTGTTGAACCGTTCTCTGCTGCCATCCGTGCCGTTGTCAGCAGGGGATGCGCTCACATCGTCTCCCCGGAGGTCGCTTTGTCGCTTTATCCCGCCGCACCCGCCCCGCAAGGAGAGTCCGTGACCGCCGAAGCACCGCCGCCCCCGGGCGAACCGGACGCAGCACCGGACGCAGCACCGGCCACCGCGCCGGGCGCCCCCTCGGCCGAGGAGTTCGCCCGGGTCCAGCAGAGCCCCGAGTTCGCCGAACTGCGCCGCTCCTACCGTTCGTTCGCCTTCCCGCTGACCGTCGCGTTCATCTCCTGGTACCTGCTGTACGTCCTGCTGTCGAACTACGCGGGCGGGTTCATGGGGATCCGGCTCTACGGGAACGTCAACGTCGCCCTCGTCCTCGGCCTCGGGCAGTTCGCCACCACCTTCCTCATCGCCTGGTGGTACTCCCGCCACGCCGCCGCCCGCCTCGACCCCCGGGCCGAGGCCATCAAGGCCCGTATGGAGGCCGCGGAATGAACCCCCTGCTCGCGGCCGGATCCGCGGCCGAGCACCGCCCGCTGATCATCACCCTCTTCGGGCTCTTCGTGGCCGGCACCCTGGTCATCACCATCTGGGCCGGCCGCCAGACCAAGGGCGCCGCCGACTTCTACGCCGGCGGCCGCCAGTTCACCGGCTTCCAGAACGGCCTGGCCATCTCCGGCGACTACATGTCCGCCGCCTCGTTCCTCGGCATCGCCGGCGCCATCGCCCTCTTCGGCTACGACGGCTTCCTCTACTCCATCGGCTTCCTGGTCGCCTGGCTCGTGGCCCTCCTGCTGGTCGCCGAACCCCTGCGCAACTCCGGCCGCTACACGATGGGCGACGTCCTCGCGTACCGGATGCGGCAGCGGCCCGTCCGTACCGCCGCGGGCACCTCGACCATCGTCGTGTCCATCTTCTATTTGCTCGCGCAGATGGCCGGCGCCGGAGTCCTCGTCTCCCTGCTGCTCGGCATCACCAGTGACGGGGGCAAGGTCGCCATCGTCGCGCTGGTGGGCCTGCTGATGATCGTCTACGTCTCCATCGGCGGGATGAAGGGCACCACCTGGGTGCAGATGGTCAAGGCCGTCCTGCTCATCGCGGGCGCCCTGCTCATCACCTTCCTCGTGCTCCTGAAGTTCGACTTCAGCGTCTCCGAGCTGCTCGGGCGGGCCGCCGAGAACAGCGGACAGGGCGCCGCCTTCCTGGAGCCCGGCCTGAAGTACGGGGCCAGTGCCACCTCGAAGATCGACTTCCTCTCCCTGGGCCTCGCCCTGGTCCTCGGCACCGCGGGCCTGCCCCACATCCTGATCCGCTTCTACACCGTCCCCACGGCCAAGGCCGCCCGCAAATCCGTGAACTGGGCCATCGGGATCATCGGCGCCTTCTACCTGATGACCATCGCCCTCGGCTTCGGCGCCGCCGCCCTCCTCGACCGGGACGCGATCACGGCCTCCAACAAGGCCGGCAACACCGCCGCCCCCATGCTCGCCGAGGCCGTCGGCGGCGGCAGCGGGTCCACCGGGGGAGCGGTCCTGCTCGCCGTGATCTCCGCGGTCGCCTTCGCCACCATCCTCGCCGTGGTCGCCGGCCTCACCCTCGCCTCCTCGTCCTCCTTCGCCCACGACCTCTACGTGAACGTGATTCGCAAGGGCAACGCGACCGAGAAGGAGGAGGTACGGGCCGCCCGCTGGGCCACCGTCGGCATCGGGGCGGTGGCCATCGGCCTCGGCGCCCTCGCCCGCGACCTCAACGTCGCCGGCCTGGTCGCCCTCGCCTTCGCCGTCGCCGCCTCCGCCAACCTCCCCACGATCCTCTACAGCCTCTTCTGGAAGCGGTTCACCACCCGCGGCGCCCTCTGGTCCATCTACGGCGGCCTCGTCTCCTCCGTGGTCCTCGTGCTCTTCTCCCCGGTGGTCTCCGGCAAGCCCACCTCGATGTTCAAGAACGCCGACTTCTACTGGTTCCCCCTGGAGAACCCCGGGATCGTCTCCATCCCGCTCGGCTTCCTGCTGGGCTGGCTCGGCACCGTCCTGTCGAAGGAGGAGCCCGACGTAGCGAAGTACGCGGAACTGGAGGTCCGCTCGTTGACCGGAGCGGGAGCCCACTGAGATCCTCCGGACACGCAGGGTGGCCGCGTCGTAGGTCCCTACGACGCGGCCGCGTTACGTCTCGTTCATTCGGGCATCCCTTCCCGACACATGCGTCACGTAGGCTCGAAGCAGCGTGGAAACCTGGAATCAGCGCGGAAACCTCTATGAATCCGGACAGGGGAGGGGGCCCTCAGTGCTCATCGACACCTATGGCCGAGTCGCCACCGACCTGCGGGTCTCGCTCACGGACCGGTGCAACCTCCGCTGCACCTACTGCATGCCCGAAGAGGGCCTGCAGTGGCTCGCGAAGTCCGACCTGCTCACCGATGACGAGATCGTCCGCCTCATCGGCATCGCCGTCACCGAGCTGGGGGTCACCGAGGTCCGCTTCACCGGCGGGGAGCCCCTCCTGCGCCCCGGCCTGGTCGGGATCGTGGAGCGCTGCGCCGCCCTCGCCCCCCGCCCCAGGATGTCGCTGACCACCAACGGCATCGGCCTCAAGCGCACCGCCGCGGCCCTCAAGGCCGCCGGGCTCGACCGGGTCAACGTCTCGCTGGACACCCTGCGCCCCGAGGTCTTCAAGACCCTCACGCGCCGGGACCGCCACAAGGACGTCATCGAGGGCATGGCCGCGGCCCAGGAGGCCGGGCTGACCCCCGTCAAGGTCAACGCCGTCCTGATGCCCGGGCTCAACGACGACGAGGCCCCCGACCTGCTCGCCTGGGCCGTGGACCACGGCTACGAGCTGCGCTTCATCGAGCAGATGCCCCTCGACGCCCAGCACGGCTGGAAGCGCGACGGCATGATCACCGCCGGGGACATCCTGGCCTCGCTGCGCACCCGCTTCGAGCTCACCGAGGAGGGGGCCGTCGAGCGCGGCTCCGCCCCGGCCGAGCGCTGGATCGTCGACGGCGGCCCCGCCACCGTCGGCGTCATCGCCTCCGTCACCCGCCCCTTCTGCCGGGCCTGCGACCGCACCCGCCTCACCGCGGACGGCCAGGTGCGCACCTGCCTCTTCGCCACCGAGGAGTCGGACCTGCGGGCCGCCCTGCGCTCCGGTGCGCCGGACGCGGAGATCGCCCGGCTGTGGAAGGTCGCGATGTGGGGCAAGAAGGCGGGGTCCGGCCTCGACGACCCGTCCTTCCTGCAGCCCGACCGCCCGATGTCGGCGATCGGCGGCTAGGCCCAATGCTGGTGACTTAGATGTTCTGTGCTCGTTGGTTGTGGTGTGGCGAGGGTGGGGCAGGTCAAGTCGCCTGCGGGTGAGCGGTT
>NZ_JBVJYM010000029.1:0-96496 GCF_055600495.1 Streptomyces sp. NPDC038213
CAAACGAGCCGAGCATCGCAACGGGACACCACCCGCACCTGACACCGTCACCATCACTCGGCAGGACAGAACTTAAGTCACCAACATTGGGCCTAAGGGACCGCGGGCGGCAGGACGAGCGGCAGAGTCACGTCGTGGCCCGAGGGGGCCGGGGCGGCCTGCGGGTAGACCAGCCGGATCGAGGTGAAGCGGCTGGTGCCCGGACGGCCCGGCCAGGGCTCCGGCAGGCTCAGGGTGACCTCCACCGGGTACGGGCGGAAGCGCCCGGCCGCGCAGTACGGCACGCAGTCGTTGACCAGGTCGGTGCCGCGGGCCTTCGCCGTACGGGGGCCCCAGCTGGTCCACTCCAGGGAGACCAGGCGGTTGTTCCCGTCCCCGCAGGCCAGCAGGTACTCGGCGGGGCGCACGTGCGGCTCCCCGGCACAGTCCGCGACCGCGACCGCCACCGGCCCCGGGGTGCGGGCCGCGGGACCGCCGGACGGGACCGCGGCGGGGGCGGCCGAGGCCGCGGCCAGAACCGCGGCGGCGCAGACGAGCGCCGCCCTCCGGCCGCGGGCACCGGCGCCGCGCGCAGGCCGCCCCGCACCGGCGGGCCCCTCTGCGCCCGCCCCTGCACCTGCACCTGTGCCCGTACGGGATCCCGTACCCGGGCCGTCGCCCGTACCCGTGTCCGCGCCCATGGCCCCTCCTCGCCTCGCCCGGGACCCGCGGCCCGCCCGCCGGCCGCGTCCCGCACGGCCAGCATCCCCCAGGCGGGCGGGGCCCGCACCCGCTGCCGGGGCGGCGGGCCGGGGGACGGGGCGGATCCGCCGGGGTCCGCAGGGGCGGCCTACACGTGGGCCGTGCCGCCTCCGGCGGCCATGGCGGCCGCGATCCGGCGGTTGCCGTCGTCCCACTCCTCCCGGGGGACCTTCGGCAGGACGTCCCCCCACAGCGGCAGGCAGGTGCCGCGCAGCTGGAGCATTCCGGCGGGGCGGGCGATGAACCACAGGTGGAGGTGCGCGCCGCCGTCGCCCCAGCGGTTGACGTGGACCCGTGCGATCCCGCCGAGGGACATGACCGCCCGCTCGACCCGCTGCACCACCGGGCCGAACTCGGCCGCCCGCCCGGCCGGCATCCCGGACAGGTCCCAGTGGCCCCGCGGCATCAGCATCACCATGGCGGGCACGCCGCCCGGCTCGGCGAAGCCGCGGAGCTTCCAGTGCGCGTCGCTCCACAGGACGAGCCGGTCGGTGTCCGTACAGCCGTGGCAGGTGCCGCCGTCCTCGCCGTTGCGCGGCGGCTCCGGCAGGACGGGCTCCTCCAGCACGCGGATCCGCAGGTCGCCCTCGTACGGGAAGATCTCCCAGAAGGGGATCCCGTCGACGGGCATGGGGATCCGCTCGCCGATCGGGAGCCGCTTGACGTAGGCGCTGGGCCCGGCGGCGGGGGCGGGCCCGGCGGAGCGGGCCGGTCCTGCGGGTTCAGCGGGCTGAACGGGATCGTGGGATGCGACAGTCATGCCCCACCCTCGCACGGGCCGCTGACGGTCTCTCAGGCAGCCGGGGCCGCAGGGCCCGCGGGGAGGCGGATGACGGCCCGGCCCCGCAGTCCTTACGCGCCCGCCCGCGGCTCCGGCGTGCGCAGGAGCTGTTCGCCGGCGAGGCGGACCGCCTCGTCCCGGGTGCGCCCCGGGTGGTCCGCCGCGATGAAGTGCCGCCCGATCGCGAGGGCGAACGCCAGCACGCTGCGCGCCTCGACCTCGGCGGGGTCCCCGACGAAGGCGCCGAACATCTTCCGCAGGAAGTCCATGCGCTCGTTGTCGATGCGCCGCAGCCGGTCGGCCACGGCCGCGTCCTGCCGGGCCCAGACGCGCACCGCGATGTCGATCCGGTGCAGGTCCTCGGAGAAGGTGAGCTCTCCCGCGCGCCGGATCCGGTCGGCCGGATCGCCGCCCGCGGCCTCGACCAGCTCGATGACCTCGCGGGTGCTGCGGCGCTCCCACTCGTCGAGCATCTCCGCGAGCAGGGCGGGCCGGCCGTCGAAGTAGCCGTAGAAGCCGCCCTTGGTCACGCCGAGCGCGGCGGCGAGCGCCTCCACGCGCACCGCGTCGGGACCGCCCGCGGCCAGGGCGTCGAGACCGGCCTCGATCCAGCGGCCTCGGGGGGTGCGGGCCACTGCGGGCATCGGGTCGTCTCCTTGATCGCGTCGGAGTTGTACGTTAGCGTACAAATGAAGTGTACGGTGGCGTATAGAAACGAGGCCGGACCATGTCCCGCACAGCAGAGACCGCCTTCACCGAGCAGCCCTGGCGGATCCACGAGCTCACCCGCGATTTCACCGTCGAGGACGTCTGGTCCTTCCCCGCCCCCGGCGGCCGGGCCGACGAGTTCCCCGCCGCCTGCGCCGCCCTGCGCGCCTCCCTCGGCTCGAACGACTCCAAGGTCGCGCGCCTCCTCCTCGCCGCCCGCTGGAAGATCGGCGCCGTACTCGGCTGGGACGTCCCCGGGGAGGGGCTCGACGGCCGGGTGCCCTCGCTGCGCGACCGGCTCCCCGCCGACCTGCGCGACCTCCCGCACAGCCCGGAGGCCGGGGACGCCGCGTTCAGGACCGTCTACGAGCTGCCGTACGAGAGCGCCCGCGAGATCGCGAACAAGACCGTGCACGGGGTCATGCACCTGGGCTGGGTCGAGGCGCCGGACGGCGGGCGCGAGCTGCGGATGGCCGTGCTCGTCAAACCCAACGGCCGTGCGGGGCGCCTCTACATGGCCGCCATCCTCCCCTTCCGGTACCTCTTCGTGTACCCGGCCATGACCCGCCAGTGGACGCGTTTCTGGCGGGAGTACACGCGCGGGACGCGCTGAGCCCGGAGTACGGGCCACGGCCGGCGGGAAGGATCCGACCCGGTCGAACCGGACCCATCCCAGGAGGCGGGCCCATGCGCGCACGGGGCATCAACTACGACACCGGATTCCTGCCCGGCGGGGACCTCTCCCGCAAGGAGTTCGACCCCGGGGAGGTCCGCCGCGACATGGCCGTGATCGCCCGTGAGCTGCACTGCGATGCCGTACGCGTCTCGGGCCGCGACCCGGAGCGGCTGACCGCGGCGGCGCGCCACGCGGCCGGTGCCGGGCTGGAGGTGTGGTTCGCGCCGTTCCCCGTGGACCTCCCCGCCGACGGGGTGCTGCCCTTCCTGGCCGACTGCGCCGCCCGGGCCGAGGAGCTGCGCCGGACCGGCGCCGAGGTGGTGTTCGTCGCGGGCTGCGAGGCCAGCGCCTTCTGCCGCGGGTTCATCCCCGGGGAGACGTACGGCGACCGCCTGCGGACCATGGGGGAGGCCGACCTCGCCTGGTGGGGCTCGCTGGGCCCCGTACAGGAGCGGCTCAACTCCTTCCTCGCCGAGGCCGCGGCCGTCGTACGGGCCCGCTTCGGCGGCCGTCTCACCTACGCCTCGGGGCCCTGGGAGGCCGTGGACTGGAGCCCGTTCGACCTGGTCGGTGTGGATGCCTACCGGGCCGCCTACAACGCCGGCACCTTCCGCGAAGAGCTGCGCGCGCACCGCGCCCACGGCAAGCCGGTCGCCGTCACCGAGTTCGGAACCTGCGCCTACCGCGGGGCGGCCGGGCTCGGCGGCTCGGCCTGGCAGGTGCCCGCCGGCGCCGTTCCCGACGAGCAGGAGCAGGTCCGCTACCTCACCGAACTCCTCGCGGTCTTCGAGGAGGAGGGCGTGGACACGGCCCTGTGGTTCACCTTCGCGGGCTTCGGCCGGTCCGGCGCCGCCGACCTCGGCTCGTACGGGGTGGTGCGGATGCTCGACGGCACCCGCTGGGAACCGAAGGAGGTCTACCGGGCGATGGCGGCGGCCTACCGCCGGGACTGAGGGGGCTGGGCGGGGACGAGGGGCCGGGATCCGGTGCACTGCAGTCCCCGCCCCCCATCCGCCTACCCGCCCCGCTACCGGTCCGCGGACAGCCGGACCAGTTCCGCGAAGGTGCCGCCCTCGCGGGCCGCGAGCTGGTCGTACGTGCCCTGTTCCGTGATGCGGCCCTGGTCGAGCACGATGATCCGGTCGGCCAGCCGGCAGTTCTCCATGCGGTGGGTGACCACCACCGTGATCCGCTCCTCCTTCATGCCCCGCAGCCCCGAGAACACCATGTGCTCGCCCCGCGGGTCCATCGCCGAGGTCGGCTCGTCCATCACCAGGACCGCCGGGCGCCGGTGGAAGGCGCGGGCGCAGGCCAGCCGCTGCCACTGGCCGCCCGAGGGCTCGTGGCCGCCCCACAGGGAGCGGGCCAGCAGGGTGTCGAGCCCCTGCGGGAAGCGCTCGACGGCCTCCTTCATGCCGACCGAGCCCAGCGCGTCCCGGACCGCCTCCTCGCCGCGGTCCGGGTCCGGGCGGCCGAGGGTGATGTTCTCGCGCGCGGAGAACGGCCAGTGCCCGTACGACTGGGTGACCAGCCCGACGTGCCGCCAGGCCGAGCGCTGGTCGGCGGCCGAGGTCGCGACGCCGTCCCAGGAGACGCTGCCGCCGGTGGGGGCGGTGAGCGAGGTCAGCAGCCGGATGAACGTGGACTTGCCGGCCCCGTTCTCACCGACCAGCGCGACCACCTCGCCGCGGTTCAGGGTGAGGTCCACCGGCCCCAGCGCGGGGGAGTCCTTCCCCGGGTACGTGTACGTCGCCCCCTCGAAGCGGATCTCCTCCGGGCTCCCCATCGCGTGCGGGCCGCGCGGCCCCGACTGCTCGGCGGCCAGCACCAGGAAGGAGGCGTAGTCCCCGAGGTACAGGGCGTGCTGGAACATGGCGGCCCCGTAGACCACCAGCTTCGACAGGGCCGCCGTCGAGGTCCTCATGGCGACGATCGCGGTGGCCGCCGCGCCGAGGGCCATGTACCCGGCCGAGGCCAGCCCCGCGAGCGCCAGCCAGGTCAGCACGGTGAACAGGCCGGAGACCGCGGCGGCCGTCAGGTACACGGCCAGGTAGCGCGGTGCGGAGGCCACCATCCGGGAGTCGATGCGGGCGCAGACCGCCTCGTACCAGTGGTGGGCGTACGGGCGCATCCCGTTGCCGCGCAGCTCGTCCGCGAGCTTGTGGGTCGTGAGGTGCCAGCGCATCATGTGGCGGATGTTCCGGGAGGCCACGGTCTCGTTGTGGAGCCGGTAGTCGAGGCGGGCGGCGAAGACCGCGCCCAGCCCGCGGGGCACCACCGACAGCAGCAGGAGCGGCAACAGCACCGGGTGGACCACCGACAGCACGGAGGCCACCGCCAGGAGGTCGATCAGACCGCCCGTGAACCCGAGCGCGTCCTGGAGCAGCATCCCCGAGCGCGCCGAGCCGGTCTCCGCAGCCTCCGAGCGCTCCGTGAAGTCGGGCGCGTCGTACGCCGCGAGCTCCACGTCCATGTGCGCGTCCACCATCGCCAGATCGGCCCGCGTGGCCATCCCGGGATTGAGCCGCCGGGCCGCACTGCCCGCCGCGATCGACGACAGGGAGCCCAGCGCCGTCATCGCGGCGGCCGCGCACAGCGGCCACGCGGCCCCGGAGATCCGCTGCGCCACCGTGCCCTCCGCGAGCAGCGGGCCCATCGCCCGCGAGACGGCCGCCAGGGCCACCGCCGTGCACACCCCGCCGAGGAGCTGCGCGGACACCAGCCACACGAACGCGGCGCGGTTCACCTCCCAGGCCAGCCGGGCCGTCTGCACCAGTGCGGCCGGCACCCGGCGGGCCATCCGGGCCAGGGACAGCTGCTCCATCGCCTCCTTGTGGTGGCCCCCGGTGTACGTGAGCTCGGGCGGGGCCGGGAGCGCGGCCGCGCCGCCCGGATCCGCCGCCTGCTCCGCGTGGCCTGCCTGCTTCTGCGCGTTCTGCCGGTCCTGCGGGAGTCGGTGCTCCCGCCGCTCCTGCCGTGCTGACTGTTCCTCCGCGCGCTGCCGCGGCGGCCGGTACCCAGGTACGGACATGCCTGCTCCTCCAACGGGTCGGTGAAGACGGCCGGTCGGCCCCTCCGCCGCGCACCGCGCCGAGGCGCGGTGGAGCAGCCCGGCCCCGGGACGGGGCGGGCGGCACACGGAAGCGGAAGGGAACCGGAGGCAGTGAGTAGACAGCAGCCGGAGGGGCGGAGCAGTGCGATCCGGCCGACTCGGCCGCCCCGGCGCCACCGGCCCCCGGGCCCGCCGCGCAGGGCCGCCGCGAGGGTACGGGGAGCCAGGTTGGCCGGAACCCGCCGATGCCCGGGGCGCGCCGCGGGAAATGGCTTGCGGACCCCGCGGGCCCCGCTCCGGGCCCGGCCGGCCCGCACCCCCGTGACGGGCCGGCCGCACCGGTCAGTCCGCCAGGCGCACCGGCATGAGCAGGGAGAACGCCTCTTCGTCGTCGGTACGGCGGACCGCCAGCGGAGTCGTCGGCGACCCGGCCTCCAGCACCAGCTCGGCCCGCCCGGCCCGGTCGAGGGCCTCGATCAGGAACGCCCGGTTGACCGCCACCGCACCCTCGCCGGGCGCGTCCGGCGCGCACACCGAGGCCGTCCCCTCCGCCGTCACCCGCAGCAGGGCCACCTCGTAGGGCACGCCGTCCAGTTCGCGCGACTCGCCCGCCAGGACGGGGCCGTCCGCCACGGCCGCCCGGAAGGCCGCCGCGGCCACGGGCGCCCGCCGCCCGGCCGGGAGCCGCACGAGCCGCCGGTAGTCGGGGAACTCGTGCCCGGGGCACCGCCCGCCCGCCTCGCGGTCCCCGGCCTCCAGGTGCACCCGCCCCGCCGACAGGGCGAGCCCGACGGGCTCCCCGTCCCCGAGCAGCGCCCGCATCGCATCGACCAGCGCGGACGGTACGAGCACCTGGACGCGGCCCGGGTCGCCCGCCGCCGAGGCGTCGGCCCGGCCGACGGCCAGCCGGTACCTGTCGGTCGCCACCACGCGCAGCGAACCGCCCTCGAAGTCGAACAGGACCCCGCCCAGCATGGGCAGTTCGGGATCGGTGCTCGCGGCGAACCGGACCGAGTCCAGCGCGGCAGCCAATTCCACCCCGGACACGGTCAGTCGGGCGGACGGGGCGCCGGTGGTCGGTGAACTCATGGGAATCTCCCGCGTGTCGAGAAGGGAACGGACCGCGGAGAACTCGGCGCGCGCGGCGGACAGCCCGCCTTCGAGCCGGTCCAGGTGCGCCTGGAGCAGCTTCAGGACCAGCCCGCCGTCGGCGCCGGACCAGCCGGCCACCACCAGGCGGACGTCGGCCAGGGGCATCCCCGCCCGGCGCAGATGGGACAGCAGCCTGGCCTCCGCCAACTGCCCCGGCCCGTACCAGCGGTACCCGCTCACGGGGTCCACCCGGTCGGGGACCAGCACACCGGCCCCGTCGTAGAACCGCAGCGCACTCACGCTCAGTCCGCTGTCCCGGGCCGTCTCGCCGATACTGCGCATCTCGTTCTCCACACCCCGGACTCTGGTCCCTCCACCAAGTCGAGGGTCAAGCCCCGCTCCCGGCGGCTTCCGTACGGCTCCGGCGGGGTTCCCGCCGCCGTGACCCCCGAAGGCGTTAATCCGCGCGCCACCGCCCACGGCGCGGCGGACACTGCGCCACAGTGGGCGGATGCGCCGCCGCCAGCAGCTCCCGACCGTCCTCACGGCCCTGGCCGTGCTCGTCTGCCTCACCGCCACCGGATGCGTCTCCGTGGGCGGCCCGGCCGGTCCGGCCCGCCCGCCCGCCGACCCGAAACCCCCGGCCCCCCGGGCCGCCGCGGCGGCCTCGCCGCGCCCCGCAGCGGACACCGGCCGGGCGGCGGACACCGGCCCCGGCCCCGGGCGGTCGGACTGGTACGGAGCCCTGCCCCTCGGCCCCCTCCCCGGCGACGGCGGACAGCAGGAGCACGGGGAGCAGGGGGAGCAGCAGGACCGGCCGGCACCCCGGGCGCGGCGGACACCGGCGCAGCAGCAGACCGGGCAGCAGATCCGGCACGCGCCCCGGCAGCAGACCCGGCAGCGGACCCGGCAGGAGACGCCGCGGGCGAAGCCGCAGCGGAACCGGAAACCGGATGCGAAGCGGAAGAAGGGGTTGAAGGCGTCCGCGGCGCCCCGGCTGCGCCGTACGCCGCCCCGCCACCCGGTGCAGCGGCCCGCCCCGCGGCGCACGCCCCGGCTCCCCGCACGGGTCCAGGCCCCGCCGCGGGTGGACATGGCGGACCTCTGCAGGGCCTCGCAGGGCGTGACGAACCCCGCGGTCACGCGCCTGTGCAGCGGTACGTACGGCCGCTGACGCACCCGCGAGCAGGGACACGCACGCACTCAGGAGCCGACGTACTCGCGCAGTACGCGCTGGCGCGGGGATCCGGCGCCCCGCCCGCCGCCCCGCCGAGAGGCCCGGCGGGGCGGCGGGACGGGGGTCCGCCCTCAGTGGGCGGAGGCCGCCGACAGCAGGACGTCGACCAGGCGCTCCGCCGCGTCCGGGCGCCCGTACGCGCGCGCCCGCTCGGCCATCGCGGCCCGCCGCAGCGGGTCGGTGAGCAGCGGGCCCACGGCCTGTACCAGCGCCTGCGGGCCGACCTCGTCGATGAGGGCGACGGCCGCGCCCGCCTCGGCGAGGTGCCGGGCGTTGTGGGCCTGCTCGTTGCCCGCGGAGGTGGCCAGCGGGACGAACACGGCGGGCTTGCCGAGGGCGGTGAGCTCGGCGAGGGTGCCGGCGCCGCTGCGGGAGACCACCACGTCGGCCAGGGCCAGCACGTCCGGCAGCTCCGGGCCGACGAACCCGGTGAGGTGGTAGCGGCCCGCCAGCACCGGGTCCAGACCGGCCGCCGCGGCCCGCAGCTCGTCCACGTTCGCCGGACCGCACTGGTGGATCACGTTCGCGTGGCTCAGCAGCCAGGGCAGGACGTCGCGGACCATCCCGTTGATCTGCTGGGCGCCCTGCGCGCCGCCGGTGACGTACACCGTCGGCAGGCGCCGTTCGAACCCGTGCAGCGGCAGGGCGTGGAAGGCCTTCTCGCGGTGCCCGGACAGCACCTCGGGCCGCACCGGGTTGCCGGTGACCACGGCGCGGTCGCGGACCTCGGCGGGGAGCAGCGGCAGCGAGGACTCGGAGGACACCGCGATCCGCGTGGCCGAGCCGGCCAGCTTCCGGTTGGCCAGGCCCAGCCGGACGGTCTGCTCGTGCAGGACCAGCGGGCGCTTGCACAGCCGTGCGGCGAGCCCGGCGGGCACGGCGACGTACCCGCCGGTGGCCAGGACCACGTCCGGCGCGAACTCGGACACGATGGAACGGGCCTGGGCCACGCCCAGCGGCACGCGCGCCATGTCCTTCATGTTCGCCGCGGACAGCATCTTCAGCGGGTTCGCCGAGCGGCGGATCTTGCCCGTGGCGACGGTCTTGAAGGGGATCCCCTCGGCCGGGGCGACGCGCGCCTCCAGACCCTGCGGGGTGCCGATCCACAGCACGTCGAGGGTGCTGCCCTGGGCCGCCAGGCGCCCCTGGAGGGTGCGGATCGCGGTGAGCGCCGGGTACGTGTGCCCGCCGGTCCCTCCGCCCGTCACGAGGAGCCGGAAGGAGCGCGGGAGAGCAGTCGAGGTGTTCACCCGGGCCACCCTACTGTCTGCGCCGCGCGGCCCCCGGCGGGGGGCGCGGCCCGTCCGTGCCCCGGCCCGCGCCCGTGCCCGGGTTACGGGCGCCCCGGCCCGCCGGGGCGGGCTGCCGGGGTGCCGCCCTGCCGGCGCCGCGCCTGGTGGGGGAGGGCGCCCGCCAGGGTCCAGGTGTAGTCGTCGGGGGAGAAGGAGCGCAGCCGCCGGACCAGCCGGGCGGTGGACCAGGGCCAGCAGAAGGTGTTCACGCCGGGCAGCCCGAAGTACGCGCCCTGCCCGCCGGCCGTGTTGTAGACCGTGGTGTCGAGGGCCTCCCGCAGGGCGTGCTGGTGGGCCTCCTCGACCTCCGGTTTCACGTCGAGGGCGGCGCACCGGTGCGTGCGCAGATGCCGCAGGGCGTCCGTGACGTACCGCAGCTGGGCCTCCAGGACGGTGGGGGCGGGGGTGGTGCCGGTGAGCAGGTTGGGGCCGAGGAGCAGGAAGAGGTTCGGGTAGCCGCTGACGCTGGTGCCCAGGTAGGCGCGCCGGTTGCGGGCCCAGCTCTCGGCGAGGGTGTTCCCGTAGCTGCCGTAGAGCCGGCCGGCGAGGGGGAGGCGGCCGGGGTCGTAGCCGGTGGCGAGGATGAGTACGTCCGCGGGGGTGCGGCTGCCGTCGGCGCCGACCACCTCGGAGCCCTCGACGGCGGCCACGCGGGTGGGGTGCAGCTGCACGTTGGGCCGGGTCAGGGCCGGGTAGTAGGTGTCGGAGGCGATCAGGCGCCGGCCCCCGAGCCGGTAGCCGGGGGTCAGCATCCGGCGCAGGGTCCGGTCGCGGACGGCGGCCCGCAGGTGCAGGTGGGCGAGGGCTTCCAGCGGCGGCAGCAGCCCGGGGTGGCGCAGGGGCAGGCCGAGGACCTCGTGGGTCCAGCGGTGCGCGCCCCGCAGGACCCGCCGGGCGGCGGGATGGCGCACGAGGAAGCGGTGGAGGCCGGCGGGCACGGCGTAGTCGGGTTTGGGGAGCACCCAGTGGGGGGTGCTCTGGTAGACGTCGACGCGGGCGGCGCGCGGCTGGATCTCGGGCAGGAACTGCACGGTGGACGCGCCGGTGCCCACCACGGCGACGCGGCGGCCCGCCAGGTCCGTGCCGTGGTCCCAGCGCGCGGAGTGGAAGGACGGGCCCGGGAAGGTGTCGAGCCCGGGGATGTCCGGGCGGCGGGGCCGGTGCCGGTGCCCGGTGGCGACGACCACGGCGCGGGCGGTGTACGTGCCGGTGGTGGTCTCCAGGCGCCAGCGGTGGGCGCGCGGCTCCCAGCGGGCGCTGAGCACGTCCGTGCCGTAGCGGATCAGTTCGTCCACGCCGTGCGCGGCGGCGGTGGAGCGGAGGTAGTCGAGGATCTCGGAGCGGGGGGCGAAGCAGCGGCTCCACGGGTGCGGGGCGAAGGAGTACTCGTACAGCACGGCCGGTACGTCGCACCCGCAGCCGGGGTGCGTGCTGTCGCGCCAGGTCCCGCCGAGCCGCCCGGACCGCTCCAGGACGAGCACGTCCCCGAACCCGGCCTCCCGCAGGGCGATCACGGCCGCCACCCCGGAGAGTCCGGCCCCGATCACGGCGACCTCGCGGGTGCGGGGCTCGGCCCCCGGGCCGCCGTGCGGCTCCTGCCCGGGGTCCTCCTGCGGGGCGTGCCGCTCGCCGGTGCTGCGGCACTCGGTGCCGGATCCGTCGCGGGCCACGGGCGCCGCCTCCCTGTGGAGCGAGCCTCCCGGCCGGTGCCGGGCCGCCCCTTCGCGGGTCCCGGTTCCGGGACCCTGGGTGGTCACTCAGGGCGACCGATCGTAGCGGCATCCGTGACCGCCGCCGCCCGGCCGGGGACCCGCGTGCCACGTACGAGTGATCTTGCGGGGCGGCCGGAACCGGTCCCCGCCCGCCGCCCTCCCGCCCGCGCATGCGGCCGCCGGTCCGGTGGGTCCGGACCGGGCCGCGGGCCCGGGCGCCGCCCACGCCCCCCGTGCCGGGTCACCGCGTGCCTCCCCGCCCGACCGCCCGCGGCCGCCTCCCCGCCCGCCCGCTACGGCCGGTCCGTCACCCGCCCCCGGCGGCGCCGCCGCGGGCCAGGATCCGGCGCAGCCACCGGGTCCGGGCCTCCCGGGCGTCCCGGCTGACGGCCGCGTCCGGCGCGTACGAGTCGAAGCCGTGGAAGGCGCCGGGCCACACGTGCAGTTCGGCCTCGCCGCCGGCCCGCCAGAGCGCGTCGGCGTACGCGGTGCCCTCGTCGCGGAAGGTCTCGACCGAGCCCACGTCGAGGTAGGCCGGGGGCAGCCCGGACAGGTCGGCGGCCCGGGCCGGGGCCGCGTACGGCGGCAGGTCCGCGGAGCCGTACCGGTCGCCGAGCAGGGCCTGCCAGGCCGTCGCGTTCGAGGTCCGGTCCCAGGTGTCCACCCCCGCCATCTGCCGGCTGGAGTACGAGCCGCCCCGGTCGTCGAGCATCGGGCACAGCAGCAGCTGCCCGAGGGGTACGGGCCCGCCCCGGTCCCGGGTGAGCAGCGCGAGCGCCGCGGCCAGCCCGCCGCCGGCGCTCTTGCCGCCGATCACGATCCGGTCCGCGTCGATGCCCAGGTCTCCGGCGTGCGCGGCCGCCCAGACGAGCCCGGCGTAGCAGTCCTCCACGGCCGCCGGGTAGCGCGCCTGCGGAGACAGCCGGTATTCGACGGAGAGCACGGCCAGCCCCAGCGGGAGCGCCCAGGTGCGCAGCAGGTCGGGCAGCACGCACCAGGCGTTGCCCACCACCATGCCGCCGCCGTGCACGTAGTAGAGCAGCGGCAGCGGCCCCTGCACCCCCGCCGGGCGGCCGCTCACGAGGGTGACCTCAGGAGCGCCCTCCGGGCCCGGCACCCGCAGCTCCGCCACCTCGAACCGGCCGCCCTCCGACAGCTCCTCCACGCCCGGCCGGGGCCGCACGGCCCGGTCGCGCTCCTGGCAGGCGGCCAGGTTCTCCGGGGTGAGCGGCTCCCCGGCGCCGCCCTGGGCCGCGAGCGCCGCGGCGAGCTCCGGGTCGAGGGGCGGCGGGCCGCCCACGGCCGTCACGGGGTCCCGCCCCGGGTGGCGCCGGCCCGGCCGGCGAATGCTTGCGCATGATCCATGGTCCGAAGTCAACCACCCGCCCCGCACCGCCCGTACGGGCGCACCGCCCCCGGCGGCGCTCCCGCGCCGCACCGCCCCGCCGCCTGCGCCGGGCCCGCCCCGGCCGCCCGGCGGGTCCGGACCCTGCAAAACCGGTCGTGCGGCCGGTAAGGGATGCTGGACCCATGGACCTGAGACCGGAACTGCTCCCTCCGCGGCCGTCCGGCGACCGCCTGCGCGAACTGCGCGGCGAGATCGAGCGGATCGCCGCACTGCTGGAGCGGCAGCCCGGGGCGGGGGCCGAGGCGGTGCGCGCCTTCAACGAGGCGACGGGACACGCCTACGACGCCTGCGACTTCGCGTACCGCCGCAGCGCCGGGGACCTGGAGGAGTTCGCGCTGGAGGCGGCCCGCCCGGCCCGGCCGCGGGTGGCCGACGTCACCCGGGCCGAACTCGTCGAGATCGTCCGCAGGCTGATGTCGGACGCCGGCCGCGACGCGGAGTACTACGTGCTCCTCTTCGCGACGAACGTCCCCCGCCCCGGATCCGGCGACCGGCTCCCCGGCCCGGCGGACGGCCTCCAGAACGCCTCCGCCGCCGAACTCGTCGACGAGGCCCTCGGCTACGGCCGCTCCCTGCGCTGACGCCCGCTCCCTGCGCCGGGCCCGCTGATGCCGGCCGGCTCCTGCCGCCGTGCGGGGTCCGGCCCGGGCGGCGGTGCGCCGGTGCGGCGCCGCCGCCCGCGGGTACGCTGCGCGCCGGGCGGCCGCACCACCGCCGCCCGTGTCACGGGACACGAGGCGAGGCGGCGCGCGGGCGCCGGACGGGAGGCCGCGGCCATGGACGACGGCGGACGACGGGCGGGGCGCGCGGAGCTGTGGGAGCTGGTCCGGGCCGAGCGGGCCGCGCTCGCCGAGGACCTCGCCGGCCTCACCGCGGAGCAGTGGTCGACCCCGTCGCTGTGCACGGGCCTGACGGTCCGCGAGGTCCTGGCGCACCTCACCGCCGCGGCGAACCTGAACCCGGTGCGCTGGATGGCCGGGGTGGTCCGCTGCGGGTTCGACTTCGACAGGCAGGTGGCCGTACGGCTCGCCGAACAGCTCGGGCCCACGCCCGCCGACACCCTGGAGCGCTTCCGGAGGGCCGTGCCGAGCCGGACCAAGCCGCCGCTGCCCGTGGTGGCGATGCTGGGGGAGGCGGTGGTGCACGGCGCGGACATCCGCCGCCCGCTCGGCATCCCCCGCACCGGTCCCGTGCCCCCGCTCACGGCCGTCGCCTCGTACTACCGGGGATCCGACACGGTTGTGCTCGCGAAGGGCAGGATCGGCGGGCTGCGCCTGGTCGCGGACGACGGCCCCTTCGAGACGGGGGCGGGGGCGCTGGTCACCGGACCCACGCTGGCCCTGGTGATGGCCATGACCGGCCGCACCCCGTACCTGGACGAACTGTCGGGCGAGGGCGTGGAGCTGCTGCGCAGCCGCTGCCCGGCGGGGCGCGGGGCCGGACCCGCGGCCGGATCGGCAGGACCCCCGGGGCCCGCGGCGGGCTGAGGCGGGCTGAGGCCCTCCCGGTCCGGGCCCCGGTCCCGGCTGTGCGGCAGCTCCCGTCCGTCTCCCCCGCCGCTCAGTGGATCCGGTGCTCCGTCCAGAAGGGCCGCAGGTCGCGGGTGGTGGCCGCCTGCGCCGCCCGCTTGAACTCCGCGGTGGTCGCGATCCCGAGCCAGTTGTCCCGTACGTAGCGGCGCATCACGGCGGCCATCGCCGGGGAGCCCAGGGCGCGTTCGAGCTCGTGCAGGATGCAGGGGCCGCGGCGGTAGACCACCGCGCCGTACTCGGAGCGGCGGCCCTGCGCGTAGTAGCCCATGGACCGGGTCAGGGCGGCGGAGGCGCTGGGCCACGGCCCGTGCCGGCCGAGGCAGTTCTCGGTGTCGTCGCGGTAGTACAGCTGGGTCGCGTACTGGGCGAAGGACTCGTCCAGCCAGGGGGACGCGAACTGGTCGTTGCCGACGATCCCGTAGAACCACTGGTGGGCCAGCTCGTGGACCACCGCCGAGCCCTCGTCCGTGGTCCACAGGAGGACGAAGCCGGGGAACTCCATGTTCCCGAAGGTGTCGAAGCGGTCGCTCATCACGAGGTCGACCTCGCCGTACGGGTAGCGCCCGAACCGCGCGCCGAACTCGTCCAGGGACGCGGCGCCGTCCCGCAGGTCGGTCTCGATGCCCTGCACCGGGGTGCCGGCCGTCCAGTACGCGCGGAGGCGGACGCCGCCGGGCGAGACCACCTCCTTCGACCGGAACGGTCCGGCCGCCCAGGCGAAGTCCCGTACGCCGCGGGCGGTACTGGTCGTGACGGCGCGGCCGGGCGCGCCGGGGCGCCGCACGGTGGTGCCCGTCGCGGGCACGGCCAGGGTGCGGGGGTGGTCGAGACGGACCCGGAAGTCCCCGGCGAGGGTGTGGTAGCTCTCGCCGAAGCCCACGTCCGGGTCGAGGCGGGTGCCCTGCGCGCCGCGGACGGCGAGCAGGGGCAGGGCGTTGCCGACGTAGCGGTGCGCGCCCTCCCTGCCGAAGCGCTGGACGCGGTCGGGCACGGTGAGCGAGAGGTCGAAGGAGATCCGGGCACGGGCCCCGTACGGCAGCGGCCGGGGCAGGTCGACGCGCACGGCCGTGCAGTTCACGGCGGGCGGGCGCGGGGTGCCCCCGGAGAACCCGGCCACCTTCACGGGCGACGGGCTGCCGGGCGCCCCGCAGCCGTCGGTCCCGTTGCCCCACAGGCGCAGGTGGACCGAGCGCAGCGGGCTGCGGGAGGCATTGCGGAAGGACACCGTCTGGCGGCCCGTCCAGCGGATCCCGTCCCCGTCGGCGCGCAGGCGCACGTCGTACGAGGGCCGGTCCGGGGTCGCCCCGGCCGCCGCCCCAGCGGCCGGGCCCGCCGGATCCTTCGCAGCCGCTGCGGCCGCGGTACCCGTCGGGCCGGTGGGCCCCGGGCGCTCCACTGCCGCGGCACCCGGCGGGACGAGCGACAAGACGGCCGCCAGCGAGAGCAGCGGCGCACGCCAGAACCTGATCGAGGTCATGCCCATCACGCTAGGACCCGGTCCCGCCCGGACGTGCGAATTCCGCACCGATGCCTTCTGTGTAGGCCAATTCCTTTGTCTGAAAGGCTAGTTGAGTAACCGTCAGCTTGCCGTACAGTCGCTGGCCGCTCGCCGGGCCGGGGCCGGGCCCGGAACCGGCCGCAGGCCGACGGCTGCCCGCCGCCCGGCCGGGGCATGCGCCCGTGGCCCCGCCCCGATCCGGCGGTCGCCCGGCCGCGGACCCGGCAGCCGCTCGCCCAGGGCCGCGCACGGCCCCCGAACCCACCGCCACCCGGCCCCGGCCCGGCCAGGCCGACCCGTGGCCCGGCCCCGTCCGGACCGGCCCGTGGCCCGGCCCCGTCCGGACCGGCCCGTGGCCCGGCCCCGTCCGGACCGGCCCGTGGCCCGGCCCCGGCCGCCGTCCGCCCCCCGGGGGGAGGCGGCGGGCCGTGGGCGGAAAATGCCGGGCCGTCCGGGAGTCGTTGCTCCTACACTCGGAGCCATGGGTTCGTACTACTTCTTCCGCTGACGCGCAGCGCCGACGCGCGGTGACCCCCGGCCCACCGGCCGCGGTGCGGTCCCGCGCCTCCTTCCCGCGTCCGTGAAGCCCGGCCCGGTGCGCCCCCGCGCCCGGCCCCCACCCAGGGAAAGACCATGCGCCACCGCGCCCCCGCCCAGCTGTCCTTCAAAGACGTCTCGAAGGCGTACGCCGTACCCGCCGCCCCCTCCGCGCCGCCGCTGCGGACCGTGTTCGACCAGGCCTCCTTCTCCGTCCGCCCCGGCGAGCGCGTCGGCGTCATCGGGGAGAACGGCTCCGGGAAGTCGACCCTCCTGCGGCTGGCCGCCGGACTGGAGCGGCCCGACTCCGGGGAGCTGACCGTCGTCTTCCCCGGCGGGACCGCCCACCTCGCCCAGACCCTCGCCCTCGGCCCGGACCGCACCGTCCAGGACGCCGTGGACGCCGCGCTCGCGCCACTGCGCGCCCTCGAAGCGCAGCTGCGGTCCGCCGAGGCCGCCCTCGGCGCGGCGGGACCGGCCGGGCTGGCGGAGTACGGCGACCTGCTCGCGCGCTTCGAGGAGCGCGGCGGCTACACGGCCGACGCCCGGGTCGACTCCGCCCTGCACGGCCTCGGCCTGGGCGGGCTGCCCCGCCGCCGCGCCCTCGGCTCGCTCTCCGGCGGTGAGCAGTCCCGCCTGGCCCTCGCCTGCGTCCTGGCCTCCGGCGCCGAACTCCTCCTCCTGGACGAGCCGACGAACCACCTCGACCGCGCCGCCGCCGACTGGCTCCGCGACCGCCTGCGCGCCCACCGCGGCACCGTCCTCGCGGTCACCCACGACCGGGACTTCCTGGCGGGCTTCGCCACTGCGATCCTCGAGGTCGACCAGGACACCCGCGCGGTGCACCGCTACGGCGACGGCTGGGAGGGCTACCGCACCGCGAGGGCGGCCGCGCACCGGCGCCGGGTGCAGGAGCACGAGGAGTGGCGCGCCGAACTGGCCCGCACGGAGGAGCTGGTCGCCGCGGCCGGCACCCGCCTCGCCGCCACCGGCCGCGATCCGCGCGAGGGCTTCGGCAAGCACCGCCGCTCCTCGGAGGCCAAGCTCTCGGGCCGGGTCCGGGCCGCCCGCACCCGCCTCGACCAGCTGCGCCGCACCCCGGTCGCGGCCCCGCCCGCACCGCTCCGGTTCACGGTGACGCCCTTCACCCCGCCCGAGCCGGGCACCGCAGACCTCCCGAGCCCCGCAGGCCTCCTGAGCCCCACAGACCTCCCGAGCCCGTCGGGGGCCCCGAGCCCCCCGCCCGTGGCCGAGCTCACCGGCATCGCCGTCGGCGACCGGCTGCGCCTGGCGCACCTGCGGGTCGAGCCGGGCGCCCGCCTGCTGGTCTGCGGGCCGAACGGCGCGGGCAAGACGACCCTGCTGCGCGTCCTCGCGGGCGAGCTGCGCCCCGACGCGGGTACGGTCCGCCGTACCGCCGCCCGGATCGGATACCTCCCGCAGGAGCTGCCCGCGCACCCGTCGCCCGAGCCCCTGCTGGCCGCGTACGCGGCGGGCCTGCCGGGTCCGCCGGAGGAGTACGCGGACCGGTTCCTGGCCCTCGGCCTGTTCCGCGCCGCCGACCTGTACGTGCCCGTTGCGGCCCTCTCCGCGGGCCAGCAGCGCCGGCTGGCCCTGGCCCGGCTGGTCTCGGGCCCCGCGGACCTGCTGGTCCTGGACGAGCCGACCAACCACGTCTCCCCGGGCCTGGCCGAGGACCTCCAGGAGGCCCTCGCCCGCTACCCGGGCGCGGTCGTGGCGGTCTCCCACGACCGCCGCTTCCGCCGGGCCTTCGGCGGAGTCCGGCTGGAGTTGCGGGCGGGCCGGGAGCGCGTCCCGGTCGGGTCCGGCTCGGGCGGTTCCGGAGGTGCGGCCTCCGCGCGCGCCGCCCGCTGAGCCCCCGTACCCCGCCGAACGCCTGCCCTCCGGCCCGGAAAACCCCAGGCCGGAAGGCGGGTGTACGGTATGCGGACGGAATCGGACCGCTCGGCTCCGGGCCCGGACGGGCCCCTTCGGCCCCGCCAGCCCCATAAGTCTTGCTTATGGGGTCATAAAGCGAACCCGAGTACCAGGTAAGGCAAGCCTTAGTTTAGGCTTCTCTTCGATCAAGCTGTGACGTCGAAGGGAAACCCCATGCCCCGCGCCCTGCGCGTAGCGATCGTCGGTGCCGGCCCCGCGGGGATCTACGCCGCCGACGCGCTGCTGAAGTCCGACGCGGCCGCCGCTCCCGGAGTGTCCATCGACATCTTCGAGCGCATGCCCGCCCCCTTCGGCCTCATCCGGTACGGCGTCGCCCCCGACCACCCGCGGATCAAGGGCATCATCACCGCCCTCCACCAGGTCCTCGACAAGCCGCAGGTCCGCCTCTTCGGCAACGTGGACTACCCGACCGACATCACCCTCGACGACCTGCACTCGCTCTACGACGCCGTCATCTTCTCCACCGGCGCCACCGCGGACCGCGCCCTCGGCATCCCCGGCATAGAGCTCGACGGCTCCTACGGCGCCGCCGACTTCGTCTCGTGGTACGACGGCCACCCCGACGTGCCCCGCACCTGGCCCCTCGACGCGGAGAAGGTCGCCGTGCTCGGCGTCGGCAACGTCGCCCTCGACGTGGCCCGCATCCTCGCCAAGACCGCCGACGAACTGCTGCCGACCGAGATCCCGGCGAACGTGTACGAGGGCCTCAAGGCCAACAAGGCGCTGGAGGTCCACGTCTTCGGCCGCCGCGGCCCCGCCCAGGCCAAGTTCTCCCCGATGGAGCTGCGCGAGCTCGACCACTCGCCGAACATCGAGGTCATCGTCAACCCCGAGGACATCGACTACGACGAGGCCTCGATCGCCACCCGGCGCGCCAACAAGCAGGCCGACATGGTCGCCAAGACCCTGGAGAACTGGGCCATCCGCGACGAGGGCACCCGCCCCCACAAGCTCTTCCTGCACTTCTTCGAGTCGCCCTCCGAGGTGCTCGGCGAGGACGGGAAGGTCGTCGGCCTGCGCACCGAGCGCACCGAGCTGGACGGCACCGGCAACGTCAAGGGCACCGGCACGTACACCGACTGGGACGTGCAGTCCGTGTACCGCGCCGTCGGCTACCTCTCCGACGAGCTCCCCAAGCTCCCCTGGGACGTCGAGTCCGGCACCGTCCCCGACGAGGGCGGCCGCGTGATCGAGGCGGGTGCCCCGAAGCCCGCGACGTACGTCACCGGCTGGATCCGCCGCGGCCCCATCGGCCTCATCGGCCACACCAAGGGCGACGCGAACGAGACCGTGGCCAACCTGCTCGCCGACCACGCCGAGGGCCGCCTCCCGGCCCCCGCCAGCCCCGAGCCCGAGGCCGTCGACGCCTTCCTCGCCGAGCGCGGCGTCCGCCACACCACCTGGGAGGGCTGGCACCGCCTGGACGCCGCCGAGAAGGCCCTGGGCGAGCCGCAGGGCCGCGAGCGGATCAAGATCGTCAGCCGCGAGGACATGCTGGACGCCAGCGGCGCCTGACCTGCGGACGGCCTGCCGCCCGCCTGCGGCACGCCTTCCGGCCGCCGTCCGGCCGTCTTCCGCCCGCGGGCCCCGGCCCGCGGGCGGCGGCGTGTACCGCTACCGGTGCCTGCGCTGCCGGAATGCGCGTACGACCGGCCGCGCCGCGGCTTCCGGGCCCGACTCGCCATCCGCGACGGCGGGCGGTCGGCCCGCGGGAAGCGGCAGGCCGGCAGGGTCGAGCGGTACGGCCCGCACGCTGAGGCCGAGACCGGCGCGGCGGCCCGCCGCCACACAGCCGGCGGCCGTCGCGAGGAAGAGCACGGCCCTGAGCACCGCCGTCCCCGAATCGGTCGAGTCCCGGCCGACGTAGTCGAGGAACCTCTCCCACCCCACGTCGGCCAGGAGCGCGGAGTCGGCCTTCGCCCCGTCGGTGCGGGCGGTGACGTTGCGGGCGACCGCCCAGTACAGCAGCAGCACCCCGATCTGGGCCGCGGTCGGCCGCCACGGCGGAAGCCAGCCCTCCGGCTCACGGAGCGCGGGGCGGTAGCCGTCCCCGAGCCCGTACGCCCGCCACCCGACCGCCGCGGCTGCGGCCGCGCTTCCCAGCCCCGCACACTGGCTCAGCGAGACCGCCGCGTCCCATTCGTAACTGGTCGAGAACCACACGCCCCACACGAGCACCAGCGGTACGAGCGCCCAGGGCCCGGCGACCGCCGTGGCCCGCAGCACGGCGAGCCAACGCGCCGCGGGCCGTGTCCGCCACGCCTCCGCGGCCCGCAGCGCCTGCTCCCGCTCCACCCGCCGTGCCTCCGCGGCCCGCTCCGCGCGCTCCACCCCGCGGGCGCGGACCCGCAGCTGCCGTGAGCGCTCCTCGGCCTCCCGCTGGGCGAGCGCCTCCCGCCGGGCGAGCGGGCCGAGCTCCCGTGCCACCAGGTCGGCGAGCACCGGGTGCCGTCCGTCGGCGGCCCGCAGCAGGCTGTCGTACCAGGGAGGGAGCTTCTCCGGGGGCTGCGGAGGGCCGGGGCGCGCACCGGCCGGTCCCGGGGGCCCGGCCGTGGGCAGCAGCCCGGCGAGCAGGACGCCCGGTGCGATCTCCGCGGCCCACCGCCGGACGGTTTTCGGCCACCAGACCTGCGGCCCGACCGAGGCCTCCCAGGCCGTGCAGGCCTCTTGCCAGGACTCCCGGACCCCGCGCAGCGCGGCCAGCCGGCCGAAACCGGCGAGGACGTCGAGCAGGGGCGTCCCCGCCAGCTCGGCGAGCAGTTCCGACTCGGCCTCGGAGCGCTGGCTTCCGGCGAGGCAGGCCGCGGCCAGCGCGTCGTACGTGATGCCCAGCCCCCGGAACACGACGGGTCCGAGCGGGTCGAGCCACCGCAGCAGGTACAGGACCTTGACCTCGGGTGACAGCTCCGGGTCCGTCAGGTACCGGTCGACGAGCGTGATCCGGCCCTCGACGTCGTCGCTCCGCGGGTCGTCGAACTGCCGGAGCCAGCCCAGCAGATCGGCCCAGGCCTCCGACGGCGCACCGGGGCCGCCCATGTCGGCGAAGAACCGGTCGGCGGCGGTCAGCCCGAGCAGCCGGAGCGTGGCGGCCAGTTCGCGCCGGGTGGAGTGGAGCGAACCGGCGAACGCGAGGGGCCGTGCGACGGTCCGGTCCGCCCGGACGGACTCCGGGGAGACCGCGGCGGTGGGCGGGAGGCCGCCGCCGGACCTGCGCGGCAGCGACACGGCCACCCCCGGCGGGGCCGCGGCCCCGCCGGCCCGGGCGGGCCCCGCCTCCCTCCTGCGCGCCCCACCCGCCCCGGCCGCATTGCGCACGAGCGCCAGCCGGCCCGCGGACGCGCCCGCCCGGACCTCCGGGACGGGCAGGCGGCGCGCCCGGGCCCGGTGCCGCAGCGAGCGGGCCACCGACTCCAGCGACAGCAGGGGACCCGCCCCCGGGATCCCGGTGCGCAGCACGTCCAGCAGCTCCCCGGTGAAGGCGGTGTGCTCGGCGCCCTCGGGGGCGAGGGCCTTCGCGGTCGCGGGCGTGGCCGTGAGGACGTAACTGCCCTCGATCTCCAGCTCCTCGGGGGCGACCGGGCCGTCCGGCGCCTGCGGGCCCATCCCCTGTACGGCCCAGCCGCTGAAGCAGCAGTCGAGGACCACGATCTTGTTGGCGGCGGGGGAGTCCTGGACCACCTCGTGCAGCAGGGCGTACGGGAATCCGGTGACCGCGAGCTCGCTGCGGCTCGTCGCGGGCAGCGCGAGGTACAGGTCCCCGCCGCGCCGCACCATGCCGTGGCCCGCGAAGTAGACCAGCAGGGTGTCCCCGGCCTCGTCGGCGAGCTTCTGGAGCCCGCCGAACACGGTACGGGTGTCCGCCGGGTCGAGTGCGACGGTGCAGTGCTCCGGCGCGAAGCCCCCCGAGGGCCCCGTCAGGACCGCGCCCAGGTCCCGCAGGTTGCGGGCGACGGCGGGCAGCTCCGCCATCTCCTCGTGGGCGTAGACGGCGGAGCCGAAGAGGTACGCGCGGGAGCGCGCGGAGTCAGGCAGCCGGGTCATCGTCAGGCAGCCGCGTCATCGCCGCCGTCGGCCCCGCCGCGCCCGCAGTCCGGCCCCGGGCGTTCCAACGCCCGCCCGGCGCCGCCCGCGTCCCCGCCGGGGCCGGGATCCGCGCCGGTAGCCGCGCCCGTCGCCGCAGCGCCCGCCTGCGGGCCCGTACGGGCACCCGTACCCGACTCGGCGCCCGGACCCGGCGCCGTGCCCGTACCCGGCTCCGCGCCCGGCTGCTCCATACCCGAACGGGCCCCGCCCCCCGCCCCGTTGCCGCCGTCCAGATGTCCCGACAGGGCCGCGACGAGCCGTGCCACCTCCTCCGGGCCCCCGCCGAACTCGAAGGACACCCCGTCGGGCCGGGTCACCCGGACCCCAGGGGACGCCGCAGCGTCCCCGCCGCGGCGCCGCGGCGGGCGCTGGCCCAGCCAGAGGTCCACGCACTGGAGCAGCACCGCGAGCACCCCCGCACCCAGCTCCGCGCACTGGAGCACGAGTTCGGTGCCCCCGCCCATGGTGCCCGGCTCCGGCGGCGCGGCCTCCTGCCGCACCCGCACCCGCCCCCGCAGGGCCGGTTCGGCCCGCAGCCAGGTGCCCAGGTCGGTCAGGTCCTCATCGTCCCCCGGGACGCCGATCCGCAGGTCCATGCAGCCGCTGCTCCTTCCGCCCGCCACCGCGGTCCGGTCCGCCTGCCCGCGCCGAGAGGTCCGCCGGGGATCTGCGGGGGAATCCTAGGCCGTCCCCCCGGCCCCGACCGCAGAGTTCCAGCCACAACACCCGTTGACAGTAAGCAAGATGGACATTCTGGTGGTCCAACAGGCCATATTTCGGGCTCTGTTCGCCTAGGGTGAGCCCTCCCTGCCCCCGCAGGCAGGGGGTTTCGCTCTGGGGAGGGCGTAGTGGGGGAGCGGTTTTCCATGCGTGCTTCGGCGCGCCCGCGTACCGGTCTGAGTCCGCGGCTCGATGCACGTCCACCGGGCCGGCTGCGCGCCCGCGCCTTCGTGGCGGGGGTCCTGACCCTGGCCCTGGCCGGGGGAGCGGTGTCCGCCGAGGCGCTGGTGCCCGACCGGGAACGGGCGGCCGCGGCCGCCCCCGCCGCGGACCCGCCGCCGAACGGCGCCGCACCCGCCGGTCCCGAGTCGGCTTCCGGCCCGCAGGGCGCCGCCGCGGCCGCCGTCAAGAACGCCGTCTACGCCTACGACGCCGCCGGCCGGCTCGCCGGGATCACCGACCCCGCCGGGGAGACGGCCCGGTACCGCTACGACGCCGCGGGCAACCGGCTGGCCGTGGAGCGCTACCCGTCGGCGCGGCTGTCCGTGCTGTCCGTGGTACCGGTACGGGCCCTCCCGGGGGCCTCCGTCACCCTCTCCGGCACCGGCTTCTCCGCCACCGCCGCCTCGAACAAGGTCACCTTCGGCACCCGGGCCGCGACCGTCCTCAAGGCCTCGGCGCAGCAGCTCGTCGTCAAGGTCCCCACGGGCGCCGCGACCGGCAGGGTCACCGTCGGGGTCGGCAGCGCGAGCGCCGCCGCGGCCGAGTCCTTCACGGCCGCCGTACCGCCGAAGATCACCGCGATGGCCCCGGCCGAGGGGCAGCCCGGTACCGAAGTCACCCTCACCGGCGCCGGGTTCGCCGCCGCCGCGACCGACAACGCCGTGCGCTTCGGCGGGATCCTCGCCACCGTCACCGCCCGCAGCGCCACCGCCCTCAAGGTGAAGGTGCCGATGTCCGCGGCCGGCACCACTGCACCCGTCGAACTCGCGACCCCGGACGGCACCGCCGTCTCCGCGGCCCCGTTCGCGGTGGGCCGGTGGACCGGGGAGGTCGAGACCAGCGCCCTGACCTCGTACACCGACACGACCCCGCCGGTGGTCGGCACCACCGCCCCGCGCAACGCGTCCGAGGTCCGCTTCGACGCCGCGAAGGGCGACCACGTCGGCTTCGCCTTCACCGACTCGACGTACCGCAGCGACCTCTCCCTCGAACTCCTCGACCCGCAGGGCAAGCCGGTGGGGGGCGACGGCACGGTCAGCCGGTACACCACCCGCTGGGGGGTCACCGCCCTGCCCGCCGCCGGCCGCTACTCCCTGCTCGTCAAGTCCGGCAGCACCTACAACCCGGGCACGGTCAAGGTCACCGTGTCCAAGGCCCTGACCCTGCCGCAGCTGACCGCGACCGCGGCCCCGGCCACCGGCAGGACCGCCCGGATCGGCCAGGGGGTCCACGCCTCCTTCAAGGCCGCGGCCGGCGCGGACGTGTCGGTGGCCGCCACCGCCGGGTCCTTCGCGTCCGGGGCCTCGCTCGCGGTGTTCTCGCCCTCCGGCACCCTGATCGGGGGAAGGACGGACATCGGTTCGGACGGTTCGGCCGTCCGCCGCTTCGAGGACCTCACGGAGGCCGGCACGTACACCGTCTTCGTCGTCCCGTTCAGGGCCGAGACGGGCGCCGTCACCCTCACCCTGTCCGCCGACGCCCGCCCCGCGCTCACCCTCGACGGGCCGTCGGCCCCCGTCGACCTGGCGCGGGCCGGACAGCGGATCCGGGCGGAGTTCACCGCCCCGCCCGGCGGGAGCGCCGGATTCGCGCTCACCGGCAACACGATCCCCGTCCAGAGCCAGATCTACCTGTACGGGCCCGGAGGCCACTACCTCGGCTACGCGTACACCAGGCGCGACCAGGTGCTCTACATCAAGGACCTCCAGCCGGGCGGGAAGTACGCCGTCACCGTCACCCCCGAGGCCGCGGTCACCGGCAAGGCCGTCCTGTGGCTGTCGGGCCGCAAGGAGGTGGCGCTGGCCGCGAACGCGCCCACGGCCGGCACGGTCTCCCGCCCGGGCCAGACCCTCGACTTCACGGTGGCCGCCACCGCGGGCAGCGGGGCCGCGGTCCTGCTGGAGGGGCCCACCTTCGGCCCCGCCCGGGTCGTGGCCGAAGCCCCCGACGGCACCCCGCTGACCGTCAGGATGTACCTGTCCGACGAACTCGACGTGGACCTGAGGGCCCCGCTCGCCGCCGGCGAGCACCGGGTCCGCGTCGCCCCCGACGAGCCGCTGACCGGGAAGGTCACGGCCACGCTCCGGCCGGACGTGTCCGGCGGCAAGCTGACCGTCGGCGGCGCGCGCAAGTCCGCCGAGATCACCGGCCGCGGCCAGAACGCCCGCTACACCTTCGACGGTACGGCCGGGCAGCGGCTCACCCTGGACGTCGGCGCCTCCCCGTACGGCTGGCTGCTGTCCGTACGCCGCCCCGACGGCCGGCTCGTCATGGACGGTGCCAACGTCTCCGACGAGGACCCCGACGTCCGGCTCGCGGACCTGCCCGAGACCGGCACGTACACCCTCACCGCCGCCCCGAACCAGGCCCGTACCGGCACCTTCAGCCTCGGACTGAAAACGGCCGCCGCGGCCGCCGGACCCGCACCGGGTCCCGTCCCCGGGGCGGCGCCGAAGCCCGCGCCCGCCGCGAAGCCCGCGGCGCCCGTCGACCCCGTCGGCCCCGACGCCTGGCGGCCCGCCCGCGCCCAGCTCGACGGGCACGTCTGGACCACCGGCCGCGGCAGGGCCCCCGCGGCCCCCGCCCCGCTGCGCGCCCCGGCCGGCCGCACCGCGCTCGCCGGACACGTCCTGCGGCTCGACGGCACGCCCCTGCCCGGGGTCTCGGTCCGCGTCGGCAGCACCACCGCCCGGACCGACGCCCGCGGCCGGTTCCTGCTCGCCGGGATCGGTGAGGACGCCACGACCCTGGTCGTGGACGGTTCCTCGGCCGACACGGCGGGCCGCCGCTACGGACGTTTCGACATTCGCATCACGCCGCGGGCGGGCCGTACCGTCGATCTGGGCTTCCCGGTGTGGATGACCCCGCTGGACACGCGGCACACCGTGCGCTTCCAGGCGCCCGCCCGTCAGGACGTGGTCCTGAAGACCCCGCACATCCCGGGGCTCGAGGTCCGTATCCCCAAGGGCTCGGTGGTCCGCGACGACAGGGGCCGGGCCGTCACCGAGCTGGGCATCACCGCCGTGCCGATCGACCGGCCGCCGTTCCCGCTGCCGGAGAACGGGGTCGTGCCGGTCTACTTCACGGTCCAGCCCGGTGGGACGTACGTGTTCCCGGAGGGCGCGCAGGTCGTCTACCCCAACTACACGCGCGAGGCCCCCGGCACCCGCGTCAGCTTCCTGGACTACGACCCCGCGAAGAAGGGCTGGCACGTCTACGGGAAGGGCCGGGTCTCCGCCGACGGCCGCCGGGTCGTCCCCGACCCCGGCACCCGCGTCTGGTCCTTCCACGGCGCCATGTTCAACATCGACGGCTCCAGCCCGCCGAAGACCAGCTGGTTCAAGGACGCCGTGGACTGGCTCTCCGGCGACCCCGTCGACCTCGCGACCGGCCTGATGACCGACTCCCGCACCGACCTCGCCGTCGGCGGCGCCCTCGGCTCCGCCCAGGTCGCCCGCACCTACTGGCAGGGCGACGAGTACAAGCGGGCCTTCGGCATCGGCCGCGACCTGTCCTACAACGCCTTCCTCCACTCGACCCAGTACTACACGGTCGTCGACGTCCACCTGCCGGGCGGCGCGAAGATCCCGTTCAAGCGCACCAGCCCCGGCAGCGGCGCCTACGGCGCGGTCTTCGAACCCACGGGCACCGCCTCGGAGTTCCACGGTTCGAAGATCGCCCACGAGCTGGTCGACGGGTCGAACTCCTGGGTCCTGCGCTTCCGCGACGGCGGCTCCTGGGTCTTCCCCTGGTACTCCCCGCTGCGCGAGATCCGCGACCGCCACGGCAACAAGACCAAGATCACCCGCATGGGAGGCCTGGGCGACGAGAAGGGCCCGGCCGCCCGCGTCGACGCCCCCGGCGGCCGCTGGCTGGCCTTCACGTACGACCAGGAGCAGCGGGTCCGCCAGGTCCGGGACAACACCGGCCGCACGGTCGGCTACGCGTACGACTCCGCGGGCCGCCTCGCCACCGTCACCGACCCCGCCGGCAAGACCACCGCGTACACCTACGACGGCACGAGCAACCGCATCAAGTCCATCAAGGACCCCCGAGGCATCACCTACCTCACCAACACCTACCACCCCGACGGCCGCGTCAAGACCCAAAAGCTCACCGAGGGCGCCTCCTACGCCTTCACGTACAAGGCCGAGGCGGGCGGCGGGAAGTCCGTGCGCGTCACCCAGCCCGGCGGAGCCGTCCGCAAGGTCGTCTTCGACGCCGAGGGCCGGGGCCTGGCGGAGACCCAGGCCGACGGGTCGCCGCTGGCCCGCAAGGCCGTCTACCAGCGGGGCGCGAACGGCCGCATCGAATCGGTCACCGACCACTTCGGGCGGCGCACCGAGCTGAAGTACGACGCCAACGGGAACATCACGAAGGCCGTCGAACTGGCCGGCACCGCCGACGCGCGCAGCGGCTGGACCACCGTCTACGGCGGCCCGTTCGACCAGCCGACCAAGGTGACCGACCCGCTCGGCAACAGCACCGCCTACACGTACGACACGGCAGGCAACCTTAAGAAGGTCACCGACGCCGCAGGCCGGGTGACCGCCTACAGCCACCACCCCACCGGGCAGCCGAAGAACGTCAAGAACCCGGACGGCGCCGTCGCCTCCTACGGCTACCGGCACGGCGACCTCCACGCGGTCCGCGACCCCCTGGGCCGCACCAGCACCCGGTTCACCGACGCCGCGGGGCGCGCCTCCGCCCTCACGGACACCGCCGGCGCGCGCACCACCGTCGCCTACGACAAGCTGAACCAGCCCGTGCGCGTCACCGACCCCCTCGGCCAGGCCTCGGCGTTCGGCTACGACGAGAACGGCAACCTGCTCCGGTTCGCCGACGCCCGCGGCAACACGGCCGTGTGGACGTACGACAAGGCCGACCGGCCGAAGACCGCCACCGACCCCCTCGGCCGCCAGGCCCTGTTCGGCTACGACTCCGCGGGCCGGACCGTCTCCGCCACCAACCGCGCCGGCCAGGTGTCCACCGCCGCCTACGACCTGCTCGACCGTACGACGACCTCGGCCACCGGGGTCACCGCCACGGGCGCCGAAGCACGCACCGTGTTCACCTACGGCGCCCTGGACCGCCTGGACAAGATCACCGACACCCGGGCCGGCACCCAGTCCTTCCGCTACGACCCCCAGGGCAGGCTGCGCCGGACCACCGGCCCCACCGGCACCGTCGCCTACACCTACGACGCGGCCGACCGCCGCGCGACCATGACGGCCGCCGGGGTCAAGACGGTCTACCGCTACGACAGGACCTCGGCGCTGGAGGCGGTCACCACCGGCAGCGACGCGGTCGTCTTCACGCGCGACGCGGCGGGCCGCCGCAAGACCGCGACGTACCCCGGCGGCGTCGTCCGCACCACCGGCTACGACGCGGCCGGCAGCATCACCTCCATCGCGTACAAGAAGGGCGCCGCCACCGTCGGCGACCTCCAGTACACGAGGGACGCCCTCGGCCGGCAGGCCCGGCTCGCGGGCTCGCTCGCCGGCGTGGTCCTGCCCGCCGCCGAATCGGGATCCGTCTTCGACAAGGACAACCGGCTCACCTCCTTCGCCGGCCGGAGCCTCACCTACGACAAGGAGGGCCGGCTCGCGGCCGACGGCCTGCGCACCTATCAGTGGAACGCCGCCGGACAGCTCACCGGGATCACGGGGTCCGGCCTGAAGTCCGGCTTCTCGTACGGCCCCTCGGGCGACCGCACCGCGAAGACCTCGGGCAGCAGCACCACGCGCTTCCTCACCGACGGGTCCAACCCGCTGGTCGAGCAGAGCGCCGCCGGGGCGACCTCGGCCACCGTCGCCTCGGCGGGCCTGGACGACTACCTGACCCGCACCGCGGGCGGCAAGACGCAGCTGTACCTGACCGACGCCCTCGGCTCGGTGCTCGCCCTCGCGGGCACCGACGGGAAGATCTCCACCCGCTACGCCTACGACCCGAACGGCACCGCCGTGCGCAGCGGGGCCGCGACCACGAACCCGTACACCTTCACCGGCCGCGAGGCCGACGGCACCGGGCTGCAGTACCACCGCAACCGCTACTACGACCCGCAGACCGGCCGCTTCCTCTCGCAGGACCCGATCGGCCACGCGGGCGGCTCGAACCTCTACCAGTACGCCCTGTCCGACCCCACCACCTACACCGACCCCACCGGCAACAACCCGCTGATCGTCGGCTGCCTCGCCGGGGCCGCCGTCGACGGGTTCAGCGAGTGGGGGGTCCAGCGGCTGTCCGGCCGGAAGGTGGACTGGGGTGACGTCGGGGTCGCGGCGCTCGTGGGCTGCGCGGGCGGGATGCTCGGGCCGCTGTTCGCCGCGGCCAAGTGGCTGGGGCGGGTCGCGAGGGCCTGCGCGCTGCCCAACAGCTTCGCCGCGGGCACCCGGGTCCTGATGGCCGACGGCACCCGCAAGCCGATCGAGGAGGTCCGGCCCGGCGACCGGGTGGCCGCGGCCGACCCGCGCACGGGCAGGACCGGAGCACGCGAAGTGACGGCGCTCATCCGCGGATCGGGGGAGAAGGAGCTCGTCGGGCTGACCGTCGCCACGGCCGAAGGGGACCGGGGCACGGTGACGGCCACCGCGGACCACCCGGTGTGGGCGCCCGACCGCGGGGAGTGGGTCGGCGCGGGCACCCTCGCGGCCGGCCGGCCCCTGACCACCGCGGGCGGCGGGGCCGCCCGGGTCACGGCCGTCCGGCACCGCACCGCGGTGGCGGAGGTCTACAACCTGACCGTCGCCGACCTGGGCACGTACCACGTGCTGGCGGGCGGGGTCCCCGTCCTGGTGCACAACTCGTGTGCGGGCGCCGCGGGCGGCGACCTCCTGGCCGCGGCCGTCAAACCCGTGAGCGGGCAGCTCACGGCGGCCGGCCGCGCCCTCCAGAAGCACGGCGACACCAGTGCGGGCAACCTCGCCAAGCGCGGCGCGGCGCACGTGGGCCTCTACGACTTCGGCCGGGTCACCAACAGCGAGCGCTCGCAGATCGCCGCCGAGATGATCGAGGAGATCCTCACCAACCCCAGCGCCACCACGACCGTGCGGTCCGCCGCCGCCCACTACGGCGGTACCGTGCGCGACGTGCGCATCCCCGGCGGCTGGGGGGCGCGGTGGAGCGACCGGGGCGGGGCCCTGACGTTCGAAGGGTTCCTGTAGAGATGGCGGAGGGAGCGGTGGTGGCGTACGACAGCCGCCTGTTCGAGGCGGACGGCGCGCTCCGGGACGTGTGGGTCCCGGACGTGGGCGAGGGGGACTGGAGCCGGGTCGTCGAGCGGCTCTGCCGGCGCGCGGACGAGGTGCACTTCTCCACGACCCTGCCGGAGGTGCCGTTCGACGTGAAGGACCGCGCCGGCGCGCTGTTCCCCCTCCTGGCCGCGCACCCGGAGGACAGCGCGGGCCTGTCCGTCCGCCTCGGCGGGGTGTGGTTCGCGTGCCACTTCTTCGACCCCGGGGAGATCGAGTTCACCTTCGACCCGGAGGACGTGCGCGACGCGGAGTCCTTCCGCGCGGTGGCGGAGTTCATGGCGGAGACCGGGCGGGCCTGCGGGAAGAGGGTGGTCATGACCACGGAGGCGGTCGACCACCGGGGGCTGCCCGCGCTCCTGGAGTGGGTCCCGCAGTGACCGCGGACGCAGCCGGCACGCCGGGGCACCCGGCACCGGCCGGTCCGCAGTCCCGTCCTCCGGCGGTCCGGCGGCCGCGTGTGGCGGGGCAGGCACCGGCCGGCCGGGCCTCTGCGGCCCGGGAGCCGGCCCCCGCCCCGGCCGCGGCGGGCCTGCGCCGCCGCACCCTCCTCACCGGTGTCCCGGCCCTGGCCGCGGGCGCCGGGGCGGCCGCCTGCACGGCCGGGGACGGCTCCGGCAGCACGGGCGGCTCCGGCGCCGCGGGCCCGGCCCTGCCCCCGCAGCTGCGCGGAGTCGACCCGCCCCCGTACGTCGCCCTCCTCGCCCTCGACTCCGTGTCCGGTAACCCCCTCGGGTCGCTGGCCGCCCTGGCCCGCCGCACCGCCGAGGTCTGCGGGGACGAGGGCGGGATCGCGCTCGGCGCCGCCGCCTTCGCCGCGGCCCCCCGCAGCCGCCCCCGGCTCCTGCGGGAGATGCCCCCGTACGCCGGGGACCTGCTCGACCCGGCCCGCTGCCACGGCGAGGTGCTCCTCCAGGCCGGCGGGCGGGACGCGGCCACCGCTGCCGGGCGGCTGCGGCAGATCCTGGCGGCGGCCCCCCACTGGCGCGAGCGCTGGCGGGCCGACGGCCGGCGGCCCGGCGGCCCCGGGCCCGGACTGACCCGCAACCCCTTCCACTTCACCGAGGGGTTCGGGAACCCCGACGGGGAGCGCGCCGTGGCCGACCGGGCCCTCGTCCGCCCCGGCGACGGCGAACCCGCCTGGGCGGCGGGCGGCAGCTACCAGGTCGTCCGGATCGTCCGGCTGGCCACCGCCCTGTGGGACGCGGACCCGGTCGGGGAGCAGGAGCGGATCATCGGCCGCCGACGCGACGGCCGCTGGCTGGACGGCACCCCCGCCGGCGAGCGCCCCGAGTTCGGCGCCGACCCGCGCGGCCGCACCACCCCGCTCGACTCCCACGTCCGCCGCGCGGCCCCCGACCGCCGCTCACCGCCTCCGCTGGTCCGGCGCAGCTACGCGTACGACCGCGGCGACGGGGACACCGGGCTGCTCTTCAGCTGCTTCCAGCGGGATCCGGCCGCCGGGTTCGAGGCCGTACAGGCACGCCTGGAGGGCGAGTCCATGGCGAAGTACCTGCTGACCACGGGCGGCGGCTACTACTTCGTCCCGCCCGCCGCCGACTCCTGGCCCGCCGAACTGTCCTGACGGTGCGTCAACCGCGTGGCGGGTGGGTCGCCAGCCAGTGCCGGGCGATCTGCTCGCGGGTCGCGACCCAGGCCCCGCCGCGCTGGGCCACGTACGCCAGGAACCCGTCGAGGGCGCGGATCCGCCCGGGACGGCCGGTGATGCGGCAGTGCAGTCCGACGCTCATCATCCGCGGCCGGTCGGCGCCCTCCGCGTGCAGGGCGTCGAAGGCGTCCACCAGGTACGCGAGGAAGTCCGCGGCCGTCGTGAACCCGTGCACGATCAGGAACTTGAAGTCGTTCGTGTCCAGCGCGTACGGCAGCACCAGGTGCGGGCGTCCGGCCGCCTCCACGTAGTACGGCAGATCGTCCGCGTAGTCGTCCGAGTCGTACAGGAACCCGCCCTCCGCGGCGACCAGTTCCCGCGTCCGCAGGCTCGTCCGGCCCGTGTACCAGCCCACCGGCCTGCGCCCGGTGAGCCGCCGGACGGTGTCCACCGTCCGCGCGATGTCGGCGCGCTCCTCCGCCTCGGGCACCCCGCGGTAGTCGGTCCAGCGCCAGCCGTGCCCCGCGACCTCCCAGCCCGCCGCGCCCATCGCGCGGGCCGCCTCCGGACTGCGCTCCAGCGCCTGCCCCACGGCGTACGCGGTCAGCGGGGCCCGGTGCGCGGCGAGCGTGCGGTGCACGCGCCAGAAACCGGCGCGCGCACCGTAGGCGAACATCGACTCCGCGTTCAGGTCGCGGCCGCCCGCCACCGGCGGGGCCCCGATGATCTCGTGCAGGTAGGACTCGGAGGCCGGGTCGCCGTCCAGCACGCTGCGCTCCCCGCCCTCCTCGTAGTTGAGGACGAGGCTGACGGCCACCCGGGCGCCGCCGGGCCAGGCGGCGTGCGGCGGCTCGGCCCCGTAGCCGGTGAGGTCGCGCTGGTGCTCGGACACGGCGGCACCCTACTGCGGCCGCGGGCGCGCGCCGCGGAAGGGACACGGAAGGGGGCCCTCCGTGTCCTGGCTTGGTAACAGCCCGCGACCAGGGGGAATCCGGTGGATCCGGCGGGGGCACCGATGCGTCACCGTTCACGGAAACCGATGCACGCACGACCGACGCACGCACACGGACAGCAGGTTCCACAGATTCCACGGGGGTTCACGATGCGCACCACTCGCACTGGGCTGAAGCACTGCCTCGTCGCCGCCGCGGCCGTCGCCGCGGCCCTGTCGCTCACGGCCTGCCAGGGCGACGACGGACCGGACCGCGCGGGAGGCGCCGGCCGCACGAGCGCCCCGGGCGCCGGCGGGTCCGCCGCTCCCGGCGAGGGCGGGACGGCCCCCTCCGGCAGCCAGGGCGGCACCGGCACCACCGCACCCGGCACCGACGGCGGGCAGGACGGCGACGGCAGCCGGGACGGCGGTACGGACGGCGACCCCACCGCCGTCCCCGGCCCCGGCGGCCACGGGGACAAGGGCGTCGCCCCCTGCACCGATGCGAACATCAAGGTGACCGGCGAGTTCGAGCGCCAGGACAGCGCCCAGAACATGTTCCTCACCGCCGTCAACACCGGCAGCCGCCCCTGCACCCTGTACTTCTACCCGATCATCAGGATCGACGGGTACGGCAGCGAGGAGGAGCCCCCGCTGCCCATGGAGTCCCCGGCCGCCGGGCCCGCCACGATCGCACCGGGCGGGAAGGCGTACGCGGCCCTGCGGCTCTACCGGGGCGGCAACCAGACCGAGGCCGTCACCACCGTCCGGCTCGCCTTCCACGACCGGATCGCGAACGACGAGGTCGGCAGGCCCCTCGTCGTCCGCTACCCGGACCGGTTCGTGAACGTCGACGACCGGGTGGCGGTCACCTTCTGGAACCTCGACCAGAGCGCCGTCAAGAAGTACGCCTTCAAGGCGCGGTGACCGCCGCGGCCGCCGGCGCCGCCGCCCGCAGCACGCGGCGGCGCCGGACGGGCATCCCGAGGGTCGGGTTGGCCACGCCCCAGGCCGCGCCCTTGCAGACGATCTCCTTGTAGAAGGCCGCGAGCCGGCCGGTGAGCGCCGCGTTCTTGGACCGGTCGTCGGCGGTGACGTACTGGATCAGCCCCTCCCGGCGGCCCAGCGAGATGCACTGGTTGAAGTAGCGGATCGGCGTGTGGGGGACCTTCCCGCCGGTGAGGCGGGCCGCGATGGTGTCGGCTGCCTGCCAGGCCGTGAAGGTGCCCGAGGCGCACGACATGCGCAGCGGCTTGTCGCCGGGACCGGCGGCCAGGGCCGCGTCCCCGACGGCGTACACGTCCGGGTGCGAGACCGAGCGCATCGTGGCGTCCACCACGATCTGCCCCGTCGGGCCCACCTCCAGGGCAGTGGCCCGGGCGATCGGGTGCACCGCGAAGCCGGTGGTCCACACCGTGACCTCGGCCGGGATGCTGCCGCCCGCGGCCGTGGCCACCCCGTCCGCGCCGACCGCCGTGACGGTCACGTTCTCGTGCGCCGTGATGCCCAGCCCGCCGAAGACCTTCCGCAGGTGCCCGGCGCCCTTCGGCGACAGCCAGTCGCCCAGCCCGCCGCGGGCCGCGAGGGCCACGTCCAGGTCGGGCCGGGCCTCGGCGATCTCGCTCGCCGCCTCCAGCCCGGTCAGCCCGCCGCCGACCACGAGCACCCGGCCGCCCGCCGCCAGCCCCGCCAGCCGCTCGCGCAGCCGCAGGGCACCGGCCCGGCTCGACACCTCGTACGCGTGCTCGGCGACCCCCTCGGCGGCCCGGTCCTGCCAGCCGCTGCCGAGGGCGTAGACCAGGGTGTCGTACGCCAGCTCCCCGGCATCCCCGGCATCCCCGGCCGGAGCCAGGGCCACCGTCTTGCGGTCCACGTCCACACCTGTGACCCGGGCGAGCCGCAGCTCCACCGCGCTGCCCCCGAACATCTCGGCGAAGGGGCGCGGCGCGAGGTCCTGGCCCGCGGCGAGCTGGTGCATCCGCACCCGCTCCACGAAATCGGCGTCGGCGTTGACGAGCGTGATCTCCACGTCGTCACGGTGGAGGCGCCTGGCGAGCCGGCCGGCCGCGACGGCTCCGGTGTAGCCGCCACCCAGAACGACGATGCGGTGCTTCATGTCCATGCTCCTGTCTGCGCGGGTCCGCCGCTGTTCACTGCCCTTGCGCACCTTGAACCGGGCAGCCCCGCTATTCCTGACAGGATCCGGATGTGAGCTGGACCACACTCCTTCGCGGGGCGGTCAGAACGCGCTGAACAGCGGTTCTCCGTGCTCCTCCGCGCCCCACACGCCCGTCGCCCGCTCGAGCTTGTCGGGGTTGACCTGGTTGCGGAAGGCCGCGATACCGCCCGCGACCACCTCCAGGCACATGATCCCGACCACCCGCCCCCCGACCACCGCCACGACGGCCGGGCCGCCGTTGGCCGTGGTCAGGTGGATGTCGGCGCTGCCCCCGACGAGGGCCCGCTTCGCCGGAGCCGGCTTGAACAGCCCCCGCATGAACCGGGCCACCGCGACGGCGCCCTCGAAGGGCTTCGTCCGCGCCGGGACCTTCCCGCCGCCGTCCCCGACGGAGAAGGCGTCGGAGGTCAGCAGCTTCACCAGCGGCTCGGTCCGGCCGCTCGTGGCGGCCGCGAGGAACTCCTCCACGATCTGCCGGGCCGCCGCCCCGTCGATCTCGCTGCGCGCCCGGCCGTCCGCGATGTGCTTCTTCGCCCGGTGGTAGATCTGCTGGCTGGCCGACTCGGACAGGTCGAGGATCGCCGCGATCTCCCGGTGCGGGTACGTGAAGGCCTCCCGGAGCACGTACACCGCCCGCTCGTTCGGCGGGAGCCGCTCCATCAGCGTGAGCACGGCGTACGACACCGACTCGCGCTGCTCCGCCGTATCGGCGGGCCCGAGCATCGGGTCGCCCTCCAGCAGCGGTTCGGGCAGCCACTGCCCCACGTACGTCTCGCGCCGGGCCCGCGCCGAGGACAGCTGGTTCAGGCACAGGTTCGTGAGCACCTTGGTCAGCCAGGCCTCGGGGACCTCGATCCGCTCCACATCGGCGGCCTGCCAGCGCAGGAACGTCTCCTGCGCGGCGTCCTCGGCCTCGCTCGCGGAGCCGAGCAGCCGGTACGCGATGGCCTCCAGCCGGGGCCGGGCGGCCTCGAAGCGGTCGACGTCGTTCAGGGTCAGCGGCATGCCCGCATCCTAACCGGGGCCCGCCGGCCGTCCCCGGCGGCGGTCCAGGAGTGACGCTCCGTCAGAAACGCCGTCCGGCGGCCGGGTTCCCGTCCCCGGGACGCCCGCGGCGGGCCCTGTGCGCCCTGCCCCCGCCGACCGGCACCGCCGCCTTGGAGGTTCGGCCGAAGGCCGCCGGATCTGCTGGTGGGGAGCAGTCCTGACGGGAGATCAGCAGGCGGCGCCCGGCAGGACGCGCACCTCGCCCGCGGGCAGCCGCGGCCACCAGTGCCCGTAGCGGGAGTACACGGCGGGGTCGCGCCCGGCGAGCAGCGCAGTCAGCGAGCCGGCCTCCTCGGCCAGCCCCTCCCAGGCCGCGGCGGACAGCGGGCGGAAGGCCGTGGCCTCGATCCCGCCCGCCACGGGCCGCCACACCCCCGCCACGTACCCGTCCACGAGCAGCGTCGGCAGGACGTCCCCGTTCACCCGCACCACCACCCGCCGCAGCTCCTCGGGGATGACCCGGCTCCGGTCCGCGTACGCCAGCAGCAGGCTGTCCCACATCGCCATCAGCCGGGGCGGGGCCGGTACGTCCGCCGCGGGCCGCGAGGCCCCCGCGAGATCGAACAGCTCGGCCCCGTCCGGCCCCTCCAGCCGCTCCACCAGCCCGTCGAGTGCGCGCAGGGCCTGCCGCACCGCCCCCCGCTGCACCATCGAGAACTGCGCCGCGTCGGCGACGGACGCCGGGCCGAACCCCCCGAGGTAGCGCAGGACCAGCGTGCGCAGCGCCTCCGGATCGGCCGCCCGTACCGCCGGTCCGGGCGCCGCCCCCGAGGCCACGAACGACGGCCGGTCCCCGAAGGACCACGGGACCGCCGCCCGCGCCGCCCCTGCCGGTGCGCCGCCCCCGGCCGCGGCGGGGCGCGCAGGCGCGTGGTGCAGGGGCGCGTACCCCTTCAGGCCCCACCACGCCCCCTCCTTCCGCTCGGCGCCCACCCGCTCCGCCAGCCACTCCTGCATCTCGGCGGAGCTGCGCGGCCGGTCGGCGAAGGCCAGCAGCTGCGGTACGAGCCGCTCCGCGTCCGCCGGGGTCAGCCCCGCCGCCGCGAAGCGCGCCCCCAGCCGGGAGGCGAACAGCGTGCCCTGCACCGCCCCGCGGAACACCGGGTAGTCCTCCGCGAGCACCGCGTGCAGCGTGATCCGCATCAGCGTCGCCTTGACCAGCGTGCGCCCGGCGAAGGCCGCGTCCACCTCGTCGGGCCGGAAGCCGGACAGCCGGTTCCACAGGGCGAGGTACGGGGAGGCGGGCTGCTGCGCCTGGAGGGCCACCACGCGACGCACCCCCTCGGCCACGGACAACGGCTGCCGGGACAGCAGGAGTTGGCGGTCGAGCGACGACCGGTTGAGTTCCCCCGCGGTGATCTTCATACGGCACGATAACCCCCGTCCGCCCCGGCTCGGGCCCGGTGGCGGGGCCCGCCGCGGGGGCCGCGGGCACCCCGGGGTGGCGGCAGCGGGCGGCCGCGCCCGCAGGTGCATAGTGGGCACCCGGCGGCCGGGACCCGCCCGTGCCCGAACCGGGAGCCCCCATGAGGATCCACCTGACCAACGTCTTCGTCGACGACCAGGAGAAGGCCCTGCGCTTCTACACGGACGTGCTCGGCTTCACGCCCAAGCACGACGTGCCCCTCGGCGGCGGGGCCCGCTGGCTGACCGTGGTCTCGCCCGAGGACCCCGAGGGAACCGAACTGCTCCTGGAGCCCTCCGGGCACCCCGCGGTGCAGCCCTACAAGACGGCGCTGGTCGGGGACGGCATCCCGGCGGCCTCGTTCGCCGTGGACGACGTACGCGCCGAGCACGCCCGGCTGAGCGCCCTCGGGGTCGCCTTCACCCAGGAGCCGCTGGACATGGGCACGGTCACCACCGCCGTCCTCGACGACACCTGCGGCAACCTGATCCAGCTCATGCAGATCGGCTGACGGGGCGGGAGCCGCGCCGGGCGGACCGCACCCGACCGCAGCCGCCCGGCAGCCGCTCCGGGCGGAAAATCCGTGGCGCGCCCGCCGCCCGGGGCGCAGACTCGGCCGCATGCCTGATACGCCGAGCATGCCGGGCTTCCGCGAGGCGGTCCTCGCCTGGGCCGCGGGCGCCCCCGGCGGCACCGCCCGCGACCTGGCCGCGCGGCTGCCCGTCCGGGCCGTCGTCCTCCTCGAAGGCCCCAGCGACGTTGCGGCCGTCGACGCCCTGGCCGCCGCCCGGGGCCGCGACCTCGCCGCCGAGGGGGTCTGCGTCCTGCCGATCGGCGGCGCGATGAGCGTCGGCCGCTTCGCGCAGCTGCTCGGCGCCGAGGGCCTCGGACTGCGCCTGACGGGCCTGTGCGACGAGCGGGAGCGCGGCTACTACGCCCGCGCCCTGCACCGGGCCGGGGCCCCGGAGCAGGACTTCTTCGTCTGTGCGGCCGACCTTGAGGACGAGCTCGTCCGCGCCCTCGGCGTCGACCGGGTACGGGAGCTGGTCTCGGAGGAGGGGGAGCAGCGCGCCCTCGACACCTTCCTGCGCCAGCCCGCCCAGCAGGGCCGCGCACCGCAGGCGCAGCTGCGCCGCTTCTTCGGCACCAAGAAGGGCCGCAAGATTCGCTACGGCGGGGTGCTCGTCCGCGCCCTGCCGCCCGGCCGGGCCCCCGCCCCGCTGGAAGCCCTCTTCGCCGCCCTCTGAGCGCCCGCCCCGCCCGGGGCACCGGGCCGCCCCCCGGGTGATCTTCCCGCGGGTCGGGCCCCGCCGCCCCCCGCCCGCCCGCGGCACCCGCCCACACTGCGGGCATGGAACCCACCCGCCGCCGCACCGGCGCGCTGCTGCGCCTCGCCACGGTCACCGCGCTCGTCGCCGCCCTCGGCGCCCCCGTCACGACCGCCGCCGCGGGCGCGGACCCGGCCGACGGCGGCGGCAAGCGGCGGGGGCACTGCGTCAGCTCCCCGGCCCCCCACCGCGGACCCGCGGCCGAGATCCTGCGGATCGCCGGTGAGGCGAAGACGGAGATGGACCTCAAGTCGGTGATCGTGCGCGTCACCGTGGACGGCCGCGAGGTCGTCACCTCCGCGCTCGGCGAGTCGATGACCGGTGTTCCCGCCGACCCCGCCATGCACTTCCGCAACGGCAACATCGCCATCAGCTACATGGGCACCGCCCTGCTCCGGCTGGTGGACCAGGGCCGGGCGGACCTCGACGACCCCGTCTCGCGCTGGCTGCCCGACCTCAAGCACGGCCGGCACATCACCCTGCGGATGCTCGGCGCCTCCACCTCGGGCCTGGTCGACTACGTGACCACCCCGGGCTTCGCCGAGACCGTCTACGCGAACCCGTTCCGCCAGTGGACCCCCGAGGAGCTCGTCGCCGTCTCCACGGGCAAGCCGCTCTGGTACAAGCCCGGCACCAACTGGAACTACTCGCACGCCAACTTCGTGCTCCTCGGCGCCGCCCTGGAGAAGATCGCCGGCAAGCGCCTCGACGCGGTCCTCAAGGAGCAGGTCCTCGGCCCGCTCGGACTGCGCGAGACCCGCAACAGCTTCACCCCGGAGATCCCCGGGCCCGTCCTGCACGCCTTCACCGCCGAGCGCGGGACGTACGAGGAGTCCACCTTCTGGAGCCCCTCGTGGACCACCGCCCCCGGCGCCGTGCAGACCACCGACATCTGCGACCTGGCCCGCGGGGCCGCCGGCATCGGCTCGGGCGAACTGCTCTCCCCGGCCTCGTACGAGCAGCTCCTGAACCCGGGCACCGTCGGCCTCGGCCACGCGACGAAGAAGTGCCCCGCCACCGTCTGCCTCGCCCAGACCGAGGCCACGCACTACGGCATGGGCCTGCTCGTCCTCGGCAACTGGACGGCCCAGCACCCGCTGCTCTTCGGGTTCACGGCCTCCCAGGCGTACCTGCCGCAGCAGCGCCTGGCCATCGCCGTCTCCACCACCAAGGGCCCGGCCACCCCCGGCGGCCACACCGCCCACACGATCGCCCAGCGGATCGCCGCGGCCCTCGCCCCGGACCACCCGATCCCCGACTTCGGCTGAGCCCCGCGCGGCAGGGCGGCCCGGATCCCGGCTGGGCCCGGGCCGCCCCCGGCCTCAGGAAGTGCGCTTGATGGTCCAGGTGTTGGGGCTCAGGCTGGGCACGGCGGAGTAGCGGCAGCTGCTGGAGTAGTACGTGCTCACGATCGTCCAGCCGGCCGGCGGCCACGCCGAGCCGCAGGCGTTGACCTGGGTGCCCACCGGCAGCCCGGTCAGGTCCTTGATCTGCTTGGAGTTCGGGTTGAAGCCCGAGCCGCAGCCGCTGCTGTTCCACCACTGGACGTCCACCCAGCCGGCCGGGGTCATGGTGCTGCCGCAGACGTTGAGGGTCTCGCCGGGGGCGGCGGAGGCGGGGGCGGTGCCCATCGCCAGGGCGGTCACGGCAACGGCGGCCAGGGCGGCGATACGGGTGCGGATCACGGGGGTGTCCTCTCGGCGGGCGCCGGTCTCGCCCGCCGGGGGTCGGCGGGTCCCTCCGGGCCCCGGGGCATTGCTATCGGACCCCGGCCGACCGCGGACAGTAACCTTTTGGGCATAAGCTTTCGGCCTATGCCGTCCAATACCCCCCGACAGGACCGCAGTTGCCGTACCAGGCCGTTTGCAGTCCGCAACCGGGCGAAAACCACTCGCCCTTCCGGCCGGTCGCGAGCGAGACTCCTGCGGTGACGCTCCACGAGGATGAGATCCCGGCCGACGAGTCCCTCGTCCGCTCCCTGCTCGCCGCCCAGCGCCCCGAGTGGGCGGACCTGCCCCTCACCCGGGCCGGCGCGGGCACCGACAACACCATGTACCGGCTCGGCGGGGAGCTGCTCGTACGGCTGCCGCGGACCCCCGCGCACGCGGCCGCGCTGCGCAAGGAGCGGGAATGGCTCCCGCGCCTGGCCCCGCAGCTCGGCTGCCGGATCCCCGAGCCCGTGCACGCCGGGGCGCCGACGGACCGCTTCCCCGCCGAGTGGTCGGTCTACCGCTGGATCGAGGGGGCCGAGCCGGGCCCCGGCACCGTCCGCGACTGGGCCGCCTTCGGCGCGGACCTGGCCGAGGCGGTACGGGAGCTGCACTCCGCCCCCCTGATGGGCGCGGCCCGGGGGGCCGGGCTGGACTGGTACCGCGGCGGCAGCCTGGGCGACTGCGACGAGTGGGCCGTCCGCGCCATCGAGGACTGCCGGGCCCTCGAGGGCGCGGACCTCGACGCGGACGCCCTGCACCGGATCTGGCGGGCGGGGGCCGAACTGCCCGACCCCGCCGGTCCGCACGTGTGGCTCCACGGGGACCTCAGGCCGGCCAACCTCCTCGTCGCGGACGGCCGGCTGCACGCCCTCATCGACTTCGGCGGCCTGTCCGTCGGCCACCCCGACGCCGAGCACGCCCCCGTCTGGGACCTGCCGGCCGAGGCGCGGGAGGCCTACCGCGAGGCCCTCGCACCGGACGGGGCCGCCTGGGCCCGCGCCCGCTCCTGGGCGGTGGCCGTCGCCGCCGTCGGCCTGCCGTACTACCGGGAGACCTTCCCGTCCTTCGCGGACGAGTGCCGGGCCCGCCTGCGGGCGGTGCTCGCCGAGGCGGGGAGCCGCTGACCCGGAGCCCGCCCCGGCCGTCCCCTCAGACGGCGAACCACACCCTCTCGATGCGCTCCGGCCCCACCTCGTACATCGCCACGGCGGACACGGCCGCCCCGCCGCCCATGAAGCCGGTCACCCGCTCCTGGTCGATGACGATGCGCCCGTGCGTGACGCGCGAGACCAGTTCGGCGTTCAGGCCGGGGCTGGCGTCGAACAGGGCGGCGTACCGGGTCCGGAAGGCCGGGCCCGACCGGTCCGCCAGCTCCTCCCCGGAGGGGAAGGCGTGCACCGGCACGTCCTCGGCGTAGAAGCCGAGGAAGGCCTCCAGGTCGCGGGCGTTGTAGGCGGCCAGCTGGCCGTCGACGATCTCTTCCGGAGTCATCCGGGTCTTCCTTTCGGGGGCGTCAGCCCAGGGTGCGGGCCCGTTCGACGACCTCGGCCGGGGCCTTGGCCACCGAGCCGCAGTCGAAGGGCGGTTGCGGGTCGTACTCGGTGTACAGCTGGATGGCCTGCGCCGTGACCTCGTCGGTGAGGAGGGCGGCCAGCCGGACGGCCATGTCGATGCCGGAGGAGACCCCGGCCGCGGTGATCACCCGGCCCTGGCGGACCACGCGCTCCGCGCTGTAGACCGCCCCGTGCGCCTCCAGGTCGGCGACGGCGGCCCAGTGGGTGGTGGCGGTGAGCCCGTCCAGCAGCCCGGCCGCGCCGAGCACCAGCGAGCCGGTGCACACCGAGGTGGTGAAGCGGGTCCCCCCGTGCATCCGGCGCACCCAGGCGAGGAAGGCGGGGTCGTCCGACATGGCCCGGAAGCTGCCGCCGCCGGGGACCAGCAGCACGTCGCAGTGCTCCACGTCCGCGTACCGGGTCGGCACGTGCACCGGCATCGAGCCCAACACGTCCTGCACCAGGCCCGGTTCATCGGTGACGAAGCGCACGGTGGCGCCCGGCACGTACCCCAGGACCTCGTACGGCCCGACGGCGTCGAGCGGCTCGAATCGGTCGAAGAGCGGGATCACGATGTCCATCGCCGCAGCATATCGAGGCCCTGTCGAACCCTGCGGGCACCCTCCGGCCTGCGGATTCGGGGACCGGCATAGACCCTCGATTTATATATGTCGGTGAACGGCATATAGTGGCGGCATGAAGCCGGACCCCGGCGCACTACGGACATGGAGCAGCCAGTGGCCACCAGGAAGAACCTCACCGCCAACCGGGAATCCCTCGCCCACAAGCTGCGGTTCGCCGCCACCAGGCCCGAACGCATCGCCCCGTACCTGAAGCGGGCCGCCCGCGACCGCTGGCTGGCCCTCAAGCACCCCGACCACGTGGCCTACTACCGCGCCGTCATGGCCTCGGACGCCCGGCGCAACCCGGAGGCGGCCGTGGGCAGCCAGACCCACGACCGGTGGCTGGCCCTGGGGGAGATGCAGTTCGACTACCTGGTCCGGCACGGCCTGGACCCGGCCTCGCGGATGCTCGACATAGGCTGCGGCAACCTGCGCGCGGGCCGGCTCTTCATCGACTACCTCGACAAGGGCCACTACTACGGCATCGACATCTCGCCGGAGATCCTGATCTCCGCCAAGGAGACGCTGACCGCCCACGGGCTGCAGGCCAAGGTCCCGCACCTGACCCTGACGAAGAACCTCACCCTGGACTTCCTGCCCGAGGCCCACTTCGACGTCGTCCACGCGCACAGCGTGTTCTCGCACTCGCCGATCGAGGTCATCGAGGAGTGCTTCGCCCACGTCGGCCGGATCCTGGCCCCCGGCGGGCACTTCGACTTCACCTTCGACCGCACCACCGGCGCCGAACACCAGGTGCTCCGCGAGGACTTCTACTACCGCACCGAGACCCTGATCGACCTCGCGGCCCGGTACGGCCTGACGGGCCGCTTCATGACGGACTGGGAGGAACTGGGCCACGGCCAGTCCAAGATCCGCCTCACCGCCACCTGAGCCACCACGCCCCGACCGGGAAAGCCCGCAACGCGAAGGCCCGCAACGGGAAGGCCCGCAACGGGAAGGCCCGCAACGGGAAGGCCCCGGCCCCCGACCCCTGCGGGGGTCGGGGGCCGGGGCCTCGCCGGAAGGGAGGCGGCTCAGGCCGGAGTGGCCCGTCCCGAGTCCCGGCCCCGCCACAGCCGCAGTACGACGGCCCCGGCACCGATCAGCGCGAGCGCCGGCAGCACCTCGTCCTGGGCGACGACCCCCGCGGCGTACCCGGCGCACAGGAACGGCAGCGCGGCCAGCGCGAACTCGTCGGCCCGGCGGATCCGTGCGAGCGCCGGCCGCCCCGCCAGGACCAGCCCCGCCCCCAGCGGCACCCCGAACTGCCACAGCACGAACTGCCCGAACCCCCCGACGTCCGCGAGCGACAGCAGCACCAGCGACAGCGGCGCCCAGAGGGCCAGGGCCACGATCCCCGCCCCGGTCCGCACCCGCGGCGCCGGCCGCAGGTCCGGCGGACAGGCCAGGGCCATCAGCGCGATCGCCGCCGGCAGGAGCAGGAAGCCCGCGAACTCCCACGGCAGCGACAGGGACTGCGGCAGAGCGGCGACGAAGTACGCGACCACCGACGCCGCCATCCCCGCCAGCGCCCACCAGGCCCCCGCGAACCGCCCGGCGAGCGCGAACACCGCCCCGAGCAGGGCCACCAGATGGCACCCGGCGACCACATAGCTGAGCGGCACCAGGAAGTCCCGGCTCTGCGTGACCCGCACATCGGTCAGCAGGGACACCAGGTGGAACGCGGCCAGCGAGCCCAGGGCCGCCAGCGCGAACGGCGCCGCGGCGGCGAACAGCCGCCCACCCCGCTGGGCCGACCCCAGCCCGGCCCGCATCCGCAGCGCGTGCGCCGCGATGTCGCCCGCCTCCCGCCAGCGCGCGAACCGCCCCGCCCCCTCGGTCGCCTCCCGGTAGGCCTCGGCCATGTCCGCACCGAACTCGTGCCGGAACCGCGCCGGGTACAGCCTCAGCAGCGGCATGCTCATGCGGTCGCCGTCTCTCCGGAGACCCCCAGCCGCCGCGAAGCCTCGCGGGCCGTGGCCGCGATCCGCCGCGCCTCGGCCGCCAGCCCGTCGCGCCCCGCGGCGGTGAGCGTGTACGTCCGGCGCAGCCGGCTGTCCACGACCTCCTCCTCGTAGACCTCGATCAGCCCCTGGCCGAGCAGCCGCTCCAGCGCCCCGTACAGGGTCCCGGTGCGCATCTTGACCCGGCCGCCGGAGATCTTCTCCACCTCGCGGGCGATGGCATAGCCGTGCCGCGGCTCGTCCGCGAGGGCGGTGAGGAGGAGCAGCGTGGGCTCCTGCATCGCACGATCACTCATGCCGCCATGGTAAGTCACCCACCGGCATATATCGGGGTCCTCCCCCCTGCCTCCCGCAGGCGTCCGCGGGAGGCGAGGGGATACCGGGGACGCCGTCCGGACCGCGGGCGCCCGCGGTCCGGACGCGCCGGTCCCGCCCGCGTCAGTCCGTCGACATCTCGGTGTCGTCCTTCCCCGGCGTCCAGTCCGTCGTCGTGTCCTCCTTGTACGTCAGCACCGGCGACCACTTCGTCGCCAGGTCCGCCCCGCCGACCTGGAGCGCTTCCTCACCGCCCTGTTCTCCGGACGCGTGGTCCCGGCCCCGCAGCTCGCCGAGATGTTCACCGTCCCGGACATCAAGGGGGCCTCGTACGGCGCCGGGCTCCAGCGCTTCGTCGTCAACGGTACGGAGATCTGGGGGAAGACGGGATCGCGCCCCGGCTTCCACACCGTGGTCGCCGCCACCCGCGACCTGTCCCGCACCGTCGTCTACTCCGTCACCAGCAAGTCGGCCCGCGAGGACGGCTTCGCCCTGGTCCAGCGCTTCGCCCTCCCGGCGTTCAACCGCTGACGCCCCGGCCCCGCCGTACGGCCGCCCCGCCGCCGCACGGCCGCCCCGCCGCACGGCCGCCCCGCCCCCCGCCGTACCGCCCCCGGCCTACGACCAGCGGACCAGGGCCGAAGCCCCGCCGCACCCGTCCACAGGCCGACGCGCGGGCCCCCGCGCCCGCCTAACCTCGTACAAGAGGGCGCCGGACGCCGCGCCGCACCACAGACAGACGGGACGGGCCAGTGACGGCACCAGTGACGGGACCAGCGCAGACCGGGCCGCCGCCCGCGGACTGGCAGGGCGGCCTGCTGGACCTCGACGCGTACCTTGACCGGATCGGCTTCGACGCGGAGCGGGCGCCCACCGCCGAAGCCCTCGCCGCCCTCCAGCGGGGCCACGTCACCTCCTTCCGCTTCGAGAACTTCGACGCGGTCCTCGGCAACCCGGTCCTCCTGGACGTCCCCTCGGTGCAGGACAAACTGCTGCACCGGGGCCGCGGCGGCTACTGCTTCGAGCACGCCGCCCTGTTCGCCGCCGCGCTGGAGCGCCTCGGCTTCGCGTTCACGGCCCTCAGCGGCCGGGTCACGCTCGGCTCGGAGAAGACCACACCGGCCACCCACGCCCTGCTGCTGGTCCACATCCCCGGCGAGGACCGCCGGATGCTGTGCGACATGGGCTTCGGCGCGGGCCCCCTGGAGCCGCTGGAACTGGCGGACGGGACCGCCTCGGACGCCGGCGGCTGGCGGGTCCGCCTGGAGCGCCGGCCGGGGGCCGACGGCATCGACCACTGGTGGATGCACCAGTACGGCCCGGAGGGCTGGATCGACCGCCACACCTTCACCCTGAACCCCCAGTACCCCGTCGACTACGTGGGCGGCAGCCACTACGTCGGCACGCATCCCCGCTCGCCCTTCACCCGGCGCCCGTTCGCCCAGCGCTTCGACGCCGACCGCCACCAGGTGCTCGACGGGAGCACCTGGCGCACGGTCCTGCCCGACGGCACCCACTCCGTGCGGACCGTCGGCGCGCAGGACCTGGAGCGCGTCCTGGTGGAGGAGTTCGGCATCCCGGTGTCCCCGGAGACGGCGGCCCGCCTGGCCGCCACCCTCCCGCCCGCATCCTGACCGGACCCGCCCACCCGGCCGCCCGCCCCGCGCGTGCGGTTTCCGTATCGGCCGAATGGGCATGATCGGCCCAGTGCCGCGGCGAACCGACCCCGGCAGGACCGAAGCGAGGGGTGCAGGGATGCCTCAGCAGGGCACCGTCAAGTGGTTCAACGCCGAGAAGGGCTACGGCTTCATCGCCGTGGACGGCGGCGGGGCGGACGTGTTCGTCCACTACAGCGCGATCCAGAGCGACGGCTACAAGTCCCTGGACGAGAACCAGCGCGTCGAGTTCGAGGTCTCGCAGGGCAACAAGGGACCCCAGGCGGAAGCGGTCCGCCCGCTGTAGGCGGAGGGTGCCCTCCCCGCTCCCGGGAAGGGCACCCCGGTCCCCGGTCAGCGCCAGGTCTGGTACGGGCTCTTCTGCGCGTGCGTTCCGCACGGGAAGGTCCGCAGGCCGAACGGCTGGCTGTCGTCCAGGCACAGACCGGTGTGCTGGTTCTTCAGCTCGACGGCGCCGTCGGGGTACTGGTGCACGAACCAGCTCTGGTCCTTGGCCTTGTCGCACGGGTGCGAGGTGAGCTTGCCCTGCGGGCTGTCGGTCAGGCAGCGGCCCGTCTTGATGTTCCGCAGCTCCCGGGTGGCGTCGGCCCAGCGGTGGACGTTCCACTTCTGGTGGTCGTTGCCGTAGCAGTTGACCGGGCGGATCCCGTGCTCGCTGTCGTCCAGGCAGCGCTGCGTCGCGTCGTTGCGGAAGGTCTGCACGCTGTCGAGGGCGTCGGCCGGCGCCGCACCCGCAGCGGCGGCCGGGCCGGCCGCCGCCAGCCCCGCTGCCAGCAGGACGCAGGCGAGCGAGGTACGGAACCTCCGCACCGCGGGGGTGGTGCCCTGAGCGGCGGCGGTCTGCGCGGTCGTGTTCATGTGAGGGGTTCTCCTGTTCGTCGAATTTGCGTTCGTTGGCATGTCGTGGCCCCGCAGGCCCCCGTCGGGGGAGCGCTGAGGCGGATCGCCGTACCGGCGGCGCACACACCGTCACCCACGCTTTTTGCAAGGCGCTTGGGGAGATCGGCGGGGCCGGACGGAACCGAGTCTGCGGCCGCCGCCGGAGTCGGCGCAACGGCATCCCGTTTGCTTCAGCGATGTCGGGATCCCTAAGGTTCTGACCTGCCGGGACACGACCATCCCGGGACAAGGGACGGCCTTCCGGAGCCCTGCGGGGGCCGCGGGAAGGGGCGGCGATGACAGGCCTCGACGGGCGGCGCAGCCGCGGGGAAGAGCACGCGGATCCGGCGCGGCAGCTCGGCAGCGCACTCAGGGAGCTCCAGCGGGCCTCCGGCCGCACCCTCCGGTCGCTGGAGTCCGAGGTGCTGATCAGCGACTCGTCCCTGTCGCGTTACCTGCGCGGCAGCACGGTCCCGCCGTGGCCGACCGTCCGCGACCTCTGCCGCGCGCTGGGCGCGGACCCCGCCGACTACCGCGCCCTCTGGGAGGCCGCGGACCGCCAGCAGCCCTCCGCCGCGACGACCCCGGCGGCCCCCGCAGCCGGAGCGGGACCCGCCCCCGGACAGGCCCCGCCGCCCGCGGAGGGCTCCGCCGGCGGCCCCGGTACGGGCGCCCCGTCCGGCCGGGGGCCGGACCGGGCCCCCCGCATCCCCTGGCCGCGGTCCGCCCCGGCACCCCGCACGGACGGGACCCGGCACCGGTTCCGCTGGACCTGGGCGGCCGCCTGCTGGGCGGCGGGACTGCTGTGCGGGGCCGCGCTCGTGTGGGCCGGGCCGTGGACCCCGGCCCGCGAGGCCCCGGGCGGGGAGCGGACCCCGCGCCAGGAGGCCGCGGCGGCGGTCGGGCAGGGCGCGCCCCGCCTCGCCGAGCACAGCCGCATCTTCGTCCACCGCGTGACCGGCAACTGCCTGGACCACAGCCTCGACAAGGGCCTGCGCGCCTTCACACCCAACGGCATGAGCTACCAGCGCTGGACGGTCCGCACGGCCCCCGACGGCACCAGCCGGCTGCGCAACCACGCCACCGGCGCCTGCCTCGCGCTCGCCGCCTCCGGGCTGGGCGGCGCGGCCTGTGCCGATTCGGACCCCGGCCAGCGGTGGGTCCTCACGCCCTTGTCCGACGCCTCCGTCGAGCTCCGCTCCCGGTCCGGGGGCAGCTGCCTGGACGACGGGCCGCAGGGATTGAGGGCGGTGGCCTGCAACGGCACGCCCCGCCAGCGCTGGGGCTGAGGCGCGTACGCACCGGGACCGTCACCTCAGCCCGGCGGCCCCTCAGCCCGTCACCCCGCCCGTCACCCCCGCCCCTCCACCACCACCGGCACCCCCTCCGCGAAGTCCAGCCCCGCCGCGTACAGGAGCCTTCGGCGCGTCCCGTCGGGGCTCCAGCCGTGGAAGAGGATCCGGTCCCGTCCGTCCGGCCCGGCGACGACGTCCTGTCCGCCGGGCCCCTGGACCGCCCCGCCCGTGGAGGCGGTGGACAGAAGGGGCTCCGCCGCCTTGACGTACGGGCCGGTCAGCCGGGACGCCACCGCGTAGCCGGTCTTGTAGTGCTCGTCGCCGTACGGGCCCGCCGAGTAGAAGAGCACGTACCGCCCGTCACGCCGCACCAGTGTCGGCGCCTCGACGATGTCCCCCTCCCACTCCCGGTCCTGGCGGATCAGCTCGACCGCCGCGCCGGTCACGCGCGTGCCGTCCGCGGAGACGGGCTGGAGGTGGATGCGGGTCGGAAGTCCGCAGCAGTTGCCGTCGCCCTTCCACAGCAGGTAGCGGCGCCCGCCCTCGGTGTGGCTGGAGGCGTCGATGGCCCCGCCCTGCTCGGCGGGGCACACCAGCGGGCCGTCGCCCACGGGGGTGAACGGCCCCTCGGGCGAGGCCGCGACCGCGGCCCCGATGCACTGGCGGCCGCTCGCCCGGTCCCGCGCGGTGTACTGCATCGTGTAGCCGCGGCTGTGGGCGAAGACCTCGGGGGCCCAGACGAGCGTGCGCACCGGCTCCGCCCAGTCCCCGAGCCGGGGCAGCGGGTCGGCCGCGGCGGGGGTCCAGTGCACCAGGTCCGCGGAGGTGGCCCGCTGCACGTTCACGTCCTGGCCGTGGGTCGCGTACGCGTGGTAGGTGCGGCCGACCCTGAGGACGTCGGGGTCGGGGAAGTTTCGGTCGAGCACGGGCCCGCCCCAGGACACCCGGCCGCCCGCCGCCCCCTCGGCCCCGGCGGGCGGGGCCCAGAGCAGTACGGGGATCAGGGCGAGCGCACCCGGCAGCACCGCCGGGACTCTCCGCACGGCCCGGAGCACGGTCCGTACTCCCGGGATGGTCAGGCTCGTCAGGACTGTACGGAACCCCTGCTGCACCACGCGTCGTCTCCTCGGACCGGTCCGGCACGCGGGCGGGGAGGCCTCCCCGCCCACCGGGACCAACGCCCCCGGCGCCCTCCGGTTGCGCGCCGCCTCAGGGTGCGAAGACCGCGCTGACCAGCAGCACGTGCACGGCGGTGCCGCCGAGGATGCTGAGCAGGGCGTTGCGCCGCCACAGGTGGAGGCCGGCGGTCGCGCCGAGGGCGAGCAGCGGGGCCAGCGAGCGGGCGTGCCCGAGGGGCAGGTCGCGCAGGCAGTACACCACCAGGATGAGCATGACCCCGGCCGGCATCCGCGTGCTCAGGTAGCGCACGGTGCCGCTCGCGCGCAGGGGGGCCAGGACGGCGAAGGGCAGGGCGCGCAGGGCCCAGGTGACGGCGGCGGCCACCAGGACCGCCGCGACGGCGTATCCGGCGTCAGGCACGGCGCGGCCTCCCGGCTCCGGCCGCGTACCGCACCAGCAGCCCGGCGGTGAACAGCACGAACGCGGCCGCCAGCAGCTGCCCGGGGAAGAGGACCCGGGCGGCGAGGGCACTGAGCAGGGCGAGCACCGGGGTCGGCAGGTCCCCGCGCAGCCCCCGCAGCGCTTCGAGGGCGAGCACGGTGAACAGCGCGGTGAGGGCGAAGTCCAGCCCGGTGACCCCGGCGGGGATCAGTGCCCCGAGCAGGGCCCCGGCCACGGCGCTCCCGGCCCAGTACGCGTGCAGGTAGAACTGCATCCACAGGATGCGCGGGCCGGACCAGGTGCGCACGCCCCGCGCCGACCCCAGCGCGTAGGCCTCGTCGCACAGGGCGAAGGTGCTGTACGCCCTGCCCAGCCGGCCCCGCACCCGCTCCAGGGGGAACGACAGGGCGTAGAACACGTGCCGGACGTTGACCAGGAACGCGGCGGCGGCGACCGAGGCCAGCGGCGCCGCGGCCACGACCAGCCCGATCAGCAGGAACTCGAACGAGCCGCCGAAGGCCACCGCCGCCGACAGCCCCGCCCACCACCAGTCCAGACCCGACTGGGCGGCGAGCGCCCCGAAGGCGAGCCCGAGCGGGACGAAGCCGAGGCCGACCGACAGCGAGTCCCGGAAGGCGGCGCGGGCCGCGGACCTCCCGGTGTCGACCGCCTCCGGCGGGGGCGGGGCCGCACCCGCGGCGGCAACCTCAGAACCTATGTGCATGGAGACATTTTAGAAAAGATCAGGCCTCATTTGATTGCGCATCATGCCGATATCCTCGCCGTATGAGCAATGAAACCAGCCTTGATGCCACTGATCGCGAAATTCTGTTCCACCTGAGCCAGGACGGTCGGCTCACCAACGTGGAGCTCGCCAAACGCGTCGGCCTCACCCCGCCGCCCTGCCTGCGCCGGGTCAAGCGCCTGGAGGAGGCGGGGGTCATCACCGGGTACCGCGCGGCCGTCGACCCGGCCGCCCTCGGCCGGAACCTCGAAGTCCTCGTCGACGTGGAGATCTACGCCAACGACCGGAGGACCGTCGAGGAGTTCGAGACCATCGTCGCCGCGTACGAGGAGGTCATCGAGTTCCGCCGGATGTACGGGCGCCCCGACTACTTCATCCGCGCCGCGGTCGCCGACCACGTCGCCTACGAGGCCTTCCTCACCGGCCGGCTCAGCGGGCTCCCCGCCGTCCTGCGCGTGACCTCGCACCTCACCATGAAGATCATCAAGGGCTCCGCCTGACCAGCCCGGCCCGCCTGACCGGCCTGCCCCGCCCGGCCGCCCCGCCCTCACCGGCCGCGGTCGCGCAGCCGGCCCACCGCCCCCAGCGTCCCGACGGCCGCCTCCTTGAGGCCGGGCCGCTCCCGCACGAACCGCCGCACGGCCCGCGAGGGCTCGCGGCTCAGCCAGTGCAGCGCCGCCCCGGGCCGGCGCCGCAGCACGGCGCCCTCGTGCACCACGAGCTCCCGGGTCTTGAGCGAGTCCTTGTACGCCGCGTCGCCCCGGCCGAGGTCGAGCAGGCAGATCCCCTCGGCGGCCGCCGCCTCGATCATCCGCAGGTAGAGGATCCGCCCGGGGGAGTACGTGGCGAAGTTCCGGTCGTACGCCGGGAACCAGCACGACAGCACCGTGCGCGACCGCAGCCCGAAGTGGGCGGCCACCGGCACCCCGTCCGCGTACAGCACCGACAGGAGCCCCGAGCAGGCGGGCGCGTCCGTACCGGCGAGGTGCTGCACGAGGCCGTTGATCCAGCCCTGGGCGAAGCGGTCGCGCCGCCCGGTGCGCCGGTACTGGGCGGACTTCCACTCCATCAGCGCCTTCAGGACCCTCGGGTCCCGCTCCTCGAACACGAAGCGGAGGGGGCCGGCCGTGCGCGCCAGCCGCCGCTCCTGCGCCAGCGTCGACTTCAGGAAGCGGCGCGAACCCTCCCGCAGCCGCCCCTCGTAGCGGGCGTAGCCGCCGGTCACGTCGATGACCGGGGAGGCGAAACCCTCGGTGGCGTACGGCAGGAACAGCTCCTGGCCGCTTTCCAGGTGGTTGAACTCCCACACCGACAGGGACCCGGCGCGCAGCAGCTCGTGGGGATCGACCTGCACCCCGGGGCGCAGGACCGCCCCCTGGCAGTCGGACACGCCGAGGCCGATCGCCCGGCCGCGGCCCCAGCGGCCCCGCTCGAAGGGGAAGAAGCCGGCGGCCTCGCCGGCCCGGCGCACCACCGCGACCCGGGCCCCCGGCCGGACGCGGCCGACGGCCTGGCAGAACTCGGGGCTCATGAAGGGGTTCGCCACCTCCGCGGTGGCCTCGCGCAGCTCGCCCCACAGCGCGACGTCCGCCGGGCTCAGATCGGCAGGGCGGACCACGTCGATGCGCTGTACGGACACGTAGGCTCCCGGGCTGCGGCTGCGGCCGTCGAAACGCCGGAGAGCGCGTACGGCGCCATGACGTGGTCCATCATGGGCGACGACGCGCCCGCCCCGCGCCGGAAAGCTCCTTCCGGGTGATCCGAACCTTCGCCCTAGGAGGCCTCCCATCGGGTCACGCACGCCCGTCCGGGTCCAACCGTGCGTGACCCTGCACGTCCGGCCGCATCAGTCGGGCGGCTCCTGCGGCGGGGGAGTGGCGGGCGCGGTCCGCTTCCCGCCCTCGCGGCGCACGGCGCGCTCGGCGCGCTCGCGCTCCTCCGGGTCGCCGGCCTCGCCGGGGGCCTGGGAGGGCGGGGTCGGCTTGCGCTCGGCGGGCGCCGGGCGCCTGTTCGGTGTGTCGGAAGGGCCGGATGTGCCGGGTGTCATGGCTCGTCCTTTCGTACCCGGGACGATTCCTCGGGGGGCTGCCAGGAGTCCTCGCGCGCTCGTGCGGGGGGCGGCTGTTCGGCGGGCCGGACGCCTGGGTCCTTGCGGGCCCGGACGCGGTGGGACCCGTACCAGAACGCGCCCACCAGCACGGCCGCCACGGCGACGCCGACGAGGATCAGCAGCAGTCCGGGGAAGCCGTCGGCGGCGAGGTGAAGGGAAGGGGTCATGGCGCGCGTCTGCCCGCGCCCTGCGCTCCCACACACGGGCGCGGTGACGGAGGGGGCGACCGGGACGGCAGGCGGGCCGCAGCCCGGGGCCGTACCGCAACCCCGTACAGCAGACGCCCCGCCGCCGGCCCGACCGGCAGCCCTACTTCCCCTCCGCCAGGCGGCGCACCTGCAGGTGGACGTGCCCGGCCCGCAGTGCGGGGGCGTTCGCGAGGTCGTCGGTCTTGTTGAAGACGATCCGGTTGTCGCCCGCGGCGGCGTACGCGAAGGCCATCCGGAGGCGGCCGCGCCCCTCGGTGCCGCCGGCGGGGCTGTCGAGGCGGAAGGCGACCACGGGCACGGCCGCCCGGCCGAACGGCACCGGGTGGATTTCGTACTCCACCTCGCCCTCCGGGCCGGGGAACCGCAGGGTCGGGCAGCCCCCGTAGACGGCCTTCGCCAGCCTGTCGAAGGCGGCCCGGCCCTCCCCGGCGGGGTAGCTGCCGAGGCTGACGTGGACGCGGTTCGCGGGACTGTTGTCCCCGGTGATGTAGACCTGCTGGGCCTGGGCGGCGGGCGGGCCGAACAGCACGGAGACGAGCGGCTTGCAACCGGCCGGGACCGCGGCGGCCACCTTCTCCAGCGCCGCCCGGCTCTCCGGGCCCGCGGACTCCGGCACCTCCTCTGCCCGGGTGCCCGCCCCCACCTCCGCCGCCGGGAGGAACCGCGCCGTGAGCGCGCCCCGGTCGAGCGGTGCCATGCTCCGCCAGGGCGCCGTACTGAGCGCAGGCACGGGCGAGGGGGAGCGATGCGTGGAAGGCGCAGCGGACACCCCGGCGGCGGCGCTCTCCCGGCCGGCGTCCCCGGACGCGCACCCGGCCAGCAGCACGACACCCAGCGGCACCGCCGCCCAAGCGGCGCGAATGGTCCTGTACTGCACGTTTCCCCCGGTGAGCCGATCGCCTTCTTGCGGAGTGAGACCCTAGATCAGCCCCACCAGGCCCCCACGCCCGCCCCCGCCTCCGCTCCTGCGTCGCAGCCCTCGAACCGTAGGATCCGCGCGTGACGCGGTTCGGCAGGGAACCCGCAGGTGTGAAGCTGCGTCAGGGGGACCGTGACGGACAACGAACGTGAGCCTGCCCGGCAGCCGGGCGAACCGCGGGGGTGGCCGCCTGCGCCCGCCTCTCCTGCTGGCATTTCTCACCGCCGCCTCGCCAGGTCCGTCGGTCGGGCCGAGTGGGCGCTGCTGGCGTTCTCCGTCCTCGGCGGGGTCGCGGCGGCCTGGGCGGCGGTCAACCTGGCCTGGAGTGCCCGCAGCCACTGCGTCTCGGACTGGGACGCCGGCGCCCGGTACGAGCTGTTCTACCTATTCGTGTTCGTGGTCATGGTCCCCGCCTGTGCGGTGCTGGGCGCGGCCGTGTGCCTGCTCCCCCGACGCTGCCCGCTGTGGCTGCGCGGGTCGGCCGTGGTCCTGGTGTTCGCTGCGGTGGTGTTCTGGTTCTTCTCTGTCTACGGCACGCCTGCGGGAGCGGTGGGGCCGGGCATCTGCGGGCCGGACAACGTCCCCCCCTGGTGGCCGGACTGGCTGCCTGCCTGATCGTCCGCGGCTGTGTGAGACTGCGGGCATGGGTACGGGGGAGGACCTGGGGCGGGAGTCGCGGGCGGAGAAGGACGCCATGACGGTGGAGATCATGTTCGCGCTGTGCAGCGCTGCCCTTCTCGCCGCGGTCGTCTTCGGGGTGTTCCTCGTGCCGACGTTCCTGGGCGGGGTGTCCGGGCCCGTTGCGGGCGGCTTCCGGGTCGCCGGGGCCGTGCTGGCCGTGGCGGCCGGGATGTGGCGGGTGGTGCGGGTGCTGGTGCGCTTCGACGCGCAGCGGAGGCTGGGGCGTTAGGGGAGAGGTGCGCCGCCCGTTGGCGGGTGCCCGTTCGGCCGGGTGGCCTGCCGGGGGTGTTGCGGCCGCCGTCGGTGACGGCGGGCCGTTCAGGCGTCCGTGTACTGGGCGGCGTACTCCCCGGTGGCCGGGATGACGGTGATGACGTCGATCAGGACGCCGTCCGGGGCGGCGACGATGAAGTGCCGCTGGCCGAACTCCTCGCTGCGCAGCGGCAGTACCTCTTCCAGGCCGGCCTCCGCCACGAGCCGCCGGTGCTCGGCGTCGACGTCGTCCACCTCGAAGTTCAGCACGACCCCGGCGGCCGGTGCGCCGCGGTGGGAGGCGGGGATGGTCGGGTGGGCGTGGTCCAGCAGGGCCAGCTCGTACTGCGGCGCGTCCGGGCGGCGCAGGCTGACGTACCAGTCCGCCTCGAAGGTCACGGCGAACCCGAGGTGGCGCGTGTAGAAGTCGCGCGACGCGGCCACGTCGCGGGTGGCGAGGACCGGGTAGAAGCCGTCCAGCCGGGGGCGGCGGCCCGGGGTCGGCTCGGTCGCGGCGACGGCAGCGGGCGCAGGCGTGGGCTCGGTCGTGGATGTGTGCGGCATGGCGGGGCTCCTCGGGTACTGGATCCGTTTCGCATACCCGGGGTATGCGAATCATGCGGCTAGCATACCCCCGGTATGTGAAATCGGAAGAGGGAGCGGGCGATGGCGACGGGCAGCCGGGCGGAGCAGCGGGCGGCCACGCGGCGGGCGCTGCTGGCCGAGGGGCGGCGGCAGTTCGCCGCCGACGGGTACCACCAGGTGGTCCTCGCCGAGGTGGCCCGCGCCGCCGGGGTCACCAAGGGGGCCGCGTACCACCACTTCGACAGCAAGGCGGGCCTCTTCCGTGCCGTCGTCGCCGAGGTCCAGCAGGAGCTGGGGGAGCGGGTCGCGGCCGAGGCCGAGCGGTACGAGGACCTGTGGGAGCAGCTTCGGGCGGGCTGCCGCGCCTTCCTGTCCGCGGGCAGCGATCCGGCGGTACGGCGGATCCTCCTCGTCGACGCGCCCACCGTCCTCGGCTGGGAGGAGTGGCGGGCCCTCGACGAGGAGGCCTCCGCCCGCCACCTCGCCGAGGCCCTCGCCGCCCTCGCCGCGGCCGGCGTCATCGCCGACCGCCCCACCGAGCCCCTGGCCGTCCTGCTGTCCGGCGCGATGAACGAGGCCGCCCTCTGGATCGCCCGCGGCGGCGACCCGCAGCAGGCCGAGCAGTCCCTCGACCTCCTCATGGCCGGTCTGCTCCACCGCCACCCCGCCTGACCTGCGCGTACGAGACCCAGGCCGGTGCTCGCGCCGGTACGGCGCGAGAAAACCGCTCGTGGCCGGGCCGCGCCCGGTGGCAGGGTGCCGCCATGGCAGCCCCGTACGAGATCCGCGCCGACCACGACGCCCGCACGATCGTGGTCTACCAGGCCTACCCGCCCGCCATCGCGGACGCGGCGCTGCGGGCGGGCCGCTTCGTCGCGCCGTTCTCCTTCCACCGGATGACGTGGATCAAGCCCTCGTTCCTGTGGCTGATGCACCGGAGCAACTGGGCGCGCAAACCCGGCCAGGAACGTGTGCTCGCCGTCCGGATCACCCGCGAGGGCTGGGAGGAGGCCCTCTCCCGGGCCGTGCTCACCACCGCCGACCGGGCCGCCGTCGCGCAGGCGCCCGTCCACGTCCAGTGGGACCCGGAGCGCTCGGCGCGCGGGGCGGCGCTGAACCACTACAGCATCCAGGTCGGCATCGGCCGCGGCCTCATCCGCACCTTCGCGGACGACTGGACCGTCAGCCTGACCGACCTCACACCGCAGGTCCGCAAGGCGGCCGCCCTCGTCCAGTCCGGCCGCGCCGAGCAGGCCCGCAGGCTGCTCCCCGCAGAGCGCGCCTATCCCCTGCCGCCCGCCCTGCACGACCGGCTCTGCTCGGGCGGCTGACGGCTGACGGCTGACGCCCGCCCGGGCACCCCGCCCCGCCCGGTCCCGGCCGCCCCGGCCCCGCGCCGGCCGCGGGAAACACGGCTGACAGATCATCCGGGAGCTGCTTATGATGCGGGCGATGAAGACCTATTCCTCTTCCGGATTGGGGGAATCGTCCGCGCAAGGTGAGTGCTGATGGCAGCTCACTTCGCGGAAGCGATTCCCACCCGCCTGCTGATGTGGCAGCGCGTACGGGCGTACGCCGTGCCACCGTCCATGATCGAGACCGCCGCCGCGCGCCGCGCGGCCGGTGACTGGGCGGGGGCCTGCGCGGCCGCCCGCATCGACGTCGACCTCGATCTGCGCGCCGTACGCAACCGCCACGGCACCGAACTCGCCACCCGCCTCCGCATCGACCTGCGCCGACTCGCGCCGGACCTGCTGCGCTGGCACATGCCGCGGACCGCCCCCGACGGGCGGCTGCGCGCCGGCCTCACCCTCGCCCTCGCCCGCTACGGCGGCGGCCCGGCCGACCCGGCGCCCCTGCTGGTGGTGCGGACACCACCCGCCTGGGCGGACGCCGGCCAGCGGATGTCGCTGGCACTCTGGGAGGAGTCCCGGGGCGGCGCCCCCGCGCACCATCCGCACCCCCACCCCGACCGCCGCTTCCGGCTCGACCTGCACCGCCACCTCTGGGACTCCGCCCGCACCGCCGAACTCGCCCTGCGCTGCGGCCCGGTGGTGCCCGACGGGCCAGTGGGGCCCGACGGGACCCCCGGCCCCGGAGCCGAACGCCACCCGCCCGCCCACTGGACCGCCGAGGCGGAACTCCTCCTGAGGGCCGAAGGGCGCCCGTACGGTGCCTTCGCCGTACGCCTCGGGCCCCGCAGCCGCGCCGTACTCGAACTCCACGCGCCCGACGGCAGCCACGCACCGGCCCTGCGGCCGGTGCGGAAGCCGCCGCCACCGCACGAGACCGCGGCGCTGCCCCTGCTCCCGGAGGCCGCGGCACGGCCGCTCCCCGACCTCGAACTGCTGCGGGCCGGCCTCATACGGGCCGACCAGCTGCACCCCCTGGTCGCCCAGGCCCTCACCACCGCCCGCCTGGACGGCATCTTCCCGGACGGCAGTTGCGCGGACCGGCGGGCAGATCCGGCCCCCGCGAGCGCCGCAGACCCGCACCGGGTCGACTGCAACGGAGCGGTCCACCGCATCGCCCTCGTCGGCGGCGCCCTGGCCGCGGTCGACCACGAACCCGCCCAACTCCGCCGCGAAGAGCTCCTCATGGCGCTCGGCGGCCCCGGCCTGCCCTGCCTGCGGGCCATCGACGCGGTGCACCGCAGCCCCGAGGCGCTGCCCGCGGTCCGCGAACGCCTGGGCCACGGCGATGTGGCCGGAGCCCTCGCTGTGGTCGAAGGGCTGCTCGGCCCCGGCGCGCGGCTCCGCGAAGGACCCCTGAGGGACGCCCTCCAAGCGGCCGTCGCGGGCCGTCTCGACCACGGGATCTTCCGCATCTTCCGCGCCGGCCTGGTACGCGAGCATCCCGCCGCCCATGCGGCACCGGGCCCCGGCCGTCGGCCCCGGCCCGGCCGGCGCCAGCCCCCGGACCTCTTCAGCAAGCGCGGCAGCCGCACCCGGCCCCGTACCGGCCTGATCGACTGACCGCGCGCCTTCGCGTTCCGAAACCCGCCCGCGCGTAAGGCACTTACCTCCGACGCGCGCCCTCCCGCCGCGCCGCTGCGTGGCGCACGCGCCGCAAGGCGCCGCCTCCCTCAGGACGGACCCTGCCGTCCCCGAACCCCCAGGTGACTCCCATGACTTCCTGCACCGCCCCGCCCGCCCCGCCCGCCGAGCCCGGCCGCACCGCCCTCCGGTCCCACCCCGCCGAGCCCGCCCAACTGGCCCTCGCGGAGGACCTCCTGGCCCTCCTGCGGACGACCACCACCGAACCCCGCCCCGACGAGCAGCTGGAGGCGCTCACCCTGGCCGTCGCCGCCGACCTGCCCGTACTCCTCTGGGGAGAACCGGGCATCGGCAAGACCGCCGCGCTGACCCAGCTGGCGGCCTCCCTCGACCTGCCCCTGACCACCGTGATCGCCAGCGTCCACGAGCCGACCGACTTCTCCGGGCTGCCCGTGCTGGGGGAGGACCCCGCGGTGAACGGGGTGCCCATGGCCCCGCCGCAGTGGGCCGTGGAACTCGTCCGCGCAGGGCGCGGCCTGCTCTTCCTGGACGAACTGTCCACCGCCACCCCGGCCGTCCAGGCCGCCCTCCTCCGCGTGGTCCTGGAGCGCAGGGTCGGAGCCCTGCAACTCCCGTCCGGCGTGAGGATCGTGGCCGCAGCCAACCCGCGCGCCTCGGCCGCCGACGGCTGGGAGCTGAGCCCGCCGCTGGCCAACCGCTTCGTCCACCTGTACTGGGTGCACGACCGCGACGTCGTGGTCCGCGGCCTCGGCGGGGTCTGGCCCCGCGCCGAACTGCCCCGGCTGGAGCCGGAGGCGCTGCCGGGGGCCGTGGCCTTCGCCCGCCGCGTGGTCTGCGGGTTCCTCGGCGCCCGGCCGACGCTCATCCACCGGCTGCCGACCACCGAGACGCGGCGCGGCGGCGCCTGGCCGTCCCCCCGCAGCTGGGAGGCCGCGATGACCCTGCTGGCCTTCGGCACCGCGGCGGAGGCCTCGCGGGACGTGCTGGCCCTGCTCGTCCGCGGCGCCGTCGGCGACGGCCCCGGCCTCGAACTCCTCGCCCACATCGACCGGATGGAACTGCCCGACCCGGACCTGCTGCTCGCCGACCCGGCCGCCGCCGAACTGCCGGAGCGGGGCGACCTGCGCCAGGCGGCCCTGGAGGCGGTGGTGGCCGCCGTCGGGGCGCGGCCCGAGCGCGACCGCTGGGACGCGGCCTGGGCCGTGCTGGTCAGGGCCCTCGAAACCGGTGCGCCGGACCTGCTCGTCGGCCCCGCGAAGGCCCTGGCGGCCCTGCGGCGCGACGGCTGGGAGGTACCCGGGTCCGTGGAGCGCCTGGCCGAGGTCGTCGGACTCGCGCGCCGCGCGGAGGACTCGGTGGCCCGGACGGTCGCCGCCGCGGCCGAGCTGAACACGGACGGCGGACGCCGATGACGGGTCCGTCGACGCCGGAGCGCCCCGCACCGGTCCGCCCCGCACCGGTCCGCCCCGCACCGGTCCGCCCCGCTCAGGGCCGCCCCCTGCCGCGCCCGATGGCCCCGCCCCCGGCCCCCCGCCCCGTACGTGCTCCGCTGCCCGGCGGCCCCGGGGCCGCACCCCCCGTCCCCCTCGACTGGGAGAAGCTCCTCGCCGCCCGCCTGCACGCGGTCCGGGTCCGCCCGTATCTCGCCGGCGCGCTCTTCGCGCTGCACGTCGTGGAGGACCGGTCGGTGCCCACCATGGCGGTGGACGCCCACTGGCGCTGCTACGTGTCCCCCTCCTTCGTGGCCCGCACCCCGCTGGAGGAGCTGGCCGGGGTCTGGGTGCACGAGGTGTCGCACCTGCTGCGCGACCACCACGGGCGCGGCGCCCGCTACGCACGCGATCACGGGGACCACGGGCCCGGCCTGCGGATGCGCCAGAACATCGCGGCGGACTTCGAGATCAACGACGACATCTACGACGACGTCCCCGGAGAAGTCCCCGGTGCCTTCCACGGCGCCGCAGCCGACCGCACCCGCAACGCCGCGTGCGGAGCCCCGGACGACAACCACGCCGGAGCCGCGGGCGCCCCGGCCGCCGGGCTCCCCAGGCCCGCCGGGGCCGTGCTCCCCGCCGTGCTGGGACTGCCCGACGGGCTGCTGATGGAGGAGTACCTGCGGAGGTTCTCGATGGCCGGCCGCAGCCCCCGGCTGGCCTGGCTGGACTGCGGCAGCGGGGCCGACGGGCACCCCCGGCCCTGGGACCTGGGCCCCGAGGGGGCGCACGGCCTCAGCCGCCAGCAGCGGGACGCCGTGCGCTTCCGGGTGGCGGAGGCGATCACCGGGCGTCCCGGGGACGCCCCGGAGGGGTGGCGGCGCTGGGCGGACGAGGCCTTCCACCCGCCCCAGCCCTGGCGGCAGCTGCTCGGCGCCGCGGTGCGGGCGGCCGCGGGCGGGCCCGGGGCGGGGGAGGACCACAGCTACCGGCGCCCGTCCCGCCGCTCGGCCGGGCTCCCCGGAGTGGTCCTGCCCAGCCTGCGCCGGATGCCGCCCCGGGTGTGCGTCGTGATCGACACCTCCGGGTCGGTGAGCGACGCCGAACTGGGCACCGCGCTGCTCGAAGTGGCCGCGATCTCAAGGGCGGTGGGCGGCCGCCGCGACCTCGTCTCGGTCGTCTCCTGCGACGCGGCCGCCGGGGTCGCCGTACCGCTGTGCCGCGCCGAGAACCTCGAACTCGTCGGCGGCGGGGGGACGGACCTGCGCTCCGGCTTCGCCAGGGCCCTGCGCTCCCGGCCCCGCCCGGACGTGGTCGTCGCTCTGACGGACGGTCAGACCCCGTGGCCGTCCGCGCAGCCGTCCTGCCGCACGGTCGTCGGCCTCTTCCCCCGCCCGCCCCGGCGCGTGAACGAGTCCGATCCGGACTACGCCCCCGAGGCCCCGCCCGCCTGGGCCCGCGTCGTCCGCCTCGGCTGACCGGGGGCGCGCCGCGGGCCCGGGCGGGTGCCCGGCCTCAGCCGGCGGCGCGGGCGTACGTGAGGAAGACGGCACCCGACTCGAGTACGGTCTGCCCCTCCAGGGTCCACGACGCCGGGTCGAACGCGGCGCCGCGGGAGAAGAGCGGGATCCCGCTTCCGACGGTCAGCGGCGCGAGCTTGAGGACGAGCGTGTCGATCTCGGAGTACAGGGCGCCCGCCAGCTCCCCGCCGCCGATCAGCCAGATGCCCTTGCCCTCCTGCTGCTTGAGCTCCCGCACGGTGGCCGCGGGATCGCCGGAGACGAGCTCGACCCCCGGGTCGGGGCACTCGGTCAGGGTCCGGGAGAACACCAGGTGGCGCAGGTGGGGGTAGGCGTTGGCGATCCCGGCGGCCAGGCCGATCTCGTAGGTGCGCCGGCCTTCGAGGACCGTGTCGAAGCGGGTGCCCGGCGCCGTGACGGACAGGGCCTGCCGGGCGTGCACCGGCAGCGTCTCCGGGTACTCGGCCACCAGGTGCTCGACGTAGTCGGCCGTCACGGGCCAGAAGCCGTCCGGCCCGGTGGGGTCGGCGCCGTCGGGGCCGGCGATGAACCCGTCCAGGGTCGCGGCGACGAAGTAGGTGAGCTTGCGCAAGAAAATGGAGCCTTTCGAAAGGGAGGTGATGCAACGTCATGTCACCCTACGGCGTGCCCTGCCGGGCAGGGGGACGGGCTACGCGCTGCGCCCCGTGGCGGAGCCGAAGCCGAGCCAGGTGTGCCGGTTGTTCCACCAGCACCAGCCGACCTTGGGCGCCTCGCGCCGCTCGCGGCCGTCGCGTCCGGTGCCGTTGCTGATCCAGATCGCCGGAGTCCGGGCGTCGTAGGACCCGTTGGGCTTGCGCAGCCGCGAACCGATGGTCATGAAGCAGTGGTTGCGGTCCAGTACGGACGGCTGCTGGAGCAGCCAGTGGATGCCCTCCGTGAGCACCATCGGGGAGCGCCCCTCGCGGGCGAGCGCGGGCAGGGCCTCCTCGGGGCTCCAGTTCGCCATGCGGTCCCCGCGGTCGGGCCCCGCGACGAGGTACAGCGGGGCGTCCGGCAGCTCCACCCCGTACGGGGCGAACTGGTCGACGTCGGTCATGTCGAGTACGACGAACCCGGGCTTGTCCGCGCGGCGCAGCAGCGGCGCGAGGACGGACGCGGGCGCCCGGCCGGGATGGACGGCGAGCAGCACGCCCTCGCCGTCGGGCCCGCCGTGCCGCTCGGCGAAGGCGCGGAACTCCTCGGCGGGGATCCCTGCGACGGCGGGCACGCCGAGCTCGATCAGGCGCTCCGCCTGCGCGGCGAGCGGCGGCGGAGCCGGCAGCTGCGGGGCGCTCGCGGTCCCGCTGCCGCCGGGGGCGGTGTCGGTGTCGGCCGTGGGCTCGGAGGCGGGGATGGGCACGGTACTCCCTCGGATCGTGGACGGTTGCGGGGGCGGTCGGGCCCGGGTGGGGTTGTCCCCCGCCCCCAGAGTAGTCAAACTTGAATAGATGTGTACGGTACTAAGCTCTGCGGAGTCGTCAGAGCTGGCGAAGACGTCCTGAAAGGGGAGCGCCCATGTCGGCGATCCGGCTTCTGGTCCTCGGAGCGGTCCGCCAGCACGGGCGGGCGCACGGGTACCAGGTGCGCAACGACCTCGAGTCCTGGGGCGCCCACGAGTGGTCGCACGCCCAGCCGGGCTCGGTCTACCACGCCCTGAAGCAGATGGCGAAGGAGGGCCTCCTGCTGGCCCACGAGGTCGCCCCGAGCACCGCGGGCGGCCCGCCCCGCGTCGAGTACGAGGTCACCGACCGCGGCACCGCGGAGTACCTCGCCCTCCTGCGCCGCTCCCTGACCTCGTACGACCAGAAGCGGGACGTCCTGTCGGCCGGCATCGGCTTCATCGTCGACCTGCCGCGGGCCGAGGCCGTCGCCCTCCTGGAGGAGCGGATCGAGGGGGTCCGGCAGTGGCGGGCCTCGGTGACCGAGTACTACGTGCCCGAGGACGGGCCCGCCCAGCTCGGGCACATCGGCGAGATCATGAACATGTGGGTGCACTCGGCCGACAGCGAGGCCCGGTGGACCCGGGGCCTGATCGAGCGGATCGAGGGCGGCGCGTACACCTTCGCGGGGGAGGGCGAGCCCTTCGTCGGCATCCTGCCGGACGGCGCCCCGCCGACCTGCTCGGCGGGCCCCCGCACGGAGGACGGCGGCTGAGGCGGTACGGGTCCGGCCCGTCCCCTGCCGGCCAGTCCTTCGCGCCCTTTCCGTCCTTCCCGTCCCCGCGCTCCGTGGCGGCGCGGTCACGGCAGGTCGGCCGCCACCTCCACGGTCAGCGGGCTGGCCACCAGGAGGGGCGGCCCGCCGTGGCGCGGGGCCAGCAGGACCGTCACCCGCGCAAGCCCCCGGCACCACACGGCCGTACCCTCCCAGGCCGGACTGCGGTCGATCGCGCCGAGTACGGAGACGGCCCCCGCCCGCCCGACCCCTCCGCCGTGCTCAGGATCCGGATCCGGCTCCGCTGCGGGCCCGTTCATCGCCTCGAGGGCCGAGACCACCTGACCGGCCCGGGTGAGGAAGACGCCCCCGTAGCTGTCCCCGCCTCCCCGCTCCAGCGGCGGCCCCTCCACGGCCACGGGCGCGTACCCGACCAGATGCCGCACCGACCCGTGCATCAGCACCCGGCAGCCCGCCCGCCCGTCGCCCGCAGGATCCCCGCCCGGGTCGGAATCGGCGAACAGCACGAGGTCCCCGTGGGACCCGGCCAGCGTGACGCAGACCAACGGGGCCTCGAACTCGACCCACTGGCCGGGCCGCAGATCCGCCTCGCCGAACCACCGTGCGGACTCACGCAGATGCCGGTCCACGCGCTCCAACCGCCGCAGCCGGCCGCGCTCTTCGTCCGCAGCCGGCGCGTCCACGTCGATACCCCCGACGGGCGTGGTCAGCCGCAGCGCCCCGGCCCGCGGAGCCCGCCCGCCCACCGCCGCGAACTGGGCCAGCTTGCCCTCCGACAGGTACAGCAGTTCCCGCACGAGACCCCCCGGATCCGCAGCGGGCCCGAGCCCGCCCGCCACCACGCCGACCCCCTGTCGGCCCGCCCACTGCGCCCTGCACCGCCCATCCTGCCACCGCTCCCGACGGCACCGGCGGGAAATCCGGCAGGAAGATCCCCGGGGCCGTGCGAGGATGCGCCGGATGTCGGTCCTCATACTGAAGCTGCTCCTCGCCCCAGCCCTCGTCGTCGCCTCCACCCTGGCCGGACGCCGTTGGGGGCCGACGCTGGCCGGCACCCTGGTCGCCCTGCCCATCGTCGCCGGCCCCATCCTCCTGATCGCCGCCCTGGAGCACGGCCCCGCCTTCGCCGCCCGCGCGGCATCTGCCTCCCTCCTCGGCCTGGTGTCGCTCGCGGTCTTCGCCGTCGCGTTCGCCCTCCTGGCCCGGACCCGCCGCTGCGGCCACTGGACGGCCGTCCTGCTGCTCGCCTGGCTCGTCTGCCTGGCCGCGGACCTCGCCCTCACCCTCCCGCCCGCCCCACCCGCCACCGCCCTCGTCGTGGCGCTCGCCGCCACGGCCGGCGCCGCGAAGGCCCTGTCCCTGCTCCACGCCGCGGCGCCCACCCGAACCGCCGGGCCCACCCCGACGGCCCCGCGCCGCGGAGCGCCGGGCCCCCGGCCCCCCTGGTGGGACCTCCCCGCCCGCGCCGCGGCCACCGCCCTCCTGGTCGCGGCCGTGACCACCGCAGCCGCCCGCCTCGGACCCGACCTCACCGGCCTCCTCGCCCCCTTCCCGATCGCCACCAGCGTCGTGGCCGCCTTCGCCCTGGCCCAGTCCGGCCCGGACGTCGCCACCGCCACCCTGACCGGGGTCCTGCGCGGCATGTGGGGCTTCGCGGCCTTCTGCTACCTGGTGGCCGTCCTGATCGAACCGCTGGGCACCGCCACCGCCTTCGGGACTGCCACGGCCGCCTCGCTGGGCCTCCAGACCGTCCTCACCCGCCTACGGTCCGGCAGGCGGACGCGGCAGCGCGGGACACCGCCCGGTCCGGCGACGGCCGGACGGGACGGCGTACCCGCCCGCAACCGGCCGTCCGTGCAGGATGAGCAGGACGCGGCCGTGGGCGACCTGAGGAGGGCCCGGTGACGGCCGGCAGCGGTACGAGCGCACGACGGGCCGCCCTGTCGGCCGCGGCCGCGGAGGCCTTCCTCCGCGGCTGAACCGCGCCACCGGCCGCGGTCCCCGGCGGCCACCGGACGGAACCAGCGTGTCAGAGCACCAGGTCGTCGTGCTCGTCGAAGATCCAGCCGTCCTCGTACAGCACTTCGAAGAGGTGGCCGTCCGGATCGGTGAAGTACCCGCTGTGCCCCCAGGGGTTGGGGCCCGCGGGCCGCGTGACCTCGGCTCCCAGCTCGGCGGCCCGGGCCATGACCCCGTACACCTCCTCGGCGCTGCGGGCCACGTACGCGAGGGCGAATCCGGCGAAGCCGCCGGGCTCCCGGTCGGGCATCCGGGCGTCGGCCGCGAAGGCCGTACGGGACTGGAACGCGACCGCGATCCCGCCCAGTTCGAAGAGGGCGAACTCCTCCGAACCCGCCGCGGACCTCCGCCACCCCAGCGCCTCGTAGAAGGCGACCGTCTCGGCGACGTCGCGCACGCCGAGCAGGATCATGTTCAGCCGCTGCCGCATGTGTTCCTCCTGGAAACCCCCACCCCGGCCCGCCATTCTGCCACCCGGCGGTCACGCCTCTGCGTCAGGAGGGCGGGGGCCGGGGCGGCCGGACCGCCACAGCCTTCGCACAGGGCCGCACCCTCCACCCCGAGGACCACGCGCCGCCCGCACACGAACCCGCACCCGCCGAGCGCGGTCCCCTCCGCACCCCGGCCTCACCGTCGGATTTCCGCCAGCACGAGCAGCACCGAGCCCGCAGGCTGGGGCCATGACCACGACAGCGACACCCGGCCCGGCGGCAGCAGCGGCGACGGCCGCGGCCGCGCCCACCACCCCGACGCACCGGCCCACCGCCATCCCTCCCGCCGTCCTCCGGGAGCTCCGCGTACGCGACGACGCGGGCGCGGTCCCGCGCCCCGGCGTGCAGGACGCCCAGGGCGCCCCGCTGCGCTGCTGCCTGCGCCGCGGCCGCGCGGGCGAGGAGGCGGACGTCGCCCTGGTGTCGTACGCGCCGCTGCGGCGGTGGGCGGCGCTCACGGGCGCCGCACCGGGCGCGTACGACGAGGTGGGCCCGGTGTTCGTCCACGCCGGACCGTGCGAGGGCCCGGATCCGGCCACCGGCCACCCCTTCGCGGAGACCGGCGCCCAGCGGGTCGTACGCCGCTACGACGCCCGGGGGGCCATCGCGGGCGGCACGCTCGTCCGCCTCCCGCAGGACCCCGCTGGGGCGCAGGCCGCGATGGACCGTGCCCTGGGAGAGGCCTTCGCGCACCCCGGCGTGGTCCTCGCGCACGTCCGCGCGGTCGAGTACGGCTGCTTCCTGTACGAGGTGAGGGGCCTCCCGGCCGGCACTGTGGCGCCCCCGCACGCGTAGCCCCACGGTGGCGGGGCGGGGCGGGGCGGGGCGGGGCGCGGGGGCGGGCCGGGCAGGCGCGGGACCCGCCGCCCGCCCGTGCACCCGCCCCGCCACCGCCCGCACCCGCCGCCCTCCCTTTGGTCCAGACCTATTGACCCGCGCTCCCGCACGCTCCTACGATCCGGACCGGCACAGCCCCACCTGTCCGCATTCATCCAGAGCCGGGCGTCACGCCCCCCACGCCCTGTCATGGCCATGGCGTTCGGCGGGAAGGGAGCACCGCATGTTCCGTCGAAGGCGACGCCCCCCGCTGCCCACGTCCGGCGACACGTCCGCCGCCGCGCCCGGAGTAAACGGACCCGCGGCCGGCCGCACCCCGAACGGATCGCCGCCCCTGCGGCGCGCCCTCGCCGCCCTGAGCGCCGTAGCCGTCATCGCCACCGGGACGGCCGTGGCCGGATCCGTCACGGCCGGCGCCGCCACCACGGCCGAGACGGCCGCCAACCTGGTCGCCAACCCGGGCTTCGAGAGCGGGCTTTCCGGCTGGACCTGCGCGGGCGGCTCCGGTTCGACGGTCAACACCCCTGTCCGGTCCGGCACTTCCGCCCTCAAGGCCGTCCCGTCCGGCCAGGACAACGCCCGCTGCTCCCAGACCGTCAGCGTCCAGCCCAACTCCGCGTACACCCTGACCGCACACGTCCAGGGCAGCTACGTCTACCTCGGGGCCACCGGGACCGGCATCACCGGCACCACGTCCACCTGGACCCCGAACAGCGCCTCGTACGCCCCGCTCACCGTCAGCTTCACCACCGGCCCGGGCACCACCTCCGTCACCGTCTACGTGCACGGCTGGTACGGCCAGCCCGCCTACCACGCGGACGACGTATCGCTGACCGGCCCGGGCGGCGGCACCACCCCGCCCCCGACGAGTCCGCCCCCCACCAGCCAGCCCCCGACCTCCGAGCCGCCGACCAGCCCGCCCCCGACCAGCCAGCCCCCCACCTCGCAGCCGCCCACCAGCCAGCCCCCCGGCGAGACCTGCCCGACGAAGCCCAAGCCCTCGGGCAAGGTCCTCCAGGGCTACTGGGAGAACTGGGACGGCGCGGCCAACGGAGTCCACCCGGGCATGGGGTGGATCCCCATCACGGACAGCCGCATCGCCGCGCACGGCTACAACGTCATCAACGCGGCCTTCCCGGTGATCCTCTCCGACGGCACCGTCCTGTGGCAGGACGGCATGGACTCCACCGTCAAGGTCGCCACCCCCGCCGAGATGTGCCGGGCGAAGGCGGCGGGAGCGACGATCCTCATGTCGATCGGCGGCGCCACCGCGGGCATCGACCTCAGCTCCAGCACGGTCGCCGACCGGTTCGTCGCCACCGTCGTCCCCCTCCTGAAGAAGTACAACTTCGACGGGATCGACATCGACATCGAGACGGGCCTGACCGGCAGCGGCAACATCAACACCCTTTCCCCGTCGCAGTCCAACCTGATCCGCATCATCGACGGCGTCCTGGCCCAGATGCCCGCGGGCTTCGGCCTGACCATGGCCCCCGAGACGGCGTACGTCACGGGCGGCAGCGTCACCTACGGCTCGATCTGGGGCTCGTACCTGCCGATCATCAAGAAGTACGCCGACAACGGCCGGCTGTGGTGGCTGAACATGCAGTACTACAACGGCAGCATGTACGGCTGCTCCGGCGACTCGTACTCCGCCGGAACCGTCCAGGGCTTCACCGCCCAGACCACCTGCCTCAACAACGGCCTGGTCATCCAGGGCACCACCATCAAGGTGCCCTACGACAAGCAGGTCCCCGGCCTCCCGGCCCAACCCGGCGCAGGCGGAGGCCACATGGGCCCGAGCCTCGTCTCCCAGTCCTGGAACGCCTTCGGCGGCTCCCTCAAGGGCCTGATGACCTGGTCCCTCAACTGGGACGGCTCGAAGGGCTGGGGCTTCGGCGACAACGTCAAGTCCCTCCAGGGCCGCTGACGCACCGCACCACCCGCACGCACACATCAGTCACCGAGGCGGCTGCCCCGACCGGGGCAGCCGCCGCCCTCCACCCCTACCGGGCAGGGCGGAGACCACGACCGACAACACGGCCCCCCATAAGGCTGTTCCGCTCGTACCGCACAGGAACCGCAACCAGGGCGCCCGCGTCCGATGCCCACGGCACCCACCCGGGAGCCCGCAGACAGGGGGACCGAGAGATGCGTACGCCCGACAGACCCCGCAGCCTGGCCGCCCGTACGGCCCTGGCCGCCGCCCTGCTCGCGGCCACGGCCGCCTGCGGCGGACCGGTGAGCGCGCAGCCGCCCACCGCCCACCGGCAGAGCGCCGCACCCGCGGCCGACGGCCCGGCCCGTGCGGCCGGGAACCCCTGCCCGCCGCCGCAGGCCTGGCGCGACGCCCCGGCCCCGACGGTGATCGAGGGCACCCCCGCCAACACCCCGGAGGCCACCCGGCTCTCGGAGGCCATCGGCCGCCTCGGGGAAGGCGCGTACGCCGATGTGTACGGGACGCTCATCAACGACCACCCCGCCGGCCGGGTGGCCCTGTGCGTGACGGACCCGGCCCGGGGACGGGCACTGATCGCCGAGGCGGCCCGGCTGGACCCGGAGGCGGACACGACGCGCGCCGACCTCTACACGAGCCGCTACGCCCTGCGCGAGCTGGTCGCGCACACCGACCGCCTCATGGACCTGAGCGAAGGCAACCGCTTCGGCTTCCCCCTGCACTCCGTGGCGCCCTCCGCGGACTCCTCAGGACTGGACGTCGGCACCTCCGCCCGGGGCGCCGCGTCCGCGGAGCTGCGCGCCAGACTGTCCGCCGCCCTCGACGGCATTCCGGTGACGCTCCACGAAGAGGAGCAGCCGGTCCTGGGCTGAGCCCGGGCCGCGGCGGCTAGCGCGCCCGCGGCGGGTGCGCGCCCGCCTACAGGAACCCCGCAGCGGCCCTGGAGCCGCCGCCGGCCGCGGCGGAGGCCGCCGTAGCCTGTGCGGGTGACGCTGCGCAGCCTGCACGACCGATCCGCCCTCGCCGACCGCTTCGGCCGGGACCCCGCGATGCACCTGATGGAACTCGGCGACCTCGACGACCTGTTGTGGCCGTACACCGCCTGGTACACGCTCTCCGACGACGGCCCCGTCGCCCTGCTCTACGCGGTCGGTGAGATCCCGACCCTCCTCGCCTTCTCCCGCCCCGGACAGGCCGCCGAACTGGAGCGGCTGGCCGAGGCGCTGCTGCCCGTCCTGCCCCGGCGCTTCTTCGGCCACCTGACCGGCGCCGCGGGCAAGGTGCTGGAGTCCGCGTACGGGATCCGGCCCCACGGCGCCCTGCTGCGCATGGAGTTGACCGAACCGCAGCGCGCCGCCGGGCACCCGAACGGCCCGTGGCGGCCCGCACCGCTGGGCCGGGAGGACCTGCCGGAGCTCCTGGACCTCTTCGGGCGGGCCTACCCGGGCAACTGGTTCGACCCCCGGATGCTCGACACCGGGCAGTACGTGGGCGCCCGGCACGGGGACCGGCTGGTCGCCGTGGCGGGCGTCCACGTCTACTCGGCGGTGTACCGGGTCGCGGCCCTCGGGAACGTCGCCACGGACCCCGGCCACCGGGGCCGAGGGGCCGGCGCGGCCTGCGTGGCCGAGCTCTGCCGCCGCCTCTCCGCCACCACCGACCACGTCGGCCTGAACGTCCGCTCCGACAACGCCACTGCCCTGGCCCTCTACCGCCGCCTCGGCTTCTCCGGTGTCACGGAGTTCACCGAGGCCACGTACACGGCCCTGCCCTGAGGGCGGGGCCGCCCGCGTCAGGGGGCGTCGACCAGGACCCTGCTGCCGCCGGCCGGCACCGCGGCGACGAGCCCGTTCGCGTAGGCCGACTGCACGCGCGAGCGCTCCGTGGCGTTCGGCACGGCGTTGGTGCAGGCCGTCCCGGCGCTGGAACCGGACATCAGCTGGCTGCACGGCCCCGGCTTGGTGTCCGGCAGGCCCAGGCTGTGGCCCAGCTCGTGCGCCGCGATCCGCGTCTTGTCGTACCCCTGGGCCACGGCCTGGGAGCCGAGTTCGACCCGCACCTGCCGCCCCGGGCGCACCGGCCCGAGGGTGGCCTGCGGCCAGCCGGTGGTGGCCACGATGACGATCTCGGCCCGCACGCCCGGCGCGGCCTCCACCAGCCGTACGTTGCTGACGCTCGCGTTCCACGAGGCCACCCCGGCCGCGATGGCCGCCTCCCAGCCGCCGGCCCGGCTGTCGTCGTAACGAAGCGTCACCACCGCAGCGGCGGCGTCCGGTACCGCCGCGGGCGCGGGCGCAGCGGTCGCCGCGGTCGCCGCGGCCAGGACCAGCGCGGCGGCGGAGGTTCCGGCCTTCAGCCAGGTACGCAGGGGCATGGTCGTGCTCCTTCACAGGTGGGGGGGACCCGGCCCGTGGGGTGGAGCCGGGGCGCAGGAGGGGAGCCGCCACCACCGACCGATGGCCCGGACACCCGTCCGGCCGCCCCTCGAAGCCCTAAGAACGTAGCCCCGCACCCCCCGAAACCGTCATGCACCTGCCAGCCAATTCCCACCCCCAGTCAGGCCGCTGCCCGGTCAGCGGGCACTACCGGGGCACGCCAACCCGCTGAGCAGGCATGGGACTTGGAAGTGGCAGCAGCCCACCCCGGTCCACTTCCCCACCCAGCCGGGGGCATTGAGCGGGTACTGGCCTTCCGGCGGCCGGTGGCCAGGTGGCACGCGGCCGGAATCCGAAGCCGAAGCGAGCGGGTCGGGACCCTATGCCCCCGCAGCCTCCCCGGCCGCGGCCTCCGGCGGCCCCTCCGCCACCCGCTCCAAGTCGAGCAGCAGCGACCGCAGCCAGGCATCGGCCGCGTAGAAGCCGCCGGTGTCCTCCTCCGGTCCGTCGTGGCGGACCGCCGCCCAGACCTCGTGGCGGGCGAGCCCGAGCGGGGGCGGCGGAGCGCCGCCCAGGGGGTCGAGCAGGGCGGACAGCAGCAGCATCCGGCCCGCGACCCGGTCCCCGAGCCGGGTCACGGCCAGGGCCGCGCCCCCTTCCGCGGGGCCGCCGGATCCGGCAGGCGCCGCCGGGGGAGCGAGGGCCCGCTCCAGGCCCCAGAGGACGTGGTGCCCGGTCAGCAGCACCGCCTGCCAGTCGCGCTTCGGCGCCCCTTCGCGCGCAGGCTCGCTCTGCAGCTGGGCGAAGGCCGACTCGGCCAGGACGATCCAGTGGTGCAGCGCCCCGTACCCCGCGCGGTCGTCCTGGGCGGCCGTACGGCCGGCACCGGACGCCAGGGCCACGGTGGTGGCGACCACCGTCTCGGCTCCGGCGCGCAGCATCGCCGCGCACGAGCGCCGCACCTCGTCCTGCGCCCCGCGCGGCCAGGCCAGCAGACCGAAGACCGCGCCGATGACGCTGCCGATCAGCACGTCCACCAGCCGGACTTCGGCCAGCTCCCAGGTCGCGGGCGCCAGCTGCGCGAAGACGAGGGCCACCACGAGGGCGAACATCGCCTGCGCCCAGCCGACGCCCTTGACCGGCCCCACCGTGAAGGTGACCAGCAGCAGGGGCAGCATCACGACCGCGTACACGGCCGTGTCCGTTCCGACGAGCGCCAGCACCCCGGCGGTGACCAGGGCGCCGATCAGCGTCCCGGTCAGGGCCTGGCGGACGCTGGTGCGTGTCGCGGCCACCGTCGTGCGGGTCAGGCTCAGGGTCGCGAGCAGCGCCCAGAAGCCGTGGGGGAGGGTGGCCACGCCCGCCACGGCCCGGGCGGCGGCGAGAGCCAGGCTGATGCGGACGGCGTTCTGGAAGAACACCGAGCGGCTGCCCGCGTGCCCGACCAGGCGCCGCCACCACAGCTCCGGGGCCCGCTGGGAGGCGTACGAGAACCGGTGCGGGGGCACCTCGGCGGCCGCCGCCCGGCCCCGCACCGCCAGCCTCGACGCGTAGGACAGCGCCAGCGCGGCATCGGCCAGCTCGATCAGGGCCGCCCGGCGGCGCAGCGCGCGCGTGGGCACCCCACCGGCGGGAGCGGCGGCCAGCAGCGCGCGGGCCCGTGCCGTATCGGAGTCACCGCCGTCCCCGCCGGCGCCCTCCGCGCCCCGGTGCCCCCCGTCCCGGCCCCCCGCGCCCCGCAGCCTGTCCGCCGTGCCCGCCGCGGACCGCGCTACGGCGTCCAGCAGGCCCGGCCCGTCGGCGGCGGGATCCCCGCCCGGCGGCGCCGCGGGCAGCCGCAGCAGCCGGTTGACCAGCGTGCGCGCGGCCAGCCCGGTGTGCGCCAGCGCCCGCGAACGCACGCCCGGACCCGCGGGCCGCTCCGCCTCCGGGACCAGCGAGGGCCGCAGCGCCTCGCCCGCGGCGGCCGCCGCCTCCCGGACGGCCGCGGACAGCCCGCCCGGGGCCCCGGCCAGGTCCCGCGCGCAGCGCTCGGCGGTGAGCGCCGCGCGGGCGGCGAGCTCCCGGTAGGGGACGGTCGGGGGATCGGGCAGCAGCCAGGCCTCGGCGGCGATCAGCAGGACCAGCCCGGCGGTCGCCCCGGCCAGCCGCTCACCCAGCGTCCCGGGGGCGTAGGGCGGGAAGGACGGCAGGATGTACATCAGCTGCAGGCCGGGCGCGGCGCCCGCCGGCCGCGGCCCGCCCACCGCGACGAAGGCCAGCGCGAAGCCGATGACCAGCATCCCGGCCACCGCGCTCCAGGTCCGCACGGCGAGGAACGTGCCCGCCGCGATGAGCAGCCAGACCGCCGGCACCAGGCGCACCAGCGCCTGCGCCCGCTGCCGGCCCGTACCGGGGATCCGCGAGAGCCCGGCGAGCGCGACGGCCGTGAACAGCGCGTACGTGGCGGAGACGCTCTGCCCGAACCCGTACAGGAAGAGGTAGAACCCCGCCCCGGCCGCCAGAGCGACCCGCAGCGCCCCGCGCGCCGCCCGCACGTACGCGTCGGGCACCGCGGGTCCGGTCACTGCTTCGGGGGGTCGACGACCGGCAGGGCCGGCGGCAGTCCGTCGGTGCGGGACCGCGGCTCGGGCAGCCTGCCCTGGAGGAGGGTGCCGCCGGGGTGGCCGTCGTCGGCGTCCAGCAGGGACGGGCCGTTCATCACTCCACCTCGCCTGGCCAGGTGCGCTGATCCGTCGGCACGCATCGCGGAGGACGGGTCGCCCGGACCGCCGGAGTGCCCACCGGGCCGGTCGGACCCGGGCGCACGCGATCGGGCCCTCCCATCGTGGCACGCCCCCGATACGGGTGCCAGCGGGTGCCGGCGGGGTCGGGCGACCCCGCCGGCACCCCTGGTCCGGTACGCCTACGGGTTGCGGACCGGCTCCGTCAGGAGGGGCAGTACGGCGGGCACGCCGGCCGCGGTCTGCTTGACCGCCGCGCCGAGGGTCTCGCCCTGCGCGTCGACGATGCCGCCGACCAGCCCGCCGCCCAGGGCGGCCGCGCCGGCCGGACCGGTCAGGACGGTGTCGGAGGCGGCGGGGCTCGTCAGGAAGGACTCGGTGCCCGCCGGGGCCGCCGAGGCCGTCGGGGCGAGGGCGAGGGCCAGTCCGGCCACGAGGACGCCGGTGGCGCCGGCCTTGTGGAGCCTGTGCATGGGAAGTGCCTGTTCTCTCAGTGCTACGGGTGGGTGGACGAGGGTTCCTGCGGAACGGCTACGACCCGAGGTACTGCTCCGCAAGCCGGGTCCCCTCGACCCTGGCCCGGATCTTCGCGAACGCGGTGTCCCGGGGCGTCGACTTGTCGTCGGAGAACGGTGCGAACCCGCAGTCGTCGCAGGTGCCGAGCTGCTTCAGCGGGATGAACTCCGCGGCCTCCAGCACCCGGTCGCGCACCTCCTGGGGGGTCTCGACCCGCGGGTTGATCGGATCGGTCACCCCGATGAACACCCGCTGGTTGGGCTTGAGGTGGTCCCGTACGAGGGCCAGCACGCTGCGGCGGTCGGGCTCGCTGGACATCTGGAGGTAGAAGTTGCCCGCGTGCAGGTCGAAGAAGCGCGGCAGGAACTTCTTGTAGTCGACGTCCGCGCTGTGCGTGGAGTCCTGGTCCCCGCCGGGGCAGGTGTGCACGCCGATGCGCTGCCGCTCCTCGGGGGAGAAGCGGTCCAGTACCTCGTTGTTGAGGGCGATGAAGCGGCGCAGCATCCCGCCGTCCGGGTCGAGCTTGAAGGAGACGCGGCCCTCGGTGAAGTCCATCTGGACCTTGTGGGCGCCCCCGTCGAGGCAGCCGCGCAGGTCCGCCTCGGCCTCGTTCACGAGGTCGTCGTGGAACTCCTCCTTCGAGTATCCGCTGATGCCCAGCGGCGGGTAGAACATGCTCAGCATCGACGGCGCGATCACGGCCTGCTTCACGGGCAGGTCGGTCATCGACCGGATCGTCCGCAGCACCTCGCGGGTCTTCTTCAGGTAGTCGCCGGCGTGCGCCTGGTACCGGAAGTCCGGTTGGGTCAGCAGGGGCAGCTGGCGGGTGTGCCCGTCCGCGAACGGCACGACCTGCCCGCCAGGGTTCAGCCTCAGCCCCGCCACGGGGTACGTGGCGAAGCTCGGCTTGCTCTGCTCGCCGTCGGTGATGACCGGCGAGCCGGTCGCGATGAACTTCTCGATCGTGTCGCGTAACGCGCGCTCGCGGTGCTGATCGAGCTCCCGCAGCCCGATCCGCCCCTTGGCGTAGTCCTGGTTCGCCTGGATCAGGTGCGCCGGGCGCGGGATGCTGCCGATCGGCTCGGTCGGCAGGGAGACCCGGCCGCGGCTGCGGCCGGGCACCCCGGGCCGCGCCTGCGCCGCGACCCCGCCCGCCCCGACCCCGCCGACGACCGCCCCGGCCCCGGCCGCCGCTACGGCGGCGTACCCGGCGGACTTCAGGAACCCGCGCCGGCCGCTGCCGCCACCGGCTCGAACCGGCTTCCCCTCGTTGAACGTACCCACAGCCATCTGCTCCTTCGCAGAGATCCGAAAGACCCCCGTGCCGGGGGTCGCAACGGGAACGCGACAGGGCAACTGAAGGAAGTGGCAGCGGAGTTGGCTTTCACCCCCTGGTATGAAGAACTGGCTGGGACCACCAGATTCCTGGCTGATCTTCATACGGCCGGGGCGTGGTTCCTCTCAGCCCCGGTGCGCGGTGCGCTCCGCGAGCCAGCCCGCCATGGCGCGCACACCCACGCCGATCGCCCGGTCGACGGCGGCCTGGCCGGGCAGGGCCCGTCCGGCGCCGCGGCCGGCGCCGGCCGCGTGCGCGCTGCCGGCCGCCCCGAGCGCGGCGGCTGCGCCTGCCGCGGCGGCGCCCAGGACGGTGCGGCGACGCGGCTCTGATACCTGATGGTCGGTCATTTTTACTTGTCCCCGGAGGTATTGACGGCCCGTCGACCGCATGGGCAGCGACGGAGGGCGACAGCATCGGCCACCCAAGATCACCGTGCAACCCGGAAGGGAGAGGTCCGGTCGGGGGCGTGCGAGAGCGCCCGGCGCCCCGCCTATGGGGGGCGGGACGACTCGGGCGCGCTCACTCGGAGAGGCCGCGGGCGGGACTCGTACCGGGGGTCGGGAGGCTGCGGGGTCAGGGCTTGGGCAGGGTGCAGTCCCGGCGCCCGAGGTCCACGGCGTTGCCGGTTCCGATGCATCCGGCGACCGGTGCGGTCTGCGTGGCGTATCCGCGTCCCCGGTGGACCGCGGTGCCCTCCGCGCCGACCTCGCACGGGTTGTTGAGCTCGCACTCCCTGCCGTCGCGGTTGCTGGTGCTGTTCACCGCGACGAGCTCCCGGGTCCGGGCGTCGACGACGGGGGAACCGGAGCTTCCGGGCTGCGTGCTGCACTCCTTGGCGTACCGGATCGCGTCACGCGACGTGTACGGGCCCTCCTTGAGCGTCGGCACCACGGCCTCGGCCCGGCACGACCAGACACCCTCCAGGAAGCTGGACGCCACCTCGATCTCCTGCCCCGGGACGGGACCGGACGGCGCCAGCAGCAGCGCCTCCGCCTTGTACTTCCGCCGGATGTCCGCGTACGTGGAGTCCAGCTGGGCCAGCATGACGTCGGTCCCGGTCATCGTCGCGTAGACGACCCGTCCCGTCACCGGGCCGAGTTCACGGCCCGCCGGGCTCAGCACGGTGCCCTCCACGGGCGCGCTCCCGGCGCCCTTGTCGGTGACCACCTCACCGGGCTTCGGCCGCGCCCCCGGGTAGCAGTGCCCGTTGGTCAGCAGCAGCGCCTTGTCCTCGTCGCGGGCGGTGCGCGGGCGGACCAGGGAAGCAGAGCAGTTGGAGAGCTTCACGGTGCCCGCGAGATTGCCGGCGGGTGCCGGGTTGCTGGGGATGCCGGGGCAGCTGCCGTTCGCGGCCTTGCCGTCCCGGAAGAAGTCGACCACCTTGGATCCGCAGGCGAGTGCCAGGGTCTTCATGGAGGAGTGCGAGGCGTCCATGACGGTCAGCAGGGATCCCCCGATCCGCTGGTGCATCATTTTCGTCCACGCGTAGGGCGTGACGATCTCGAACTTGTGGCCGGACAGCTGGAGCCGGCTCTTTCCGGGCTTCAGGTCCCACGGCGTGCCCGCCGGCCAGCCGGCGCAGTACACGAGGGGCTGGTCGTCGAAGTCCGAGGCGAACGGGTACTTCGCCTGCCGCTCCTTCCGCATCCTGAGGAGATCGGAATACGTCCGCCCGTCGGCACTCGCATTGCACATGAAGGCGTCATGGGTGAAACCGTAGTTCTGCCCCTTGTCCCCGAACCCGAAGGACTTCCCGGCCTTTTCCTTCTGCCCGGCCGCCCCTCCCGCGCCGTCCTTCCGAAGCTCCGCCAGCTTTGCGGCGGACCGCTCCCACTGGCTCAGGATGCCTTCCAGTCCGGTATCGAGGTTGGGTGCGAAGGCCGAACGGCCCATCTTCTCCTGCAGGGCCCTGAGCGCGGATTCGACCTTCTCGGGCGAATTCCCGAATCCGTAGGCTTCATTCTTCGTGGCCAGCCAGGCGATGAACCGCCGGTATTCGGCGTGGGACTGCGCCAGACTTGCGTTCACGGCCGCGTTCTGCCCGACCGGGGACATGACCGAGTCCAGCCACATGCGGTCCACGCGGTGGTCGAACATCGAGCGGTAGACCGCACCCAGCGCGGTGCCGCCGGAGTTCCCGTAGAAGTTCATCTTGCGGTACCCCAGGAGCTGGCGGACGCGGTCCATGTCCCGGGCCGCGTTCTCCATGGTGATGGAGAGCGCCAGCGGCCGGTCCTTCGCTATGCACGCGCGCTTCTCGTCCGCCTGCCGCTCGAACGCCTCCCTTTCGGTCTCCCCCTCCCGCTGGGAATCGGGCGTCGCGCAGTCTATCTGGGCGCTGTATCCCGTCCCGCGGGTGTCTATGCCGATGAAGTCCCACCCGTCGTTCAGGGGCCCCAGCCGGCTGCTCAGCAGTTCGTACGGGGTCTGGGTGCCGGGATATCCGGGCCCTCCGGGGTTGCTGAACAGGGCGCCGGTCCGCTTCCCGGTGGCCTTGATCCTGCTCACCGCAATATTGATCTTCCGGCCCGCGGGCTCGGCGTAGTCCAGCGGAACCGGAACGAGCGCGCATTCACTGCGGCTGTCCTTGGGGTTCCAGTCCGCCGCCTCCCGGCACGGCTGCCACGTCACGCCCGCCGGCGCCGCGGCCGGGGCCGCACCGGCGGGAACGGCCGCCAGGGTGATCAGTGAGGCGACAGCACTGATTCCGACTGCGATCGACGGGACGGTCAAGTACCGCAATATCCACACCTCTTCGATGGCGACAGCATGAGTGCCCGGCTGCGTTCCTGCCGGGCAGGAACAAGACTGGTCGGCGAACGCAGCAGCCATCCGTCGGAATTGTGTCAGTCGGCGCTCGGTCGGCCCGCCGGAGGCCGGGCGAGGCACCCCCCGCCTCCGTCTGGTCCGGTCACCGGCCATGCGATAGATTCGGCCAGCCCCCGCCCCCCTCGGCCCCATGGAGACGCACCTCACAATGAGCGACATCATCAACGGACTTGGCCGGACCAGCGCCTACGGAGCGCTCGGCCTGGTGCTGCTGATCCTCGGCATCGTGCTGGTGGACGTCCTGACCCCCGGGAAGCTGCCCAAGCAGATCTGGCAGGAGCGCAACCGCAACGCCGCCGTCATGCTGAGCTCCGCCCTGCTCGGCATCGGCGGGATCGTCTTCACCTCGATCTGGACCACGTACGACGACTTCGGCAAGGGCCTCGCGTCCACCGCCGCCTTCGGACTGCTCGGCCTGGTCCTCATGGCTGTTGCGTTCCTCGTGCTCGACCTGGTCACCCCCGGCAAGCTCGGCGCCATAGTGGTCGACCCGGAGCCGCACCCCGCCGTATGGGTCACCGCCTCCTGCAACCTGGCCGTCGCCGCCATCGTCTCGGCCTCCATCGCCTGACGCGCGCCCCGCGCCCCACGAAGGCGCCGCCCCCGAGGGGGCGGCGCCTTCGTGCATTTCCGGCTCCGGCCCAGCGGCGGCACCGCCCCATGTCACATCTCCCGCCCCCCGCCCGTCCTTGTGGCGAACGACCACGGCGGCGGGGCAGTACCGCCGCACGGACACGGAAAGCAGAACCATGGAACTCAGCGTTCACACCTTCGTCAGCCTCGACGGCGTCATGCAGGGCCCCGGCGGGCTCGAGGAGGACCCCTCCGGCGGCTTCGACCGCGGCGGCTGGCTCGTACCGCACAGCACCGAGGGCCAGCTCGACGCGGTCGGCGAGTGGTTCGGCCGCGCCGAAGCCCTCCTGCTGGGGCGGTCCACCTTCGCCATGATGCGCTCGTACTGGTCGCAGGTGACCGACCCCGACAACCCCGTGGCCACCACCTTGAACACCGGCCACAAGTACGTCGTCAGCAACACCCTCACCGATGCCGACGCTGCCTGGGGCAAGACCACCGTCCTGCGCGGCGACGACATCGTGGAACAGGTGCGCCGCCTGAAGGAGCAGCCGGGCGGCGAGCTCCAGGTGCACGGGAGCTGGCAGCTCGTCCGCACCCTGCACGACGCCGGACTGGTCGACGTCCACCGCCTGATCCAGTTCCCCGTCGTCGTCGGCTCCGGCAAGCGCCTCTTCGGCCACGGCGCGGTCCCGGCCGCCTACCGCATCACGGAATCCCAGGTGGTACCCGGCGGCTCCGGGGCGGTCGTCCTCACCCTCCGCCGTACGGCCACGGGCACCACCGGCACCGGCGAGTTCACGGTCCTCGACGGCCGCGAAGCCACGGCGTAGCCGCCGCACCGCCCCCCGGCCCCGTACCCGTACGCCGCGGGACCGGGGGAGCGCTGCTCACAGGAAGCGGCGCAGCGGCCGTATCGAGAGCTCCCGGGCCCGCTGGAGGGCGGAGCGGCGGCGCCAGCGCCCCGGGGCGATGCGCGTGCTGTCCCGCAGGTCGCGGTCGAAGTGCCCGTCCAGCGTGCGGGTGACGGCCGGGTCCAGCACCGCCAGCATGACCTCCTCGTCGTGGTCGAGGGACCGGCGGTTGAAGTTGGACGAGCCGACCAGGGACAGCACCCCGTCCATCGTCATGATCTTGGCGTGCATCATCGTGGGCTGGTACTGGTGGATGCGCACCCCGGCGGCGGTGAGCTCCTCGTAGTGGTACTGGCCCGCCAGTTGGCACACGCGCTTGTCGGTGTGCGGGCCGGGCAGCAGGATCTCGACGGTGACGCCCCGGCGGGCGGTGGCGCACAGCAGCCCGACGAAGTAGTCGTCCGGGGCGAAGTACGCGGTCGCCAGGCGCACCCGCTCCTGCGCGGACTCCAGGACCACCCGCATCAGGGTCTGCATGTCCTGCCAGCCGAAGGCGGCCGAGCCGCGGACGACCTGCACGACGGCGGAGCCCGCGGGCTCGTGGTCCACGAAGCGGTCGCGGTCGTCGAAGAGGTGGGGGTGGCACTCCGCCCAGTTCTGGGCGAACGCCGCGGCGATGCCGTCGACGGCGGGCCCGCGCACCTCGACGTGCGTATCGCGCCACTCGTGCGGGTTGCGGGCATCGCCGCACCACTCCTCCGCGATGCCGACACCGCCCGTGAAGGCGGTCCGCTCGTCCACGACGAGGACCTTGCGGTGGCAGCGGTGGTTCTGCTTGAGCGGGGACAGGAAGACGGGCCTGCGGAACCAGGCGACGTCCACCCCGGCCGTGCTCATCCGCTCCAGCAGGTCCCGCTCGATCAGGCGGCTGCCGAAGCCGTCCAGGAGCAGCCGGACGCGCACGCCCCGGCGGGCCCGCTCGGCCAGTGCCTCGGCGAACCGGCGGGCGATGTCGCCCTTCCAGTAGACGAAGGTCATCATGTCGACGGTGTGCCGGGCGGAGGAGATCGCCTCGAGCATCGCGGTGAAGATCTCGTCACCGTTGCGCAGCGGGCGCACGGAGTTGCCCTCGGTCGCGGCGATGCCGATGAGGCGCTCCAGCCGGCGGCGGATCCGCCGGATCCGCTCCTCCGCGGTCGCGTCCGCCCCGGACGGCCGGGCGGTGACGGCGCCGCCTCCACGGGCCTGCGCGCCCTCGGCGGGACCGGTACCCGTGTCGGCGGTGGTCATGGCCCTCCTCCTGGGGTTGTGCCGGCGGCTGCCGGAATCGTCCGAGGCTCGTATGGCCCCGATCGGCCGTCTCAAACACCCGCCGGCGGACGGCCGTGCCAGTCGAGGCAGACGACCATCGCGTCATCGGCCGCGTCCGTCCCGCCCCGGTGCCCCGGCAGCTCCTCCAGCAGGGCTTGCGGCACCAGGGGGGCGGGCAGCAGCCGCGTGTTCACGACGGCCCGGGCCAGGGCGTGCAGACCGTAGGCCTCGCCGGCGGGGGAGAGGACGTCGTAGACACCGTCGCTGAGGAAGAACAGCCGGTCGCCGGGCAGCACCCGAAAGCGCTGACTGGTGTAGACGGTGTCCTCGAACATGCCGAGCGGAAGCTGCGCCTCGAGTACCAGCGGCTCCACCACGCCTCCGCGCAGCCGCCAGATCCGCGGGGACCCCGCGTCGATCACCTCGGCCTCGCCGGTGTCCAGGTCGAAGCGCAGCAGCAGCATCGCGAGGTGCTGCCTCCCCTGGTGCTGCCCGTACAGGGCCTGGTCGGCCAGCGCCGCCTGGTCGGCGAGTCCCAGGCCGGCCCGCCTGGCGTTGCGCAGGGCGCTGACGGCGAGGCCGGTCAGCAGGGCCGCGTCGATGCCCTCGCCCATCCCGTTGTTGACGGTGAGGGTCAGGTCGTCCGCGGAGGCCGACCAGTCGAAGCTGTCGCCGAAGACGGCGTACGCGGGCTCCAGTTGGGCCCCGAGGTCGTACTCCGGCCGGGAGCAGGACCGCCCCGGGAGCAGCTGCCACTGCATCTCGGCGGCCAGGGTGAGCCTCCTGGCCCGGCGGGCCCGGAGGAAGAAGTCGGTGTCGCGGTCGGCCACCAGGATCTCGTGGGCCAGGGCGTCGGCCACGTCCTGCAGTCCGCCGAGGAGCCCGCGGACCAGCACGGCGGACGGGAAGCGGACGCTCAGGACCCCGAGCCGGTCGCCGCGCGCCGTCACGGGCAGGTGCACGGTGGTCCCGGCCGGACCGGGCACCGCGTACGGCTCCTGGGATGCGAAGGCCCGCCCCTCGGCGCTGGTGCGCGCCGATACGGAACCGGCCGTGAACGGCAGGGCCGTGACGGGCTGGAGCAGTGTGCAGGCGTAGTCAGCCATCAGGAGTTCGGCGCCGGCCGCCCCGTGGTCGCGGGTCAGGATGGCCCGCACCACCTCGAACAGCTCGTGCGGAGCGGCGCCGCGCAGCGCGCGGGCCACCTCCCCGCAGCCCGTCTCGCCCCCGCCGTGCAGGATTTCCGTCACCGGCCCCGTACCCGTCCTTCCCACAGCTGCCAAGATGGGGGACGACGAAGCAGCCGGTCCGCCGGAAGGGCTGTGCGTACGTCCGGTAGGGAGTGTCACATGGATCAGCGGCCGCTCGGCTCCCCGAGCCCGCCCGCAGGGTCGGCGGTGGCGGGGATGAGCGGGCTGATCGAGCTGCTGGCGGTGGTCTGGGAGCGGGGCCGGGACACGGCCAGCGTCCCGCCCGTGTCCTCGGCGCAGGCGCGGGTGCTGTTCCTGGTGGAGGCGAACGGCCGGCTGAACCAGAGCGAGCTGGGCCGGCTGCTGGAGGCGGCCCCGCCGTCCGTCACCCGGCTCTGCGACCGCCTCCAGGCCGTGGGCTTCCTCGAACGCCATCCGGGCGCCGACGACCGCAGGGAGGTGCTGCTGCGGCTGACGCCCGAGGGCCGGACGTATCTCGAACGGCTCCGCGCCCGGCGGCAGGAGGTGCTGGCCGAGGCGGTGGCCGCGATGCCGGAGGACTCGAGGGCGGCCCTGGCCACAGGGCTCGCCGACTTCTGCGCGGCGGTCGCGGAGCCGTTGCGGCTGCGGCCCCCGGAGCCGCTCGCCACCCGGACGGCCTGAGCCGTCCGCGGGGGCGCGGCGGGGCGCTGCGCCCGGTCAGCCGAGGAGCAGCGCGGTGGTGATCGTCTTGCCGTCGGCGCGGGTGGTGCAGTCGACGCGCTCGGCCAGCCGCTGGATCAGCGGCCAGCCGTAGCCGCCGGGCCGGCCGACCGTGCCCGTACGGGCCACGGGCAGGCGCGGGTCGGCGTCGGCGACGGACAGGTGCAGCCGGCCGTCGTCCACGCCGGCCCGGAAGGCGACGACTCCACCGCCGTGCCGGATCGCGTTGGTGACGAGCTCCGACGTGACGAGCAGCGCGTCCGCGGCCGTGATGCTGTCGAGGTCGACCCCCGCGAGCAGCAGCAGTTCGCGGACGCGCTCGCGGGCGGCCGCCGCGGAGGCGGGCGGCGGGGCGTCCCGGTCGGCCGCTGCCTGTGCGCGGTGCCGCTGCGGGCCCGGCGGGGGTGAGGAGGGCGGGGGTACGTGCACGCTCACCGCCTGCTCGTGGCCGCACGGCTCGTACCGCCGCGACGCGCTCGGGGATGTGGGGTAAGGGTCGGCATGCGGGGGTCAGTCTGCCATCGCGGCGGCCAGGCTGTCCGCCGTACGGAAGGCCGCCGCGGCGCCGGTGACGTCGAACAGGCGCCGGACCGCGGTGCTCAGGGGTCCCGCGAGGACGAGCTCCACCCCGGCGGCCGCGTGGGCGCGCCGCGCGTCGAGCAGCGCGTGCAGGACGGAGGAGTCCACGAACTGCGCTCCCGACAGGTCCACGACGGTGCGCGGCATGCCGCAGGCCGCGGCCTGCGCGAAGGCGCGGGCCAGGAGCGGCGTGTCGTCCTCGTCCACGTCGCCCCGCAGGGTGATGACGGTCGCCCCGTGCTGCGCGGCCGTGGTGACGGCCGTTTCTTCTCCGGTCACCGGTACATCCTCCCGCATCCCGGGACGCGGCCTGCAGGGGGCCCCGGCGGGCCGGCGGTTCGAGGCCCCGGCCACCCCCCGGGGTGAGGATTCGCAACCGCGTTCACGGGGGGCCCGGTTGCGGGGAGCAGGGCCGATGGAGGATGGTTGCCGTAGGACAACTGTTATTCCGAAGTGTTTCCGACGTGATGAACGCGATGAAGAGGTGAGGGGTCCGCACAGCGGGCCTTCAACGTTTGGTTCCTTCCGCCGAGACAACGCCGCACTCATCCGCCGCGGGCCTGCCGTGGGGTCAGGCCCCCTACCCGGTCCTGGTGGCCGACGCAGCTTCCGTGGTCCTCCGCGCCAACGCGGCGGCAGCGCTGCTGTTCCCCGGTGCCCGCCCCGGCGCGGCCCTGGCGGACGCGGTCCCCGGCTGGCTGGCCTCGGCGCACGCGCGCCACACCGCACCCGTACCCGCGCAGCGCCCGACCGCCGGGTCCGCAGCCGTCCAGGGGCCCGTCGGGGACCGCTCCTACGAGGCCCACGCGACCCCCGGCGACGACGGCACCGTCGTCTGGTGGCTCGTCGACGACACCGACCACCGGCTGGCCCGCCAGGCCCTGCGGACCGAGCGCGAGCGCACCGACTTCCTGGTCCGCTCCTCCAACCTCCTGCTGTCCTCCCTCAACCTGGACCGCTGCACCGACGTCACGGCGCAGATGGCCGCCGACCACCTCGCCGACGCCGCCCTGGTGATCGCCCCCGCGCAGGGCCCCGAACTGCCCGTCGTCTCCTGCGTGCGCGGCGGCACCCCGACCGCGTCCCGCGCCCTCGTCGACCCCGCTGACGTGCCCGGCCTGGCCGAGGCCCTCCAGGGCTTCCCGCCCGTCCCCTCCCGCTGGCTCGACCCCAGCGCCGCACCGGCCTGGCTGCTGCCGGACGGCCTCGCAACCCTCGGCTCGATCGTCATCACGCCGCTGCCCGGACACGGCGTTCCCGCGGGGGCCCTCGTCCTGCTGCGCGCCGACGCGGCCGGCGCCTTCACGGAGGGGGAGGAGGTCTTCGCCCGCCTCTTCGCCGCCCGCGCCGGCGCCGCGATGTCGGCCGCCCGGCTCTACGCCGAACAGGCCTCGATCACCGACACCCTGATGCGCGAACTCCTGCCCCCCGCGCTGCACCAGGTCTCCGGCGTGGAGTACGCGGGCGGCTACCGGCCCTCCAAGGACCACGAGAGGGTCGGCGGCGACTTCTACGACGTCCACCCCGCCGCGGACGAGGGCGCCGCCTCCCTCGTCGTGCTCGGCGACGTGTGCGGCAAGGGGCTGGAGGCCGCGGTGATGACCGGCAAGATCCGCAACACCCTGCACGCCCTCCTGCCGATGGCCGACGACCACCACCGGATGCTCAGCCTGCTCAACACCTCCCTGCTGAACTCGGAGAACGCCCGCTTCGCCACCATGGTGCTCGCCTCGGCCGCCCGCGAGGGCAACGCGGTGCGCCTGCGCCTGACCAGCGCCGGACACCCCGCCCCGCTGATCCTGCGCGCCGACGGCCGGGTCGAGGAGGCCCGTACGAAGGGCACGCTCGTGGGCGCCCTGCCGGAGATCACCACGCAGTCGGCCCGCGTGACGCTCGCGCCCGGGGACACCTGCGTGCTCTACACCGACGGGATCAGCGAGGCCAGGGGAGGACCCATGGGCGGTGCCATGTTCGGGGAGGAGCGCCTGCGCCGCGCCCTGGCGCAGTGCGCGGCGATGCCCGCCGAGGCGGTCGTGGAGCACGTGCAGATGCTCACCTCCCGGTGGGTCGGGGCGGGCAGCCACGACGACATGGCCGTCGTCGCGATCTCGGCACCCCGCACCAACCACCTCAGCGCCGTGGACGGCCACACCCGCGGACGGTTCACCGCGTGAGCCCGGACGCCACCGCGGCCCCCGCCCCGGCGCCGCTCCGGACCCCCCTCCCCACCTCGGCCGAACTGCGCGACAGCGTCTGGGAGTCGGTGATGGCCTTCGACGAGGGCGCCACGGTCGCCACGGTGCTCCGCGCCCTGGACGCGGGCATGGCGCCCGAGGACCTGCTGCTCGACGTCATCGGCTCCGTGCAGGGCCGGGTCGGCCGGGAGTGGGCGGCGAACCGCATCACCGTCGCCCAGGAGCACGCCGCGACCGCCATCAACGACCGCGCCGTCGCCGCCCTGGCCCGGCACTGCGGCACCCGCCCGGGAGCGGCCTCCCGAGGCCGGATCACCGTGGCCTGCGTCGACGGCGAATGGCACGCCCTGCCCGCCCGGCTCCTCGCCGAGGTGCTGCGGCTCAGGGGCTGGCGCGTCGACTACCTCGGGGCGCAGGTGACCGCCCCGCACCTCGTCGCCCACCTGCACCGCACCGGCCCCGACGCCGTGGCTCTCTCCGGCTCGCTCGCGACCCGGCTGCCCGCCGCGCACGCCACCATCACCGCCTGCCAGGCCCTCGGCACACCCGTCATCGTGGGCGGGGCCGCCTTCGGCCCCGGGGGCCGCTACGCCCGCCTGCTGGGCGCGGACGCCTGGGCCCCCGACGCGCGGACCGCCGCCGCCCGGCTGGCCGCCGGCCCGCTGCCGCGGCCCCGCCCCGGCCACCAGGCCATCGACGACCTGCCCCACCTGAAGGACCAGGAGTACACCCTGGTCGCCCGCAACCGGCCCCGGCTGGTCGGGGCGGTGTTCAGGGAACTGGAGAACGCCCATCCGGCGCTGCGCTCCTACACCGAAGCGCAGCGCGAGCGGACGGCCGAAGACCTCTCCCACATCGTCGAGTTCCTGGCGGCAGCCCTCTACACCGACGACGAGGAGCTGCTCACCGGCTTCCTGCAGTGGACCGCGGGCGTCCTGGACGCCCGCGGCGTCCCCGCCGCCGCCTCACTGCCGCCCGCGCTGGGCCTGCTCGAGCGCGAACTGCAGGACTTCCCACGCGCCACAGCCCTCCTGCGGGCCGGAGCCGCCGCCATCCCCCGCACACCTCCTACCGGGACCCCTGAATGACACGCCTGCCCTCCGCCCCGCTCGGCCTGACGTCCTCCGCCTCCCACGGCGCCGCACGCATCGAGCTGAACGGCGATCTCGACCACCGCCACGCCGACCGCCTGGTCGAAGCCGCCGACCGGCTGCTGGCCGCGCACCCCGGGCTGCGCGACCTGCGCCTGGACTGCGCCGGCCTGTCGGCCGTGGACTCCAGCGGCCTGGCCGCCCTCCTGCTGGTCCGGCGGCGCACCGACCGGGCGGGAACGGAACTGCACCTCGAGGGCCGGACCGTGCAGCTCGACCGCCTCCTTGAGATCACCGGCACCCTGGACCACCTCACGCAGCAGACCACCGGCAGCGCACCCCTGCGCCGTACCGGAGGCGACGCCCCGACCGGTCCGCCCCCGGAGGAGAACCAGCCCCCCGCCCCCTCCACCGCCCCGGACCCGGGCGCCTGAACCGCACAGCGGCCCCCTCGGCCAGGCCCTGAAGAGGTTCGAGCAGCGACTCGACCACAGCCGCAGCACCGCCGTACGCGAGGCAGCCGGCGACGACCGCGCGGCGGCCGCCCTCCGCACCGAGGCCCTGCGCGTGTTCGCCGCCTTCGGAGCCCGGGAGCACGAGGAGGCCTCCCACCGCCCGGGAACCCGCCGCGAGACCAGTTCTCCCGGGCCGCCGGCGTGCACGCCACGGCGCCGGGCCGCCGTACGGTCAGGCCCTGGGGGGCGTGGCGAGCAGGCGGACCAGGGCGACGACGCCGCCGGGCAGCAGCGCAAGGCCCGGGATGAGGTACCAGCCGCTGCCGCCGCTCGACAGGAAGCGGGCCCCGAGCCAGCCGAGGGCGGCTACGGAGACCACGACGAGCACCGCGAAGTAGGCGATGCGGATCTCCCTCGCCCGTACGCGGGCACAGGCCGCACCCAGCCACAGCAGCATCCCGAGTCCCATGACGGCGTACATGATCAGCACGAGCATCCCCTCCCGTTCGCCTTCATCCTGGCGAGGGAGTGTGCCACGCGGCCGCCGCGCACCGGAACACGCCCGCCGGTGGAGCGGACCCCGGGTCGCACCCCTACACGGCGCTCGCGGACGGCGCGCCGGTTTCCGTTCCGGCGCCGCCGGTTTCCGCCTTGGTACCGCCGGCGTGGACCGGCCCGCGGGGAAGCACCCGTCCCAGCCACCCCGGCAGCCACCAGTTGGCCCGCCCCAGGAGCGTCATCGTCGCCGGCACCAGCACCATGCGCACCACCGTGGCGTCGATGAAGATCGCGGTGGCGAGGCCGAGCCCGAACATCTTGGTGGACGGGTCGTTGGCGACGGCGAAGGACAGGAAGACCGCCACCATGATGAGGGCGGCCGAGGTGATGATCCGGGCGGTGCCCGAGACCCCCTCGACGATCGCGGTGCGGTTGTCGCCGGTGCGCAGGTACTCCTCGCGTACGCGCGCGAGGAGGAACACCTCGTAGTCCATCGACAGGCCGAACAGGATGGCGAAGAGGAACATCGGGATGAACGACACGATGGGAACCGTCGCTTCCAGCCCGATGAGCGCGCCTCCCCAGCCCCACTGGAAGACGGCGACCATGATGCCGTAGGCCGCGCCGATGCTCAGCAGGTTCAGCAGCACCGCCTTCAGCGGTACGAGGACCGAGCGGAAGACCAGCACGAGCAGCAGGAACGACATCGCCAGCACGGCGGCGACGAGCACCGGCAGCCGCTCGCTGGTCCGTTGGCCCACGTCGGACAGGCTCGCGGTGGCGCCGCCGATGTGGGCGCTGGCCGGGCCGTCCCCGACCGCCGCGGGCAGCACCTCGGTCCGCAGGCGGACGAGGGTGTCGGCGGTGGCCTCGTCCTGGGGGCTGGTGGTCGGGAACACCACGAGGGTCGCGATGCCGCTGGCCCGGTCGGTGCGGGTCGGGGCGACGGACGCGATGCCCGGGTCCGCCGTCACCGCCCCGACGAGCCGGTCCAGCACACCGGGATCCCCGGCGGGGTCCGCGGCGATGACGAGCGGCCCGTTGGTGCCCGGCCCGAACCCCTCGGCGACGAGGTCGTAGGCGCGGCGCTCCGTACGGCTCTGGGGCAGCGAGCCGTCGTCGGGCAGGCCGACGCGCAGGCCGAGTACGGGCAGGGCGGCGGCCAGCAGCAGCCCCGCCGCGCCGACCGCGTACACCGCCGGGTGCCGGCTGACGTGCCCGATCCAGCGCCGCCACCCGCCGGGGACAGCCCCGCCCGCCACGGCGTCCCGCTGCCCTGCACGCCGGCCCGGCCGCCCGTACCGAAGCGCCCGCAGTGCCCGGCCGGCCCGTCCGGTCCGGCCCAGCCGCTGACCGGCGGCGCCGAGGAAGGCCGGCAGGAGCGTCACCGACGCGGCCACCATGATCAGGACGACGAGCGAGACCGCGAACCCGCCCACCGTCATGAACGGCACGTTCGCGACCGCCAGTCCGAGGATCGACACGACGACGACCCCGCCGGCGAAGACCACGGGCCTGCCCGCCGTGGCCACCGCCCGCCCCGCCGCCTCGTGCGGATCCAGCCCGTCCGCCAGGTATTCCCGGTGCCGCGCGAGGACGAACAGCGCGTAGTCGATGCCCACCCCGAGCCCGACCATGCTGCCGAGCACGGGGGCGAAGCCCGGTACGTCCGTCACCCCCGCCAGCACCGTCATCGCGGCGACTCCGACGGTCAGCCCGAACACCGCCATGCCGATCGGCAGCGCGGCGGCGACGAGCGAACCGAAGGCCAGGAACAGGATCGCGGCCGCGGCGAGGATGCCGATCAGCTCGCTGGCGCCGCCGGCGGGCTCGGCGAAGGCGTAGAAGAGGCTGCCGCCCATCTCGATGCGCAGGGGCAGCTCGGCGCGCAGCCGCTCGCCGAGACCGACGAGGGCGTCGAGGTCCCCGGCGGAGAGCCGGCTCTGGTCCGGGTACTGCACCCGTACGACGGCGATCCGCCCGTCGCCCGAGACGAGACCGCCCCGCACGGCGGCGTCCCCGCGGACGCCGAGCGCACCCGCCGGATCGCTGGTGCCCAGCACGTGCGGCAGCCGCTGGACCTCGCTCTGCAACCGCGCGAGAGCAGTGCGCGCACCGCCGTGGCCGAAGAACGTCGTACCGCCGTCGAGCGGGGTGACGACCACCTGGGCGGTCATCCCCTCCTGGCCGGTGCCGGCCCGCCCGATCAGCTCCGCGGCCCGCTGGGAGTCCAGCCCCGGCGCGGTCATCGAGTCCGCGGTCCGCCCGCCGAAGGCGACCGCGGCGAGGACGGCGAGCGCGGCGGCGGCCAGCCAGGTGGCGATCACCCGCCAGGGATGGCGGGCCGCACCTGTCCCCAGGCGCAGCAGGGCTTTCGAGAGCATCGGATCCTCCAACCACCTCGTCGGCCGCGCTGTACGGCCGCCGGTCCCGAGACTCCTCGCCGCGCCGCTGCGCGGCATCGGCCCCCGGGCCGCGGATCCCTCGGCCCCGGGGCGGAGCGGCTCCCCGTACTTTCGGCCGATGCGCACCGCACCGCCGCGCCTAGGCTGAGAAGCGTGCTACGAGACGACCTGCGCACCCTGTGGACCGAACCGAGGCCGCCCGCCCCGCCCGCCCGCGTGGGGCGGGACTGGGCCCTGCTCGCCGCGGGCCTGGCCGGTGTGCTCCTGGAGGCCGTCCTGCGGGAGAACGTCGTGTGGCGGCCGGTGGCGGTGGTGTTCGCCGTAGGGGTGTGCGTGCTGACCCTGTGGCGCCGTACCCACCCCCTGGCCGTGATCGGACTGGCCTTCGGCGCGGTGGTCGTGCTCCAGGCGGCCACCCTCATCGCCGCCCCGCCCGAGCCGGTCGGCCTGGTCACCGGCATCATCGTGCTCGTCCCGGTCTACGCGCTCCTGCGGTGGGGATCGGGACGGGAGGTCGTACTCGGCGGCGCCCTGGTCCTCGCGGCCGCCGTCCTGGCCACCCTCACGGACGACACGCCGGTCGTCGAGAAGGTCGCAGGCCTCGTCTTCCTGATGCTGCCCGGCGTGGCCGGGGCCGCCGTACGGTTCCGGGTGACCGCACGCGAGCGGCTGCTGGAGCAGGTGCGCTCCCGCGAACGGGAACAGCTCGCCCGCGAACTCCACGACACGGTGGCCCACCACGTCTCGGCCATGGTCATCATCGCCCAGGCCGGCCGGGTCCTCGCGGCCACCGACCCGTCCGCCGCCGTCGGCGCACTCGAAGGGGTCGAGGAGGAGGGGGCCCGCACGCTGGAGGAGATGCGCGCCATGGTCGCCGCCCTGCGCGACCGAGGCGTCGGCGCCGACCTGGCGCCGCCCGCCGGAGTGGCGGACCTGGAGCGCCTGGTACGGACCCCCGGCGGCCGCCTCCGGGTCGACCTGGGACTCGACGGCGAGCTCGACGCCCTGCCCCCGGCCGTGGACGCGGCCGTCTACCGTATCGTGCAGGAGTCCGTCACCAACGCGGTGCGCCATGCGGTCGACGCCACCGAGGTCGTCGTCCGCGTCTCCACCGCACCGCACACGGTACGGGTCACCGTCCGCGACGACGGCCAGCGCACCGGCCGCGGCGGCCGCGACGGATACGGACTCACCGGCCTCCGCGAACGCGCCGCCCTGCTCGGCGGCACCCTGCGGGCCGGCCCGGGCGCCGACCGGGGCTGGCAGGTCGAAGCCGAACTGCCCAGAGGAAGGACCGACGGCGGTGCCCATCCGCGTCCTCGTCGCTGACGACCAGGCCATCATCCGCACCGGCCTGCGCATCATGCTCGACGCCCAGCCCGGCATCGACGTGGTCGGCGAGGCGGCCGACGGGCAGGAAGCAGTCCGCCTGGCCCGCGAACTGCGCCCCGACGTCTGCCTGTTCGACATCCGCATGCCCCTGGTCGACGGGCTCGAAGCCACCCGGCTGATCGCCGGCCCGGACGTCACCGACCCGCTGGCCGTGGTCGTCATCACCACCTTCGACCTCGACGAGTACGTCTACGGCGCGCTGCGCGCAGGAGCCCGCGGATTCCTCCTCAAGGACACGGGCCCCGACCTCCTGGCCCAGGCCGTACGGTCGGCAGCCGACGGCGAGGCGCTCATCGCCCCCAGCGTCACCGTCCGCCTGCTCCACGCCTTCGCGGACCTGCCCGCCGGCCGCCCCGCGACCCAGCCCGTCTCCCCGGTCACCGCCCGCGAGGAGCAGGTGCTCCTGGCCGTCGCCCGCGGCCTGACCAACACCGAGATCGCCGACACGCTCCACATCAGCCTCAGCACGGTCAAGACCCACCTGGCCAGCCTCATGGCCAAACTCGGCGCCCGCAACCGCGTGGAGATCGCCATGTGGGCCTACGAAACCCGCCGCATCCTCCCCGGAACCTGAACCGGGCCCGTACGCGCGCAACCGCCCCGGCAGCAGCTGCGTGACGAGAGGGTGTGACCCGTTCAGACGTTCCTCCTCAGCCGCCGCAGAGCCGACCGCCCCGGGTGACCGCCACCCGGGCCGGGAGACACGGCAGAGCCGTGCAACTGTCCCTGGCCGGGCTGCTGGGAGGAGCAGCGGGATGGGCCGCCGTCGCGCTCGCCGCCCGCGCCCGGGCGTACTGCGACGCGGGCTGGGATGCCGGCGGCCGGTTCGAGATGACGTTCCTGCTGCTCCTGATGGTGCCGGGCTGTGCCTTCCTGGCCGTCATGACCGCCCTCCTCAGCCAGGGACTACCCGCCGCACTGCGCCCGCTCCCGGTCGTTCTGACCCTTGCCGCGGTGGTCCTCTGCTTCTTCGCCGTGAAGGGAACGCTCAACGGCTACCCCGGCAACCAGGAGCTCTGCGCCCCGGACAACATCCCGCCGTGGTGGCCGTCCTGGCTCCCGGCCTAGCACGACGACAGAAGCGCGGACGGGCACCGGACCGCTCAGGAGGGGCCTGCCCCGGCCGGGCCCCCGGCCAGGGCCTGCCCGCGGAAGGCTGCTGGCGGCATCCCGTACGCATCGCGGAACGCCCGGCTGAACGCGGACGCGTGCCGGAAGCCCCGCCGGGCGCCGATGAGGTGGACGGGTACGTCCCGCTGCAGCGGGTCCGCCAGGTCCCGGCGCGCCCGCGCGAGCCGCTGGCCCAGCAGGAAGGCCGCGACCGTCACCCCGTCCCCCTCCTGCTGGAACACCCGGTGGAGGTAGCTGACGGAGATGTGGTGGGCGGCGGCGATCGCGGGCACGTCCAGCAGCGGATCGTCGGAGTTGTCCCGGACGAAGGCCATCACGCGCAGCGCCAGGGTCCGCCGGTGCGTCTCGGGGGTCAGCGACCGGTCCGCTTCGAGGACGCCGGCGAAGAGGGAGGCGACGAGATCGGCCAGTACGCCGCTCAGCCGCGGCCCGTCCGTCGGCCGGTACGACCCGCTGTCCCCGGTCACCTGGTCGAGGAAGGCAGCCAGCAGGGCCCCCATCCCCTCCCGGCCCGAGATCCGCCTGCCGATGGCCCGTCCGGCGGTGTGCGGGGGCAGCGGCAGCAGCGCCTTGGGCACCTCGACCCCGATGATCTCGACGGAGCGCGGGCCGGAACTGATCTCGAACGGCCGCGACGTGTCACTGGTGTGGATGTCGAACACACCGTGCACCACGGTGTCCTTGCCCAGCGTCACCGCTCCCGCCCCGCGCTTGATGAGCGAGAGGTGGAACGCCTCGGGATCCGACCGCGATATCAGCTTCGGCGTGCGCACGAAGGTCAGGGGACGGCACTCCATCGGATAGACCGAGATCCCGCCGAGCGAGATGACGCGCTGGTTCACCCAGAAGTCGGCGGCGTGCTCACTGCGCATCTCCATGGGCGCGTGCGTCTCCGACATCAGCGCCCTCCAGCTGTCGAAACGGTCGCCGGGCGCCAGGTCCGCGCTGCGGAACGTTCTCTCAGGCAGCATGATCACGGGTCTACACCGGCCACGGCAGCCCGCGCAACAAGCGCCGCCCCTCCCCGGAGGCGACTCTGCGTCAAGCCACTGTGCACACCAGGCCAATGCCCCGCCCCCAAGCCCTTGGCAGACTGCACACCAGAAGGTCGGCGGGGACCGGAATCCGGACCCCCACCACCTGACAACCGGGTTCCCTTCACGGTCCCGGCACTGCGCTTACGCCGCCCGAGAACGGGGGTCTCGGGCGGCGTCAGCCCACTGCTGTCGCTGATCAGTGAAACTGCGCAGTCGTCAGGTCTCTGACCTGCGGTTGTGCAGTTTGATTGAGCGAGATGCAGGCCTGTGGCTCACTGAATCTGCGCAGATTTCGGAGCGCGCGAGCGTTTGACCTGCGGTGCTCCCAGCTCCGGGCGTATATGTGCAGGTTGGTTGAGCGCTGCGTAGTTTCATTGATCCGCGACACCAGTCCCCAGCCACGCGCTCCTGACGGCCCCCAGGTTTGATCCCCGAGTTAATCCAAAGGAGAAAATGAAGCAGGGGGGTGGAAAACAGCGGGACCCGACCGATTGTCCGTCAGCTGGTGTGGATGCTGATGGCGGTGGGGGTGTTGGAGACTGTGCGATGTTATTGCGTGGGGCCGGGTGTGCCTTGAGACTCAGTTGCATGGACCTGACACCTGTGGAAGCGACGCTGATCGCCACAGTCGTCACGACGATCGTGACGACTTCAACCGTTGCTGGGACCCATTTGCTGACGCGGAGCCGTGAGCGGCGTCATCTTGTTTGGAACCGGAAGATGGATGCTTATGCGGAAGCCGTTCGGGTGTGTGTTGCCTACCGGCGGATAGTCAGGTGGGGCGTTCCTTGTGCTGCCAACGTGCCGGATGCGCTTCATGATGCAGAGATTTTGGGGATGATCGGTGCGCGTATGCAGATGTTCGGTTCTCCTGAGGTATCTGAGTTGTGGCAGAAATTTCTGGTGTCTTTGCATTCCTGGAAATATGCCTTTGATGTTTATGAGGGGAGAGAGGAGCGGATTGGGAATTCGGTCAGTGCGACTGAAGACGGAGTTATCTTTGTGGCCATCCCAGTTCCGCACACGGAGGTGTCATTTGGATCTGGGGGGATAGTCGATCGTGAGTGGGGGGAGTCCGCCCCGGAGGCCTCTCCTAAGCCGGAAGTGAGTGCTGAGGAGCGGCGGTCCCGCCAGCGCGAGGAGCTGATCGTGGCTGGAGAGCACGGGATGGTCAGTGCTGACCAGCTGATCCAGGCGGTTAAGCGAGAGGTCAGCTTCCGGAAACCCAGGTAGGAGAAACCAGAAGGGTTCGGGTCGGGAGCAGAGAGCCCCCGCAAGGGCAGTACCCCGCCGCGTGGGTGCTGCGGTGACGGACAGTTCGCGTACGAGCGCGTGGCCCACGGTCGACACGACGCCCCCGGCCGCCCCGCTGCTGCTGGCAGCCCGCGGAGCGGACAGGCCTCAAGGCGCCAAGCCGCAAGGCCAACCCCCTCGCACAGCAAGGGAGTTTCACGGGTGTGTGGAGCGAGCCCGGGTCCGCAGCGAAGCGGAGGACCGCCGGCCGAAGACCGGCCACCAGGCCCGCACAGCGGGCCTGGTGGGTGCAGCGAAGCGAAACCCGACCATCCGGAGCGAAGCGCAGGACACCGCCCGAAGGGCGGGCCTAGCTCGGCTCCGCCGAGCTAGCCGAGCGGAGCGAGGCGCTTCACCGCTCCGGAGCGAAGCGGAGGAGCCAGGCGCCGAAGGCGCCTCGGCCGAGCGCAGCGAGGCCGTTCGCTCCTGAGCGCGCAGCGCTCAGGTACCCGCTCCGCGGG